>NZ_CP102268.1:1276000-1595000 GCF_025148285.1 Marvinbryantia formatexigens DSM 14469 | reverse complement strand
AGTACTGTGAAGGAAAGGTGAAAAGGACCCCGGGAGGGGAGTGAAAGAGAACCTGAAACCCTGTGTTTACAAGCTGTGGAACCGCCGTACGGGCGGGACCGCGTACTTTTTGTAGAACGGTCCAGCGAGTTGTGCTGGCTGGCAAGGTTAAGGACTGAAGGTCCGGAGCCGGAGGGAAACCGAGTCTTAATAGGGCGCCAAGTCAGTCTGCGCAGACCCGAAACCGGGTGATCTATCCATGTCCAGGATGAAGCTGCCGTAAGAGGCAGTGGAGGTCCGTACCCACATCCGTTGAAAAGGGTGGGGATGAGGTGTGGATAGGGGAGAAATTCCAATCGAACCCGGAGATAGCTGGTTCTCCTCGAAACAGCTTTAGGGCTGGCCTCGTACAAGTCTGGTGGAGGTAGAGCACTGAATTTCCTAGGGGGCGTCAAAGCTTACCGAAGAATATCAAACTCCGAATGCCATACAGATGATGTACGGGAGTCAGACCGCACGAGATAAGTCGGGCGGTCAAAAGGGAAAGAGCCCGGACCTGCAGCTAAGGTCCCAGAGTGCGCATTAAGTGGAAAAGGATGTGGGATTTCAGAGACAGCCAGGATGTTGGCTCAGAAGCAGCCATACATTAAAAGAGTGCGTAATAGCTCACTGGCCGAGAGGTCCTGCGCCGAAAATGTCCGGGGCTGAAATGCGCCACCGAAGCTCAGGAATGAGAGATCATTGGTAGAGGAGCATTCCCACGCGATGAAGCCGTACCGTAAGGAACGGTGGAGCGCAGGGAAGAGAGAATGCTGGAATGAGTAGCGAGAGGAAGGTGGGAATCCTTCCGGCCGGATATCCAAGGTTTCCGGAGTAAAGCTGATCTGCTCCGGGTAAGTCGGGACCTAAGGCGAGGGCGAAGGCCGTAGCCGATGGACAACAGGTTGAGATTCCTGTACTGCAGCATGACAGAACTGTGGGGACACGTGTGGAGAGCGCGGGCGCGGAATGGAAAGCCGCGTGCAAGCGGGGTACCGGTCTGGCAGGCAAATCCGCCAGGCAGCGGGAATCCGTGATGCGGACCGAAACATAGTAGGGAAGCGTGTGTGCCATGCGTCAAGAAAAGCCGCTATTGTTCATGATGTACCCGTACCGTAAACCGACACAGGTGGATGGGGAGAGAATCCCAAGGCCGACGGAAGAAGCATTGTTAAGGAACTCGGCAAAATGACCCCGTAACTTCGGGAGAAGGGGTGCCTCTGTGAAGAGGCCGCAGAGAATTGGCCCAAGCAACTGTTTAGCAAAAACACAGGTCTGTGCAAAACCGTAAGGTGAAGTATACGGGCTGACGCCTGCCCGGTGCCGGAAGGTTAAGGGGAGAAGTTAGCGCAAGCGAAGCTTTGAACTTAAGCCCCGGTAAACGGCGGCCGTAACTATAACGGTCCTAAGGTAGCGAAATTCCTTGTCGGGTAAGTTCCGACCCGCACGAAAGGCGTAATGATTTGGGCGCTGTCTCGACAATGCATCCGGTGAAATTGAAGTACCAGTGAAGATGCTGGTTACCCGCGCCAGGACGGAAAGACCCCATGGAGCTTTACTCCAGTCTGGTACTGGGGTCCGGTACTGCACGTACAGGATAGGTGGGAGGCTGTGAAGCCGCGGCGCCAGCCGCAGCGGAGCCGCTGTTGGGATACCACCCCTGCAGTACTGGGCTTCTAACCAGCCGCCGTGAGCCGGCGGTGGGACAATGCCAGGCGGGGAGTTTGACTGGGGCGGTCGCCTCCGAAAGGGTATCGGAGGCGCCCGAAGGTTCCCTCAGGATGGTTGGAAACCATCCGCAGAGTGCAAAGGCAGAAGGGAGCTTGACTGCGACACCGACGGGTGGGGCAGGTACGAAAGTAGGGCTTAGTGATCCGGTGGCATAAAGTGGGATTGCCATCGCTCAACGGATAAAAGCTACCCTGGGGATAACAGGCTTATCACTCCCAAGAGTTCACATCGACGGAGTGGTTTGGCACCTCGATGTCGGCTCATCGCATCCTGGGGCTGTAGTAGGTCCCAAGGGTTGGGCTGTTCGCCCATTAAAGCGGTACGCGAGCTGGGTTCAGAACGTCGTGAGACAGTTCGGTCCCTATCCGGCGTGGGCGCAGGATATCTGAGAGGAGCTGTCCTCAGTACGAGAGGACCGGGATGGACTGACCTCTGGTGCACCGGTTGTCACGCCAGTGGCACGGCCGGGCAGCCAAGTCGGGAAGGGATAAACGCTGAAGGCATCTAAGCGTGAAGCCCCCCTCAAGATGAGATATCCCAGTGAAAACATAAGACCCCTTGAAGACGACGAGGTTGATAGGGCAGGGGTGGAAGTGCAGCAATGCACGGAGCTGGCTGTCACTAATAGGTCGAAAGCTTGACCAGGAAAGCCGAAAGGCGGAAGGTCCGGGTAAGAGAGAAGGATGGAGAGATTGTGGTTCCTGTGCGGTTTTGAAGGTACATGGAAAGAAACAGGGTATCAGAAAAAGGAAGATGGTCCTCGATAGCTCAATGGTAGAGCATTCGGCTGTTAACCGAAGGGTTGTTGGTTCGAGCCCAACTCGGGGAGCTTATAAAACCTGCAGACAATATGTTTGCAGGTTTTTTTTGCTTGCTCCAGAACAGCAATGTATAAACTTCAGGTTTAAACAATAGTAACATGCGGGAGATTCCCTGCGGAGAAAAAACGGTTTATAATAGAGGTATCCCGCGGACAGAGGATGACTGACGGGGAAATCTATAAGAATGAGAGGCAGCGGAGCATGAAGACATTGATTATATATTATTCCTATGGCGGAAATACAAGAAGAATCGCGGAGATGATTCAGAAGAGGACCGGAGGAGATATAGCGGAAATTGAAACGGTGAAGCCGTATACCGGGAGCTATGATTCCGTGGTAAATCAGGGGCAGCGGGAGGTAAACAGCGGATATATGCCGGAAATACAGCCTTTGACAGCGGATGTGCAGAAATATGACAGAATCATTCTTGGCAGCCCGGTGTGGTGGTATACGTTTGCCCCGGCAATGAAAACTTTTCTGAATACATATGACCTGTCCGGAAAGATTGTATATCCGTTTGCCACAAACGGCGGCTGGATAGGGCATACTTTCCGGGATTTTGAAAAAGAGTGCAGAGGTGCGGACGTGAGAAAGGGGCTCAACGTAAAATTCGATGAGGCGGTTCTGCGGACACCGGAGAAAGAAATCGAGGCATGGATTGACGGCATTGGAATGTGACAGAAGCAGGATGCAGTCAGAAAAGTACGGGAGCTTCTTGCGGAAGTGGCAAGGGAATTTGACAAATAAAGGAGATGGAGAATATGGCAGTTACGGAAGCTGCAAAAAAAATATCACGACAGAATGTTTTCGGGGAATGATTCCTCTTTGCAGGAGACAGACCCGGAGTTTATCGAACGGTTTGATAACTTTGCGTTTGATGAGGTGGTAAACCAGGATGATCTGGACGACAGGACAAGATTTATGGCGATTCTGGCGACACTGCTGGGCTGCCAGGGGAGCGATGAATTCCGGATGATGCTTCCTGCCGCTCTGCATTTCGGGGTGACGCCGGTGGAGGCGAAGGAAATTGTCTATCAGGCGGTGGCGTACCTTGGAATCGGCAGAGTGTTTCCGTTTCTGAAGATTACCAATGAAGTGCTGAAGGAAATGGGAACAGAGCTTCCGCTGCCTGCGCAGGCAACGACCACGATGGAAAACCGCCGGGAGGCCGGGACACAGGCCCAGGTGGATATTTTTGGTGAAGGAATGCGGGATTTCTGGAAATCCGGTCCGGAGGAAAGCCGCCACATCAACCGCTGGCTGGCGGATAACTGTTTCGGAGATTATTATACACGGACGGGGCTTGATTACCGGCAGCGGGAAATGATTACTTTCTGCTTTCTGGCGGCACAGGGAGGCTGTGAGCCGCAGCTTACCAGTCACGCCGCCGCCAATATGCGCATTGGCAATGACAGGGCATTTTTAATCAAAATAATTTCCCAGTGCCTGCCATATATCGGATATCCGCGCAGTCTGAATGCGCTGAATTGTGTAAATAAGGCGGCTGAAAAGATAATGAAGGAAAACGACGAGAGCGGAAAAATCTGACTGTCTGACATGCCCGTTGACACCGCAACCATACTGTGATACACTTTGCTGTGATACGAAGAATCACAACAATATTGATGATAATATAGAAGAAAGGACGACAGAGGTGAGTTTATGCTGGAGTTAAAGAATGTCTCTTTTGATGTACCGGAGGATGCCTCAAAAGAGATTCTGCATGATGTGAATCTGACAGTAGAAAACGGAAAGTTTGCGGTGATTACCGGACCGAACGGCGGCGGAAAATCCACGCTTGCGAAGATTATCGCAGGCATTGAAAAGCCCTCCTCCGGCAGCATTTATTTTAATGGCAAAGATATTACAGAGACTGGCGTCACGGAGCGGGCGCGGATGGGAATCGGATATGCGTTCCAGAATCCGGTGCGCTTTAAGGGAATCAGGGTAAAGGATCTGATACGGATTGCGGTGGGAACGCCGATTTCCGTATCGGAGGCGTGCGAGTATCTTTCCGAGGTGGGACTCTGCGCAAGAGATTATATCGACCGCGAGGTCAACAACAGCCTGTCGGGCGGCGAGCTGAAGCGGATTGAAATTGCCACGGTGCTGGCGAGAAAAAGCAGTCTGTCTGTTTTTGACGAGCCGGAGGCGGGAATCGACCTCTGGAGCTTCCAGAACCTCATAGAGGTCTTTGAGCGGATGCAGGCGCAGAACCGTGAAAGCTCCATTCTCGTGATTTCCCATCAGGAGCGGATTCTGAATATTGCCGATGAAATTATCGTGATTTCTGACGGGCGCATTGCCAGACAGGGAGCGCGGGAGGAAATCCTGCCGGGACTTATGGGAAGCGATTCCGCAGTCAGCATATGCGAGAAATATGAGAAGGGAGGAAAAGCAAAATGATGGATGAAATTCAGAAACGGCTGTTAAATGAGGTCGCCGGATTGCATGAGGTGCCGGAAGGAGCCTATAACATCCGGGCAAACGGAAAATCCGTCGGAAGAAATTCGACCGCTCATATTGATATTTCCACGAAAGAGGACGGAAGCGGGCTTGTTATCCGCATCCAGCCGGGAACGAAAAATGAAAGCGTGCACATCCCGGTGGTGCTGAGCCAGAGCGGGCTGCATGAGGTGGTATACAATGATTTTTACATCGGGGACGACTGCGATGTGACGATCGTCGCGGGCTGCGGCATTGACAACTGCGGCATCCAGGATTCCGAGCATGACGGCATTCACCGCTTTTATGTCGGGAAAAATTCCAGAGTGAAATATGTGGAGAAGCATTACGGGTCCGGAGATGGAAAGGGAAAACGCATTCTGAATCCGGGCACGGAGGTCTATCTGCAGGAAGGCACGCAGATGGAAATGGAAATGGTGCAGATTAAAGGCGTAGATTCCACGGAAAGAAAGACATACGCGGAGGTTGCTGCCGGGGCGAAGCTGCTTGTGCGCGAGAGCCTGATGACGCACGGGGAACAGAACGCTGTCAGCAGCTACGAGGTGAAGTTAAACGGCGACGGGGCGAATGCGGACGTCATTTCACGTTCTGTTGCGCGGGATTCTTCCTATCAGAAATTTGACGCCAAAATTGTCGGAAACGCTCCGTCCAGCGGTCATACGGAATGCGACGCCATCATTATGGACCATGCGCGGATTCTGGCGATTCCGCAGCTTGAGGCGAATGACATTGACGCGGCGCTGGTGCATGAGGCGGCAATCGGCAAAATCGCCGGCGAGCAGATCATGAAGCTGATGACGCTGGGGCTTACGGAAAAAGAAGCGGAAGAACAGATTATCAATGGATTTTTGTCATGACGATAAATTTTCCCCATCTTTGCTTAGAAGGGGCTCAATTTCTTCATAAAGCGTCTGCAGGTTGATTTCCTGCATTTTGTTGTACATTGCCTGCTGGACTTCGCACAGATGTCCGTCCAGGACGGAATGGATATTGTTTCCGACGGGACAGACGCAGTCCGGATTTTCGTAGAACCGGAAGAGATTCCTGGTTTCGGCATCGACAGCCCGGAAGAGGTCCAGCAGCGTGATGTCTTTTAATGGCTTTATCAGATGGGCGCCGCCCACCCCGGCGTTTACCTTTACATATCCGGCAGTCTGGAGCTGGCCAAGCAGACGACGGATAATCGTTGCGTCCGCGCCCGTGCTGCCGGCAAGAGCGGCGGAGGTCATTTTCTTTTTCCCTTCATAATGGGCAATACAGAGCATAGTGTGTATTGCGACCGTAAATCTCGATGTAATCTGCATGGTACTCCTTTCCTGGAATTTGCCCGTTTACAGGCTTATTTTTTCATTACTGTCCACTTTGTCTGCAAAGCAGGTGTTTATGTCTGCAGCGAACAGTAACATTTTATCAACTCTGCGTTGTGATGTCAAGAATCACAAACCATCCGCCAAAATGTACTTGCATCTTATGCCCGTTAGTGATACTCTATTTAGTACGGGAAAAAATAAAAAAACACTATATATTGATGATGCCACCGGAGTTTTTCGCGGAGTGCTTCCGGAATCTGATAAGAAGAAGCCTCTGCTTTCTGGCGTCATCATGCAGATATTGGAGGAGATGACATGCTGGAAAATGGTGTCCAGAGCCCCGATACGATAAAAAAGCGTAACGGCAGGCCGGTGACTTTTGACAGAACAAAGATTGAAAATGCAATCCGCAAGGCGAACGATGCGGCAAAGGTGGAGGCGATTGCGCCTTGTCAGTTTGAAAAGCTGGTGGATGAGGTAATCGCGTTCATTCCGGAGGGGGAAGTGCCGGATGTGGAGCAGGTGCAGGACCTGGTGGAGGAGCGTCTGATTGCCAACGGATTTGCAAAAACGGCGAAGGCGTACATTCTTTACCGCGCGGAGCATACCAAGGTCCGCAAGACGGAAGCGGACCTGGTGCAGATTTACCGGGAGCTGACCTTTGTCAGTGCGGCAGACGCGGACATGAAGCGCGAAAATGCCAATATTGACGCGGATACCTCGATGGGAACGATGCTGAAATACGGTTCGGAGGGGTCCAACTATTTTATCGACAACTACATCCTTCCGAAGGATATCGCGGCGGCGCATATCAACGGGGACATCCACATCCACGACAAGGATTTTTATATGCTGACGGAGACCTGCTGTCAGATTGATCTGATTAAGCTGTTCCGGGAGGGCTTCTCCACGGGACACGGGTATATCCGCCCGCCGAAATCCATCGCCAGCTATGCGGCGCTGGCATGTATCGCCATCCAGGCGAACCAGAACGAAATGCACGGCGGTCAGTCGATTCCGAATTTTGATTACGCTATGGCGGACGGCGTGGCGTACACCTTCCGCAAGGAGTATTACGATGCCGTCCAGCGGTATTTCTGGCTTACCTACGACTGTGAGAAGGCGCTGGGTGATGATTTCCGGGATGCGCTGAAGAAGGTGATGCCGGATCGCATCGACATGGCAAATATCGATACCTATGAGGTGCAGTTTGTAAGCTGGATGATGGAATCCGGAAAAGATTTCCTGGGAATCGCGCCGTCGGAGGAGGAAGTGCGCCGGGCGCACCGGACGTCGGTGCGCATCGCCATGAAGGAGACGGATATGCTCACCTATCAGGCGATGGAGTCGCTGATTCACAACTTAAATACGATGAATTCCAGAGCAGGCGCGCAGGTGCCCTTCAGCTCCATCAACTATGGTACCTGCACCCGGCCGGAGGCGCGCATGGCGATACGCAATCTGCTGGATGTGACTTACAAAGGACTGGGAAACGGGGAGACGGCGATTTTCCCGGTGCAGATCTTCAAGGTGAAGGAGGGCGTCAACTTCAATCCGGGAGACCCGAACTACGATTTATTCCGCCTTGCCATCAAAACGTCGGCGAAGCGGCTTTTCCCGAACTTCAGCTTTATTGACGCGCCCTTTAATCTGCAGTATTATAAAGAGGGCGACTATAATACGGAAATTGCCTACATGGGCTGCCGGACCCGCGTTATGGGAAACCGCTATAATCCGGAGAAGGAAGTGACCTGCGGAAGAGGAAATTTAAGCTTTACGTCGATAAATCTTCCGCGGCTGGGCATCTGGGCAAAGGGCGATATCCAGGCGTTTTATGAGAGACTGGATAAGCTGATGGAACTCTGCTGCCGGCAGCTTCTGCACCGGTTCGGCATCCAGAGCAAAAAGACGGTGCGCAATTATCCGTTCCTGATGGGACAGGGCATCTGGATCGATTCGGAGAAGCTGGGCATTGATGATGAGGTGGGCGAGGTTCTGAAAAACGGAACCCTGAGCATCGGATTTATCGGACTGGCGGAAGCGCTGGTGGCGCTGACCGGCAAACACCACGGGGAGAGTGAGGAGAGCCGGAAGCTGGGCTATGAAATTATCTCCCACATGCGGGATTTTGTGGATAAAAAGTCGGAGGAGACCGGTCTGAACTTTACGCTTCTGGCAACTCCGGCGGAGGGATTATCCGGCAGATTTGTCCGGATTGACCGGCAGCGGTTCGGAAGCATTCCGGGCGTTACGGACAGGGAGTATTATACCAACTCCTTCCATGTGCCGGTTTATTATCCCATCAGCGCGTTTGAGAAAATCCGCATCGAAGCGCCCTATCATGCGCTGACCAACGCGGGACACATCAGCTATGTGGAGCTGGACGGAGATACGGCGAAAAACCCGGAGGCGTTTGAGTCGGTCATCCGTTTTATGAAGGAGTGCGGCATTGGCTACGGCTCTGTCAACCATCCGGTGGACAGGGACCCGGTATGCGGCTACACGGGCGTTATCGATGATGTGTGTCCGAGGTGCGGACGCCGGGAGGGCGAGGCGGTTCCGCTTATCAGACTGAACGAGCTGCGCAAAAAATATCCGGATATCCCGGTGTACCTGGATGCGAATCACTGACGCGCCCGGCGCGTGCCGCCGGAACGGACAGTAACGGCAGATGCGGCAGAACGGCGTATCCGGGCTGCCGTGACATAATCTGCCGCTGTAAACGAAATAAATAATAGCAAATAGCAATATAATTTCAGGAGGGAATACTATGACAGGAAAATTGCTTGCAGAAAATGGAAAAGTAGGAGAAAACGTAAAATTTGACCGTATCCGCCGGATTACCGGATATCTGGTGGGAACCACGGACCGCTTCAATAACGCGAAGCGCGCGGAGGAAAGAGACCGTGTTAAACACAGCCTGTCCTGAGCCGCTGAGGATTGCCGGAACCGTGCAGGATTCCATTGTGGACGGTCCCGGCATCCGCTACGTAATTTTTACGCAGGGCTGCCCGCACCACTGTCCGGGCTGTCATAATCCGCAGACCCATGATCCGGAGGGCGGGCGCCTGGCGGACACCGGTGCGATCCTGGAGCAGATTTTTGGTAACCCGCTTCTGTCCGGCGTCACCTTCTCCGGCGGCGAACCGTTTGTGCAGGCAGCGGCGCTGGTTCCCCTTGCGGAGGAAATAAAGGCGCGCGGAAAGCACCTGATGATTTATACCGGTTATCTTTACGAACAGCTTCTGAAAATGCAGCAGGAGGGCGTAGCGCGCCTTCTGGAGCTGGCGGATATCCTGGTGGACGGTCCCTTTATTCTGGAGCAGCGGGATCTGACGCTGCAGTACCGCGGAAGCGCAAACCAGCGGGTCATAGACCTTGTAAAAACAAGGAAAACCGGCGGGATTGTGTTGTACAAAAGTGAATACGATGAGCTGTAAATGCCGCAAAAATATGGGCGGAATGTGCCCGCCTGTATTTTTGCGGCAGCATGGATGACGAGAAAATCTAAAAAAAGTATAAAGAAGTCCTTGACAACTAAATAATGTTAGCATATACTAACTTCTGAGTAAACGGATACTGTTGAAAAGAAGTTTTTTTACGTTAAGAAAGAAGAGGATAGGAAATGCCTTTGGCAATGGCGGATGTTGGAACGGTAAATACGATACGCAGAATAGGAGGAAACGAGGAGACGAGACGTTTCCTGGAGAACCTGGGATTTGTAGCCGGTGCAGAAGTCACCGTACTGTCTGCAATCGGAGGAAATGTGATAGTGAATATCAAAGATTCACGGGTCGCTATTAATGCTGATATGGCGCGGCATATTATGGTCTGAAAGGACTGCTCCGCTGTATATAGAGTATCTGGCAGCAGTTTATCTGAGCCGCTGCAGTATTTACATTTGGGAAAGGAGATAAGACGATGACGTTAGGAGATGCACAGGTAGGAAGCACCGTTGTTGTCACCAAAATTGAAGGGGACAGCGCGTACAAGCGCCGTATTATGGACATGGGAATCACAAAGGGCAGCGAACTCTACATCAGAAAAGTGGCGCCCCTCGGCGACCCGGTAGAGATAACGGTAAGAGGGTATGAGCTTTCCGTCCGTAAAAACGATGCCCAGTGTGTGCAGGTAAAATAGCACCGCATAGCATAATTCGACAACACACTTCAAGGAGGTAAAAAGGGATGGCAATTAAAATTGCACTCGCCGGAAACCCGAACTGCGGTAAGACTACGATGTTTAACGCATTGACTGGCGCTAACCAGTATGTAGGAAACTGGCCGGGAGTTACGGTTGAGAAAAAAGAAGGAAAAGTAAAGAGCAAAAAAGCAAAGGGAGAGGACGTTGTTGTCACAGACCTTCCGGGTATTTATTCGCTTTCTCCGTATACGCTGGAGGAAGTGGTAAGCCGTGATTACGTGCTGAACGAAAATCCGGATGTCATCATTGACCTTGTCGATGCGACAAACATCGAACGTAACCTTTACCTAACAACACAGCTTGTAGAGACGGGCGTTCCGGTGGTGATCGCGCTGAACATGGCGGACCTGCTGGAAAAGAGAGGCATCAAAATTGATACAAAGCGCCTTTCCATGCTGCTGGGATGTACGATCGTGGAGACCTCCGCGCTGAAGCAGACCGGTCTGCAGGAGCTGATTGACGAAGCTGTTAAGGTTGCGAAGAAAAAAGAGACAAAGCTGCCGGGAGAAATCTTCTCCAAAGAGCTGGAAGCGGCGGTAGAAGAGGTAAAGGGATACCTTCCGGAGTCCATCACGGACGACAAGAAGAGATGGTACGCTGTGAAGCTTCTGGAGAACGACAGCAAGGTCGTTGATTCCGTAAGAGTTTCCGAGGCGGCGAAATCCGCGATTTCCGCTCTGAGAAGCAAAATCGAGAAAAATCACGATGACGACATGGAAAGCATCGTGACGGATGAGCGCTATAAATACATACAGAAAATCGTTTCCACGACAGTGAAGAAAGGAAAAGATAAGCTCACGACCTCCGACAAGATTGACCGTATCGTGACGAACCGTATCCTTGGTATTCCGATTTTCATTCTGGTAATGTGGTTTGTGTACTATATTTCTGTAACAACCGTGGGTACGCTGGTTACAGACTGGACAAATGATGTGTTCGTAGTAGCTATTCAGGATGCAGTTGGCGGCTTCCTTGAGAGCATCGGAAGCGGCGCTCTCGTACAGAGCCTTGTTGTGGATGGTATCATCGGCGGTCTTGGCGCAGTTCTTGGCTTCGTTCCGCAGATGGCGATTCTGTTCCTGTTCCTGTCCATCCTTGAGGATTGCGGCTACATGGTACGTATCGCATTCGTTATGGACCGTGTGTTCCGTCACTTCGGACTGTCCGGAAAGAGCTTTATCCCGCTGCTGATTTCCTCAGGATGCGGAATTCCGGGAATCATGGCTTCGAAGACCATCGAGCAGGATAACGACAGACGTCTTACAATTATGACAGCAACCTTTATTCCGTGCGGAGCAAAGCTTCCGGTCATCGCTATGATGGGCGGCGTAATGGCAGGAGAGGTTGCGGGCTATACAGAGAGCTCCTTTATCGCTCCGCTGATGTACTTCATCGGAATCGCTGCAGTGCTTGTGGCTGCAATTATTCTGAAGAAGACAAAACCGTTCTCCGGTAAACCGGCTCCGTTTGTAATGGAGCTCCCGCAGTACCATATTCCGCAGGTGAAAACCGTACTGCTTCACGTATGGGAGAGACTGAAAGGCTTCATCATCAAGGCTGGTACGATTCTGTTCCTGGCTTGTGTGGTTATGTGGTTCCTCGGCGGATTTGGATTTGCAGACGGCGGTTTTGGCATGGTAGAAGACAGCGCAGACAGCCTTCTGGCTGCAATCGGCGGACTTATCGCACCGCTCTTCGCACCGCTTGGCTTCGGCAACTGGCAGGCAGTGGCAGCTTCTCTGTCCGGCTTCACGGCAAAAGAGGCAATCGTTTCCACGATGGGCGTGCTGGCAAATGTAAGCGGCGATACGGAAGATGCAGTCAATGTGGCAGCAGGTGTTGCAACCTGGTTCCCGACAACAGTGGCAGCGTTCTCGTTCCTGCTGTTCAACCTGCTTGATTCTCCGTGTCTGGCGGCAATCGCTACAATGGCACAGCAGATGCAGTCCAGAAAATGGTTCTGGTTTGCGATTATCTTCCAGAATGTGTTCGCATACGTTGTTTCGCTCTGCGTATACCAGATTGGTTCCTTTATCCTTGGAGGGGCGTTTACAGCAGGCACAGTAGTAGGCTTCCTGTTTGCGATTATTCTTCTGGTGCTGCTATTCAGACCGGACCCGTATAAGAATCAGAAAACATATGCAAAACGCTCCGTACAGGGTGCGTAAAAAGGTTTTATGGGAAGCTGGATACAATGTATCCGGCTTTCCCTGTAAAGGAAGGTGGGGTTTATGATAGCAAATATTGTAATTCTGACACTCATAGCCGCATATTGTATTTTCCTGCTGTACAGGGGATACAAGAACAAAAAAGCGGGAAAGCATGTAGGCTGCGTTGGCTGCGGCGGCGACTGCGCAGGCTGTGCGGGCTGCAGCGGCGCCCGGCAGGTGATGGAAGAAAAGAAGGGACAGCTCTGATATGGGAAATTCAACAGGTTCCATGTTTTATGCCTTTGGCGCGTTTATGCTTATCTATATCGTAGGAGCGTCCATTTATCAGGGATATCTGTGGTTCAGGAAACGCCGCGACCGCAGAAAGAATGATGAAGACGAATAAGAGGGATTGCTATGGCAGATGCAATTATAGTAATAATCGTGTTAATTGTGCTTATACTGGCCGTGAAGGGTTCGGTAAAGCATTTTAAGGGTGAAGGTCCCTGCTGCGGAGGCGGTTCCGGTTCCGCAAAAAAAGCGGGGGAAAAGATGCTGGATGGTCCGGTGATAGGAAGAAAAACGGTAAAAATATCCGGTATGCACTGTGACAACTGTGTAAACAGTGTGACAAATGCCATCAATAAAATTGATGGGGCTTCCGCCAGGGTCAGCCTGAGCGACAATCTTGCGGTCGTATCGTATGACCGCGAAGTAAGTGAAATAGATATTAAACATGCCGTGGAAGATGCCGGTTTTGAGGTGGTAAGTATATCATAAATTACGGCAGAAAAAATAAAAAACGATGATTACGGTGCCCCGTGCCACGAAAGAAAGTGGTGCGGGGCTTTATCAGTGCCCGGAAATGTGAAATCAGATTTGCCGGGCGGATTGCATAGTTAAATGAGCCGTGGTAGAATCAGAATATAGTTACCCGGAAAATGTTATCTGAAACAGACGGAGGCGATGACGAAAATGGACAGACGTGTATTTACGGTGCGCTTCGTCCGGGAAGGACGCGAGGCGCAGGTGGAGGAAGGGACGACCCTGCTGGCGGCGGAAATTGCGGCCGGGCTGGTGCCGGATGCGCCCTGCGGCGGACAGGGGAAATGCGGAAAATGTAAAGTAAAGCTGGACGGAAAAGAGGTATACGCATGCCGGACGAAGGTGGAGCGAAGCTGCGCGGTGGAAACGCCGGGCAGTGAAGAAAAGGGCGCGAAGATTCTGAAAGACGGAAGCTTCCGGTCGGTGCCCTGCGAGCCGGGCAGACTGCCCGGAGGGGCAGCGCGCCCTCTGCTGGCGGCGGTGGACCTGGGCTCTACCTCTGTGGTGGCGTATCTTTTGGACGCCGCAACCGGAGAAACGCTGGGGATGGAAAGTATCTTAAATCCCCAGCGCCAGTTCGGCGCGGATGTGGTGATGCGCAGCGGTTATGCCCTGGAGCACGGAGCGGAAAGCCTCAGTATCTGCATCCGGCAGGCAATCGATGAGCTGCTTGGGCGGCTTGCCGCCGGCGCCGGGCAGGAGAGTGGGGACATCGTGCGCATTGTGATGGTGGGGAACACCTGTATGCATCACCTGTTTCTGGAGCTTCCGGTGGACAATCTGGTGCACGCGCCTTATACGCCCAGCGTGACAGATGCCGTCACACGGAAGGCTTTGGAATGCGGCATTCATGTGCATCCGGAGGCAAATTTAAGCTGGCTTCCCAATATCGGCGGCTTCGTGGGAGCGGATACAGCCGCCTGTATGCTGGCGGCGGAGTTTGATAAAAGAGAGAAGCTGACGCTGCTGGTCGACATCGGGACAAACGGGGAAATGGTGCTGGGAAACCGCAACGGCTATACGGTCTGCTCCACGGCTGCCGGTTCCGCCTTTGAGGGCGCGAAAATCTCCTGCGGTATGCGGGGCAGCCGCGGCGCCATCGACCATGTTAAGATTGAGGACGGAAAGCTGAAATTCCACGTGATCGGGGAATGCGCGCCTGCAGGGCTGTGCGGCTCCGGGCTTCTGGACGCAGCTGCCTGCCTTCTGGAGCTGGGAGTGATCGACGAGACCGGCTACATGAAGGAACCGTATTTCTTTTCAGAGAATGTCAGCCTGACACAGAAGGATATCCGCGAGCTGCAGCTTGCCAAGGCGGCAATCGCCGCCGGAATCCGGCTCCTCTGCCGGAGGCGGGGCGTAAAACCGGAGGAAATCCGCACGCTTCTGCTGGCGGGGGCGTTCGGAAACTATCTTGCCCCGGAGAGCGCCTGTGCAATCGGGCTGCTGCCGCCGGTTCTAAAGGAGCGCATCATTCCGGTGGGAAATGCCGCCGGAGCGGGAGCGCGGCTTGCCGTTCTGTCTGAGACGGAATTTGCCCGCAGCCGTGAGATGGCTGCCCGCGCGGATTTTCTGGAGCTTGCGTGCGAAGCGGATTTTATGGATGTGTATGTGGACGAAATGAGTTTTGCAAAGGAGGATTTCTATGGAATATAAGGACTGGGAAAAAATGGCGCTGGAGATTGGATTCAGCTATGCGGCGCATTTAAACTGCGATACGATTGAGCTGCGGCAGGAGGTGCGGGACATGTGCGGCGCGAATACCTGCGGCATGTACGGAAAGAATCTTGCCTGTCCGCCCGCCTGCGGCACACTGGAGGAGTGCCGGCGGGCGCTGGAGGGACACCGGGAGGGCATCATCGTCCAGACTGTGGGCGAGATAGAGGACAGCCTGGACTTTGAGGGAATGCAGGAGGCGGAGGCTCTTCACAAAAAGCATTTCTACGAAATGGCGGAAAAACTGCGCAAGATTTGTCCGCAGGTTCTGCCGCTGGGCTGCGGCTGCTGCACCGTCTGTAAGACCTGCGCCGGTCCGGAGGGAAACTGCCGCTTCCCGGAAAAAAGAATCTCCTCCCTGGAAGCGTTTGGAATCGTGGTCAGCGATTTATGCAAAAGTAATGGAATCGGCTATTACTACGGACCGCAGAAAATAGCGTATACCTCCTGCTACGTACTATGAAAGCCCCGTCTCCATGCAGGAGTGCGGCGGGAGCTTGCTCACGCAGGCACTCTATTATTCCTGCTCCTGCTCCCGTTCCTCCTCCATATCAATCAGCCGGAAGGAAAGCAGCAGATACAGCAGCTCGTCGGGATCCGACAAATCGCTTTTCAGAATATGCTGTATCCGGTCCAGACGGTACAGCAGCGTACTGCGGTGGATAAACAGCGCGTTTGCCGTTTTTGTCGCGCTCTGCTGGTTTTCCAGGTAGCACCGCAGCGTCTGGAAAAGCTGGGACTGATTTTTCTCTGATTCATATTTTAAGGTAAGAAGCTTCTCGTGGCATACCATGTACGCGGGAAGCTTTTTTGTGGTCTGCTCCAGCAGATAGGTCAGGGCAATGTCATTAAAATGATGAATCCACCGGTGCGGATATTTCCGGGAGCCTGCCTCCAGAGAAAGGGAAGCCTGCACATACTGCCTGTGAAAATTGAAATGTCCCAGCATCTTCCTGCTGTATCCGGCGGTCAGAAAGCTGTCGCGGATAAAACCGGCCAATTTCTGCTCGATGTCCGACTCCGACAGATGGCAGAGGTCCAGATTGATATACGCCACGATATTTCCTTTGTGCGTTACGGCGCAGGAGGCGGGCACCATGTTTTCGATATAGCTGCAGATGGAACGATGGGTCAGATTTTTATAATCCATCTGCTCCGTTTTCAGAAAGAGGCAGAGGTAATGGTGGGAGGAGAGCCACCCGCAGGCGGTGAGCTGACGGCTGATTTCCACATAATCCGCACTGGAATCTGTCAGAACGGCCCGGAAAATCTGACGGAGCTGGCGGCGGGCGTCATGGCTGTCCACGATATTGGTGGACATCGCATGGGAGATAACCCGCGCGAGGTATTCCAGAATAAAGCCGAAGGTATCGTCGAGCGGAATCTCGCCCGAAGTGACCAGCAGACGGTAAAGCGTCCGGTCAAATTTCCGTATATTGACGCAGAGACTGGGACCGGCAATCCCGTTTCCGGGATAATAGAAATATCCGATCCGATGGAAAGCATCCGCGTAGGCGGGGTCCTGCTTCAGCGCCAGAATCAGATCGGCGGTGTCCTCCGTGGAGCCGAGTACCGGGGTGGCAAGCTCTCCGAAAGGACTGTTTCTGGAGGCGATGATGGTGAAATCCATGCTGATGACTATGCTGGGATTGGATATGATGGAGCCGGTGAGGTCCAGCAGATTCTGGATGGAACCGTTCATCATCCGGGATTCAAAAAGCGCCTGGTTCCATTCCTCATATTTGCGGAAAATCTGCGTCACTGTCTCCGCCAGCGCTTCCGGGTCTGCGCCAGGAATCAGACAGAGATTCGGGGTTTCCTTAAGGAGCGCGGAATCGGCGGGCTCTGTTACAATCAGCAGGCTGTGCAGGGGATTTTGCAGAAAATCCGGGAGGATTTCCGGCGTAATCCAGACCAGATTGCCGGTAAAGGGCGCGTCCGGTCTGTGGCAGACGCCGTATTTCAGACAAGGAGAGGTGGTGAGACGGGTGGAAGCGTCTGTCTGGGGGTACGTTTTCTTTAAATGCCATACAATCAGGCGGGGACTTAAATCCATAGCGAGGCTCCTTTCTTTCTTTTTATCATACCGCCATACCCGGAAAATGGCAAGATTTGTTTTCCTACAATTTGTAGGAAAACAGGGGTGAAAAAAGGACATATCTGCAAATAGATAATCGCAAAAAGCTATGCTACAATGGGCTTACAGAAAAGAACAGGACGTCCTTAAAATTGTGGAATATGGAGGTGTAATATGATTATTATCGGGGAAAAAATTAACGGTTCTATCCCGGCGGTAGCGGAGGCGATTGCTAACAGAGACGCTGAATTTATCAAAAACCGCGCCCGTATGCAGGATGAAGCGGGAGCGACCTTTATCGACTGCTGCGCGTCCGTGCCGGAGGCGGAGGAGGTGGAGACGCTGAAATGGATGATTGACTGTATCCAGGAAGCGACGGATCTCCCGATTTCCGTGGACAGTCCGAGCGCGCGGGTGCTTGCAGAGGTGATTCCGTACTGTAAGAAGCCTGGTCTGGTAAATTCTGTTTCCGGCGAAGGCGACAAGATGGAAATCATTTTCCCGCTGATTGCGGACACGAAATGGGAGGTCATCTGCCTGCTCTCCGACGATACAGGAATTCCGAAGACAGCGGCGGACCGGCTGCGGGTCTTTGACCGGGTGCTGGAGACGGCAGAGAAGTATCACATCAGCCAGTCCAGAATGCATATCGACCCGCTGGTGGAAATGCTCTGTACCTCGGAGGACGGCATTGCCATGAACGTGGAGGTTATCAGCACTGTGCGGAAACGCTGCCCGGATATCCATATTACGGCGGCAGTCAGCAATATATCCTTCAATCTTCCTGTCCGGAAGATGATTAATCTGGGCTTCACGGTGCTTGCCATGAACGCCGGACTGGACAGCGCCATCCTGGATCCCACCAACCGGGACATGATGGGAATTATTTACGCTACAGAGGCACTTCTGGGCGAGGACGAGTATTGCATGGAATATATCAGCGCATACCGGGAAGGTATTTTCGGACCGAAGAAATAGAAAACAATGCCAATAAAATGACAGGAGGTATTATATATGGCAGGAATTCAGGAAGTATACGAGCTTGTAGTAAAGGGAAAGGCGAAGAAGGTTGCGCCGGCGGTGGAAGCCGCGCTGGAAGAGGGCTGCGAGCCGGTGGCAATTCTTAATGAGGGCATGATCGCGGCAATGGATGAGGTTGGCGCGAAGTTTAAAAACGGCGAGATTTTTGTCCCGGAAATGCTGGTGGCGGCAAAGGCGATGAAAAACGGCGTGGTGGTGTTAAAGCCGTATCTTTCCTCAGGAGAATCCGGAGCGGCGGGCAAGGTCATTATCGGAACGGTTGCGGGCGACCTTCATGATATCGGCAAGAATCTGGTAGCGATGATGCTGGAATCCTCCGGCTTTGAGGTAATCGATCTGGGCGTGGATGTTGCCAAAGAAAAATTTGTGGAAGCGTTTGAAGAAAATCCGGATACGAAAATTATCTGCTGCTCCGCGCTTCTGACGACGACGATGCCGGCGCTGCGCGACACGGTTGCGCTGCTTAATACGCTGCCGGAGAGAAGCAGGATTAAGGTTATGGTGGGCGGAGCGCCCATTAATGCGGAATTTGCAGAGGAAATCGGTGCGGACGCTTATACGGAGGACGCCGCTTCCTGCGCACAGAAGGCAAAGGAGCTGACAGCGGCTTAAAATGGAAAGGCACCGCTTTCCGCGCGCGGAAGGCAGGAAAACCGACGGCGGCAGGGATTGGCGTCCGAAAGGCGCATAACCGTCAGAATATGAAAAAAGGAGGGCTTTACATGCTAACTGCAAAACAGAATATGATTGAATGCATGAAGGGAGGAAATCCGGACCGGTTTGTCAATCAGTACGAGGCAATCGCGCTTCTGTATCATCCGTTTATGTTTGCCAGTCCGCTTCTTCAGAAGGGAATGGAAAATGTGAAAAATGCTTGGGGAGTGACCAACACCTTCCCGGAGGGGACGCCGGGTTCCTTCCCCGTACATACTCCGGATAAGATTGTTGTCCAGGACATTGAGCACTGGAAGGATTACGTGCACGCGCCGTCACTGGATTTTTCGCAGGAACAGTGGGATCAGTGCAAGGCAATGTACGATGCGGTTGACGGGGAGAAAGCGTTTAAGGCGGCTTTCGTGGCGCCCGGTCTGTTCGAACAGAGCCATCATCTTTGCGAAATGGTCAGAGCGCTGACATATTATATTGAGTATGAGGATGAAATGCACGATATGATTAAGTATCTGACGGAGTGGGAGCTGAAGCTGGCGGAGGGTATCTGCAGCCACCTGCATCCGGATATGCTGTTTCATCACGATGACTGGGGCGGACACGACAGCACCTTTTTAAGTCCAAGTATGTTTGAGGAATTTTTCCTGGAGCCGTACAAGGAAATTTATGGTTATTATAAGAGCCACGGCGTACAGTATGTGGTTCATCACTCTGACAGCTATGCGGCGACGCTGGTTCCGGACATGATTGAGATGGGCATCGATGTATTCCAGGGCTGCATGGAGACAAACAAGGTGGATGAGCTTCTGGTAAAATATGAGGGCAAAATCAGCTTTATGGGCTGTATCGAAAATGCGGATGTGGATTTTGAGGACTGGACAGATGAAAACTGCGAGAAGGTTGTACGGAGAGTCTGCGACAAATACGGCATGAAGCATTTTATCCCCTGCATTGCCCAGGGCGGTCCCGGCTCCGTATATCCGGGTGTGTACATGTCCCTGACAAACGCAATCGATAAGGTCAACAAAGAAAAATTCGGAATCGAAGATCCCGATTCCGCACGTATTCCGATAAATATTATGTTCTGACATCGGATGAAAGCTGCGCCCGGTCATGCGGACCGGGCGTCGTTACTGCAGGCGCAGGGAGAAACAGGGGAAGCACTGGAGGGCGCCCGGTCATGTGGAGCGGGCGTCGTTACTGCTTACGGGACTGCTTACGGGACTGCTTACGGGAACCTTCGCAAAGTCGTTTGTTTTTTTTCGGAATTTTCGTAAATTCCCTCTTGCCAAAACGGAAAAGGTGTGGTACTATATCACTCGTTGAGACTGTTGGTGAGGAATGTCTCACTGTCAGATAAGGCTCCATGGTCAAGCGGTTAAGACATCGCCCTTTCACGGCGGTAACAGGGGTTCAAATCCCCTTGGAGTCACTACAAAACGATTGACAAAATCAAGATGTTTTGTTAAACTATAAGAAGCGGCAGAGCTGAAAGGCATAAAAAGAAAGCAGCCGCATATATTAAAAATGAATATGGCGCAGTAGCCAAGTGGTAAGGCATAGGTCTGCAACACCTCGACTCACCGGTTCAAATCCGGTCTGCGCCTCTTGAAAAACACCGTAAAAACGGTGTTTTTTTCATTACACCGGCAGAAAGACCATGAAGGTGCTGCCGCATCCGGGCTGACTTTCCACCGCGATGCTGCCGCCGCAGAGCTCAGTAATGCGGCGGACGATGGATAATCCGATACCGTTTCCTTTGGTAAGGCTGGAGGTGTCGTTCTGATAATATTTGTCAAATATCCTTTCCTGGGTTTCCTGGTTCATACCAACCCCGGTATCTGCCACGCTGATTTTCAGAGAAGAATCTGTCCGGGCGCAGCGGACAGTGACCGTGCCGCCCTCTGGCGTAAATTTCAGCGCATTGTTCAGCAGATTGATCCAGACCTGCTCCATCAGTTCTTTGTTTCCGCAGTAATCAAAATCAAATTCCTCCGGGATATCGACCGTGATATGCTTTTCGTCAAACTGGCGCAGCAGCAGAATGACGCACTGCTTAATCTGCTCGCCGAGGGCAAAGGTTTCCTTTTCCGTGACAATCTGACATGCCTCCAGTTTGGAGAGCAGCAGGGTATTCTGGGAAAGACTGGAAAGCCGCTGTGCCTGGTCGGAAATCAGCTTCAGAAACTGCATTCGCTCTTCCGTTTCTATGGAACCGCCGGTCTGATAGAGATAATCCGCAAAACCGCTGATGGAGGTAATCGGCGTTTTAAATTCATGCGCCAGATTATTGACAAAGCTATCCATTTCCTCTTTTGTGCTGCGCAGCTCTTTTGTCATGCGGTTGAAGCTCTCATAGATGTCCCTGTATTCTTCAGCACCTCTGGTATCGATGACAACGTCCAGATTGCCGTCTGCCACTTCGGTAATGGCGAGCAGCAGCCGGGAAATCCGCTTTTCCATAGCTTTCAGAATAAAATATAGACAGAATATGACTATAAACGTCATAGGAAGAATCATGCCGAGCATGTAGATGGATGTCTCCCGGTTCAAATCAAGAAACAGAAACGCAAGCAGACCGAAAGACATGATGCCGCCGATGACGACTGCGGCGGACAGAAAGAAAATCCATTTTGCCTGCAGAACCTTTATTTTGTACGGCTGCCCGGAGGCAGAATTATTTCTGGCGTTTTTCATATCAGACGCCCTCCTTATGTATGACTGCCTTGTAGCCGAGCCCGCGCAGTGCAACCAGCTCAAATTCGTGGCAGTGGCTGAATTTGCTGCGCAGGCGGCTGACGTAGGTTTTTATGGTATTGTAATCGCTCTCCGTGTCGTAGCCCCACAGCTCGTCCATAAGCTGCTGCTTGGTAAAGACCACATCGGGATAAGAGAGAAACTTGTAGAGCAGCTCAAATTCTTTTGCGGTGAGGGGGATATCCGTTCCCTCATATTTTGCCGACATGGAATCGCGGTCCAGAACCAGACCGCCGACGGTGATTCTGTTATCATTCGCAATCCGTGCGCGCCGCAGCAGCGCTTCAATGTGCCATTCCAGCTCTTCATACTGGATTGGCTTTGTCATGTAATCGTCAATGCCGCTGGCGTAGCCCTCCTTTTTGTGGGCGAAGGTGTTCATGGCGGTAAGCATGATGACCGGAATGTTCATGGAGCCCTCCCGCAGCGTGCGGACAAATTCGTAGCCGTCCATTTTCGGCATCATGATATCGGCAATGATCAGATCAACATGGTGATGATCCAGCACCTCCAGACCTTTCGCGCCGTTTTCTGCTTCCAGAATGTGATATTTTGCGGAAAGGCGTGCCTTTGTCAGAAGCCGGACTGCCGCATCGTCTTCAACAATTAATATAGTAATCATCTGATTCCTCCCCAAATTCAGGCGGCATCCAAAGCTCTGCCCCTGATACCACTCTGGTATTATTATATAACATAATAGAAATTTTTTGAAAAAAACTTTTCTATTTTTACTTTCGTTTAACCTTTGTCTTTTAGAATGCGTTTGTCAGTTGAAAAGAGATACAGACACCGCGGGTGACTGGGACAAATAAAAAAAGGAAGGTAAGAAAAGATGAAAGAGAGAATGTATTTAGTAACAGGAGCAGCAGGATTTCTGGGAGGGACAATCTGCAGAGAATTGATTGCGCGCGGCGATAAGGTGCGGGCGTTTGTATTGCCGAATGACAGGGCGAAGGTTTATGTTCCGACGGAGGCGGAGATCGTAGAAGGCGATCTGTGCGATAAGCAGTCTCTGGAGCGGTTCTTCACTGTGCCGGAGGGCGTGGAAACTATCGTGCTTCACATTGCGAGCATCGTTACGGTAAATCCGGATTACAGTCAGAAGGTGATGGATGTTAATGTGGGCGGCACGCAGAATATCATTGATCTCTGTCTTGCGCATAAGGAGTGCAAAAAACTGGTATATTGCAGCAGCACGGGCGCGATACCGGAGCAGCCGAAGGGACTGCGCATTAAGGAGGTCAGCCACTTTGAACCGGAAAAGGTGCTTGGCTGCTACAGCCAGTCGAAGGCGATTGCCACGCAGAGGGTGCTGGATGCGGCAGAACGGCAGGGGCTGAATGCCTGCGTAGTGCATCCGAGCGGTATTCTCGGACCGGAGGATTTTGCAGTCGGAGAAACGACCAAAACGGTGATTCAGATTATCAACGGGGAAATGCCGGCGGGTATTGACGGCTCCTTCAACCTTTGTGATGTGCGCGACCTGGCGCATGGAACGATTCTGGCGGCGGATAAGGGAAAGAAGGGAAGCTGTTACATTCTTGGCAACGAAGAGGTTTCTTTTAAGGATTTTGCAAAAATTCTTTCGGCGGAGAGCGGCTGCCGGAAAATGAAGTTTTTCCTCCCGTGCAGGGTGGCAGATTTTATGGCGGGGATTCTGGAAAAGCAGGCGAAGCGCAGCGGAAAACGTCCCTTGATGACCACTTTTTCTGTTTACAATCTGGCGCGCAACAATGCCTTCGACTGCACAAAGGCGCAGCAGGAGCTGGGTTACACGACGCGTTCCTACCAGGAAACGATTCACGATGAGGTGCAGTGGCTGCGGGAGACCGGAAAAATCGCATAGAAATTTTGCAATATGTTTTTGCAGATGGAAGAAGGCGAATGACAGGAGCGCCTGGATGAGCGGCTGCGGAGACAGAAATTTTCTGCAATTTTGCAGTAGACGAAGGAGCCGCACAAGTTTATAATAGTTTCAGTATAGAAAGAGAGATGAAGCTATTATGAACCTGAAATCCAGGGGAGGAACCACGGAAAACCAGAGCCGGGATATGGGCAGCGGCAGCATCGGAAAGCTGCTGGCGCAGCTTGCCGTTCCGGCGGTGGTGGCACAGATTATCAACCTGCTGTATAATATCGTAGACAGAATTTATATCGGACACATTCCGGAAATCGGAGCCTCCGCGCTCACGGGCGTGGGGCTTTTTATGCCGATACTGATGCTGATAAATGCATTCGCGATGCTCTGCGGCTCCGGCGGAGCGCCGCGCGCTGCGATCGCTATGGGACAGCAGGATAACGAAACGGCAGAGAAGATTGTCGGAAACTGCTTTGCGCTTCTGCTTGCGATTGCCGCTGTGCTGACGGTCACATTTTATGCCGGGGCGCCGGCGCTGCTGCGTATGTTCGGCGCCAGCGATGCAACGCTGCCCTATGCTGTCAGTTATGCGAGAATTTATATTCTGGGCAGCGTTTTTGTGCTTATCGTGATGGGAATGAATCCATTTATCACAACGCAGGGATTTGCGAAGATCAGCATGATGACAACGGTCATCGGCGCGGTAATCAATATTATTCTGGATCCGGTCTTTATCTTTGTTTTCGGAATGGGCGTGCGGGGCGCTGCGCTCGCCACGGTGCTCAGCCAGGCGGTCGGAGCGGTGTGGATTCTGCGCTTCCTCACCGGCAGCCAGACCATGCTCCGCCTGAGAGCGCGGAATATGAGACTGATGCCGGGAATCATCGGTTCATGCCTGGCGCTGGGCGTTTCCACCTTCGTCATGCTGTCCACGGAGAGTCTGCTGTCCGTCAGTTTTACCTCCAGCCTGTCACGCTACGGCGGCGACCTGGCAGTCGGAGCCATGACGATTATCACCAGCGTCAGCCAGCTTGTCAGTATGCCGGTGCAGGGCATCTGCCAGGGCGGACAGCCAATCATCAGCTACAATTTCGGAGCCGGGAAAACGGAGCGCGTGAAAAAAGCGTTTTTCCTGCAGTTTAAGGTCTGCGTGACCTTCACGATCGTCTTCTGGGCGGCGCTGATGCTGGTGCCGCAGCTCTTTGCGGGAATCTTTACAGCGGATGCGGAGCTGGTTTCCTATGCCACCTGGGCAATGCGCATTTACATGGCGGGGATTTTCTCCAACGGTTTCCAGATGTGCTGCCAGCAGAGCTTTATGGCGCTCGGACAGGCAAAGATCAGTCTGCTGCTTGCCTGCCTGCGAAAGCTGATTCTGCTGATTCCGCTCATCTTTATCCTGCCGATGCTGTTGCAGGATAAGGTATTTGCAGTCTTTCTTGCAGAGCCGGTCAGTGACATTCTGGCGGCGACCGTCACAACGACAGTATTTATGACACGATTCAATAAAATACTCCGGCAGGGCGCGGCGCGCGTTGCGGAGTAAAAGCAGACAGCGGTATAGCTTTTTCAGGGCTATACCGTTTTTCTTTTATTGTGGTTGATTTCCATTGGCGGATTTCGTATAATATGAAGTGTTGAAAGAAATGAAAATGACAGCAGGGAGGTCAGAATATGGCATTTAAAGAAGCGAAGATAGAAGAGCTTTCCTTCAATCCGTTTACAAAGATCGGAAAAGAATGGATGCTTATCACCGCAGGAGATGAAGCAAAGTGTAATACGATGACAGCAAGCTGGGGAGGCGTCGGTGTGATGTGGGGAAAGAATGCTGTAACGGCATACATTCGTCCGCAGCGCTATACGAAGGAATTTGTGGACCGTGAGGAGGCATTTACGATTTCCTTTTACGACGAAAAATACCGCAAAGCACTGAACCTCTGCGGAACCGTTTCCGGCAGGGATACCGATAAAATCAGCCAGGCGGGGCTGACGCCGTATTTTGTGGACGGCGTACCGGCATTTGCAGAGGCGGATATGATTATGGTCTGCAGGAAAATGTATCATGATGAGATAAAACCGGAGAACTTTGTTGAGACGGATATTGATGGGAAATGGTATCCGCAGAAGGACTACCACACCATGTACATTGCGGAAATTCTGAAGGTTCTGGTGAGGGAGTAGGCTGTGACGGCAATCGTAGAGGAGCTGCGCCGCGGTCGGAATCTGCCGGAGGCAGCTCTGAAGGAACTGATAGAGTGCGCGGATTATGATGAAGAATTATTTCGTCAGGCGGATGAGGTGAGAAGGCAGTATTATGGTACGGATGTTTATATCCGCGGTCTGATTGAGCTGACGAATTACTGCAAAAACGATTGTTTTTACTGTGGTATCCGCAGAAGCAACACGCAGGCAGTGCGCTATCGGCTGAGCCGGCAGGATATTCTGGAATGCTGCCGGGAGGGATATGCGCTTGGTTTCCGCACCTTTGTGCTGCAGGGCGGAGAGGACGGCTATTATACAGACGACCGGGTATGCGAAATCGTAAGTGACATCCGTGCGCAGTATCCGGATTGTGCAATTACCCTGTCGCTCGGAGAAAAGCCGTATGAGAGCTATCTTGCCTTTTTCAAGGCAGGGGCAGACCGTTATCTGCTGCGGCATGAGACAGCGGATGAGACGCATTATCGGAAGCTGCATCCGCCGGAACAGAAGCTGTCCGTGCGGAAACAATGTCTGTGGAACCTGAAAAAAATCGGCTATCAGGTCGGCTCTGGGTTTATGGTTGGCTCGCCGTATCAGACAACGGAAAATCTGATTTCAGACCTGCGCTTCCTGCAGGAGCTGGAGCCCGCGATGATCGGCATTGGACCTTTTATTCCGCATCATCAGACGCCGTTTGGGGAATATGCAGGTGGAACACTGACGCTCAGTCTTCGGATGGTGGCGATTCTGCGGCTGATGTTTCCCTATGCACTGATTCCCGCCACGACAGCGCTTGGCACGATTCACCCGCAGGGGCGGGAGCTGGGGCTGAAGGCGGGGGCAAACGTGGTGATGCCCAACCTGTCACCGGTGAAGGTGCGCAGGCTTTATGAATTATATGACAACAAAATCTGCACAGGGGAAGAGTCTGCCGAGTGCCGCGGCTGTCTGGAGAAACGCGTTGCGTCCGCCGGATACCGCATTGTGACGGCACGCGGAGATGTTGCCTGCAAGAGCAGGCGGGAAGGATAAGGATATATGGCATTTTGTATTATTACGGATTCGGCGTCGGATATTCCGCAGTCTGTGATTAAGGAATACGGGCTGCATGTGATTCCGACACCGGTTACGATAGATGAAAAGGATTATTTTGACGGCGATACGATTTTTCCGGAGGAATTTTACCGGATTCAGAAAGAAAATAAATCAGAAATAAAGACGTATCATATCAGCCAGTATATGTTTGAACAGCATTTTGAGCCGTTCGCAAAACGGGGCGACGAAGTGCTGTATATCTGTTTTTCCACAGGAATTGCCGGAACCTACCAGGCGGCAAATCTGGCAAAGGATGAGATTCTGGAAAAATATCCGGATTTTAAGATAACGATTATCGATTCCAAATGCGCGTCCATCGGGTTCGGGCTGGTGGTATACAAGCTTTTGAGAATGCAGAAGAACGGTGCACCCAGGGAGCTTCTCATTGAGGCGGCAGAGTTTTTCTGCGGGCATATGGAGCATGTCGTTACGGTGACGACTCTGGAATACCTGGCACGGGGAGGCAGGCTGAGCCGCTCTTCGGCAGCCATCGGAAGTGTGCTGGACATTAAGCCTATCATTCTGGTCGATGAGAAGGGCGCACTGGTTGCAACCGAAAAAGTGCGTGGTATGAAGCGCGCTGTGAAGCGTTGCCTGGAGCTGGTAAAGGAAAAAGGAACGCAGTTGGAGCGCCAGACGGTGGGACTCTGCTACGGTGCGGACGAATCCATCTGCGAGGAGGCGGAGCACGCACTGCGGGAAGAATTTCACGTAAAGGAAATCCTGAAAACCCAGGTCGGCTGTGCTATTGGGGCGCATACCGGTCCGGGAATCCTTGGCATAGTGTTTGAAAATGCGATTGAGGAGAAATTTGAAGAATATCTGAAATAATCAGAAGAAACGCAGGGCATCAGATGGATGGAAAGTCATTGACGCTCTGCGTTATTTTTCATTTTTATAAGGCGTCTGCCGCTTGCTTTGACGCAATCAGCTTCTCTTTTTCACTTCTGGAAAGCTGTTTAATCTCGTATTCACGGCGCATTGCCGCCTGCCTGTCCGGAAATTCTTCGTAGTAAACGAGAGAAACCGGTGTGCGGCTCCGGGTATATTTGGCGCCCCGGCCCTGGTTGTGCGCCAGGATACGCTGCTTCAGATTATTGGTCCAGCCCGTATAGAGCGTGTTGTCGCTGCATTTTACGATGTACGTATAGTTCATGATATGTCAAATCTCCAGGTATGTATGCAAGGGCATCTGCAAAAACGCTGCAGCGCCCTTCCTTATGAAAAACAGCCGGATGCACGGTATATTTCATGGGGAAAATTCCCGGAAAAGATGGTAAGAAAAAACCGGCTGGAATTCATACTTGTAGTATACGCCGGTTTTTGCTTTTTGTGCAACTGGAGATTTTTTTATTTTATGATGATGGGGTCAAAAAGTATTTTGACCCCTGTGATACCGGATTGCTCTGTACGGTGTACAATGCCTGGTTTTGCTGACTGTATCGCTTACAGCGCAGGTGCCGCCAGGAAGAAGTACATGACGATAAAGTGGCAGGCGCTGCCGCCCATGACAAATAAATGAAAAATCTCATGGGAGCCGAAGTTCTTGTGGCGCGCATTGAACAGCGGAAGCTTCAGCGCGTAAATAATACCGCCGATTGTATAAATAATGCCGCCTGCCAGCAGCCAGCCAAATGCTGCCGGGGAGAGGGAATTGATAAGCTGCGTGAAGGTGAGTACGCACAGCCATCCCATTCCGATATATAGCACGGAAGAAAACCATTTCGGGCAGGTGATCCAGAACGCCTTGATCAGAATGCCTGCCAGGGCGATCGCCCAGACAAGCGCGCAGAGCATCGTGCCCGTTTTTCCCTTAAGCACAAGCAGGCATACCGGCGTGTAGCTTCCTGCGATCAGCACGAAAATCATCATATGGTCGATTTTGCGCAGAACGCGGTTTGCGCGCTCTGAAATATCAAAGGAGTGATAGATGGTGCTGGCGGCGTAAAGCAGAATCATGCTTACGATAAAAATTGCCATAGAGATTACATAAACAGGCTCCCGATGGCTGCAGGCGCGGATAAGCAGCGGGGTTGCCGCAAAAATTGCCATCAGCATACCGATAAAATGCGTAATTGCGCTGCCGGGGTCCTTCAGATGATGTGTGCGTGATGTCTGACTGGTCATAAAAATACCTCCTTTTATATAATACTATTATATGTAGTTTTAAAAACTATGTCATGTGACAAAGAGATGATAACACGCAAAAAGAGAGATTGCAAGGGGTATTAAAAAATTTAATGAAGTTTTCTTATGTACAAGCTTTCATTTTTGCGGTATGATGGGAACATATAAGAATTTATGCAGCAGCGGTCGTCCGGATGACAGGGGCTTTATGCCCGCGAAGGAATCCGGCGCGGACCGGGCTGCTGGGAATATATGAAGGAGAAAACAGGTATGGGGAACCAGGACTGGTCGGATATCGGAAATAATATCAGCGATATGGTGCAGCAGGCAATCGACTCCGGTGATTACAGTAAACTGAGCCAGACGATACAAAAAGCGGTGACTTCGGCAGTCAACAGTGCGGCGGAAGGCGTAGCCGAGGGAATGAACGGCGCGACGAAGGGCTTTAAAGACGGGATGAACGGCGCCGCGAAAGAATTCAGAAGCGGAATGAGCGGCGCGGCGGAGGAGTTTGGTCGCGGAATGCATGAGGGCGCGGAAAATTTTGGAAAAGGAATGAACAGTACGGCGGAAAGCTTTGGTAGAGGAATAAACAATGCCGCGGATGAATTCGGCAAAAGCATGAACAGCGCGGCGGACAGCTTCAGCCGCGGCATGAGCAGTCTGGGGGATTCCATTAACCGCGCAGCGGACAGAATGGCGGGAAGAGCCGGAGGCGCCCGGCAGAGGGCGCAGAATCCGTGGCAGAGCTCCGGACACGCTGAAAAGGGGATATTTGTATATAAACGGACAGCAGATTTGCCGGACAACGAGCTGTATTCCGGCTGCGGGGGAACGAAAATAGCGGGTTATACGCTCAGTATTCTGGGCGGAACGGGCTGCTTTGGTTTTGGAATCGGAATGCTGATTCCGTGGATCGTATCGGTGACACTGGACGTAAATGTGAACGTTGCGCTGGCGGTGCAGCTTCCGTTTCTGCTGCTGAGTGTGGCGGGACTGTGGAAAGGAACATCCATGCTTGGGAGAATCCGCCGCTTTAAAAATTACATCCGCGCACTTGGTACGCGCACATGTATCAGCATAAAAGAGCTGGCAGCGGAAGTGAGAAAGGGCGAAGGCGCTGTGCAGAAGGACGTCCGTAAAATGATTGAGGACGGGATGTTCCGGCAGGGGCATCTGGATGCAGCAGGGAAAAATCTTTTTGTGACAGACCAGGGATATGAGGCGTATCTGGATACGCAGAGGCGGATGGAGCAGCGCAGGGCGGAAAGCATCGCGCAGGAAAAAGCAAGGGAGGCTTACAGGGATAACGAGGCGCTGCCGGAAGAGGTAAAGAAAATGATCGCGGAAGGGCAGAATTATATCAGCCGCATTCACGAAATTAACGAGGCGATAAAGGACGAGACGGTGTCGCAGAAACTGGATGGACTGGAAACGGTGATCACAAAGATTTTCCAGTATGTGGAGCAGCATCCGGAGAGTGCTCCGGAGACGAAAAAGCTGATGAAATATTATCTTCCGACGACGATCAGACTGCTGGAATCGTATCAGAAGCTGAATGACCAGCCCGTGCAGGGACCAAACATTTTTAAGTCGAAGAAAGAAATCGAAGATACGCTGGATACGCTGAATCAGGCGTTTGCGCGGCTGTTTGACAATCTTTACCAGGATATGTCGATGGATATAAAGTCAGATATTTCGGTGCTGAACACGCTGCTGGCGCAGGAGGGTCTGACCGGAGAAAGACTTTAGTGAAAAAGAGAAAAGGACTTATTATTTGAAGGAGGACAGAAAACATGAATGACGAATTTGCGAAACTGGCGAAGGAGACACCGACGCTCACGCTGGACCCCTTTGCGGAGGCGGCAAAGACGGCGGACGCTGTAAGCGGCGCGGCGCAGACGGCAGTGGAGGAAGTGAAAGCGGCGTCAGAAGCGCCGGTGCTGCAGATGCAGGAAAAACCGCAGATTCCTGCGGAGAAAAAAGCGGATGAGCCGGCGGTGGACGAGAGCATGTTCAGCGACGAGGAGAAAGAGCAGATCGCCGCATTTGCGGAGAAAATCAATATACAGGACAGCAATGTGATTCTGCAGTACGGCGCGGCGGCGCAGCAGAAGCTGGCGGATTTTTCCGAGAAGGCGCTGGAAAATGTGAAAACGCAGGACCTTGGAGAGGTCGGAGACATGCTGGCAGGTGTGGTGACAGAGCTGAAAAATTTTAATGCCACGGAGCAGCCCAAAGGGTTTTTCGGTTTTCTGAAAAAGAATGAAAACCGGGTCGAAAACCTGAAGGCGAAGTATGACAAAACGGAAGTCAACGTGAATAAAATCTGTGATGCCCTGGAGGAGCACCAGGTGCGTCTGCTAAAGGATACGGCGACGCTCGATCAGATGTACGAGCTGAATACTACTTATTTCAAAGAGCTTTCGATGTATATTGCGGCAGGAAAGAAAAAGCTGGCGCAGGTACGCGGCACGCAGCTTGTGGAACTGACTGAAAAGGCGAAGAGAAGCAATCTGCCGGAGGATGCGCAGGCGGCGAAGGACCTGGCATCCTACTGCGACCGTTTTGAGAAAAAGCTGCACGACCTGGAGCTGAGCCGCATGGTATCGCTGCAGACGGCTCCGCAGCTCAGACTGATTCAGAATAATAACACCATGATGATTGAGAAAATCCAGTCTACACTGGTGAACACGATTCCGCTCTGGAAAAACCAGATGGTGATCGCACTGGGTCTTGAGCATGCTTCGGAGGCGGCAAAGGCGCAGAACGCGGTTTCGGAAATGACGAACGAGCTGCTGAAGCGCAATGCAGAAGCGCTGCACACTGCCACCGTATCTACGGCACGGGAGGCGGAGCGCGGAATCGTGGATATCGAGACACTTACACAGACAAACGCAAAGCTTGTGCAGACCTTCGATGAGGTTCTGCAGATTCAGGCGGATGGCCGTCAGAAACGCATGGCGGCGGAAGCGGAGATGCTGCGGATGGAGAACGAACTGAAGGCGAAGCTTTTGGAGATTCGCAAATAAAGGGGAATCAGAACCTTTCTGACAAACTGGACTGGTTAAAAAAACAAAAACTGGACATTTCCATATATCCGGATGCGTGATAAGATAGCTTCATGCTCATGAGGAAGAAAAAGGCATTCACGTGAACCAGAAATGAAGGAGCGGAGATTATGGAAAACAGAAATGAAACAGTTTTGAAATGGGCGCAGACAGCCCTTCTGGCGGCGCTGTGCTTTGTCACATTTACATTTTTGCAGATTAAAATTCCGATGCCGGGCGGCGATGCCACCTCGCTGCATATCGGAAATGCGTTCTGCGTACTGGCGGCGCTGCTGCTTGGCGGCGGTTACGGCGGACTGGCAGGCGCGGTCGGGATGACGATTGCGGATATTCTTGACCCGGTCTACATTGTGAGCGCGCCGAAAACATTTGTGCTGAAGCTCTGCATTGGTCTGATTACCGGTCTGGTTGCGCATAAAATCGCGAAAATCGGACAAAGTACGGATAAGAAATATATTTTTAAGTGGAGTGTGATTGCATCCATTTGCGGACTTGGCTTTAATGTCATTTTTGATCCGCTGGTGGGTTACTTTTACAAGCAGATCGTTCTCGGACAGCCGCAGGAAATGGCGTCTGTTCTGGCAAAATGGAGCACGATGACCACCTTTGTGAACGCAGTGGTATCTGTGATTCTGGTTGCCGTGATTTACAATGTTCTGCGCCCGGCGCTGGCGAAGGCGGGGCTGCTGGTGCAGACGGAGTAAACGGGGTGAGCGATTACGGAAGTGCCGGACTACATGTCAGTGCGCGCCCGGATGGTCTGCGCAACGGAAAATTTATATGATATATTTCGGGAAAAGCTCCCTGCATCTGTGTCACGCAGAATGCAGGGAGCTTGCTATTGTCCGCTCCGTTCACAGTAACGGGAGTTTCTCTGCCTTGACCTTTTTATTGTAATTGGATACAATGGAGCAGAAACCTGGTATCATGATATTCGATATGGAGGAATGGATATATGACAGAGAAAAGAACAGAGGAAGAGAAGGCACTGCAGGAAAGATTTGATTTCCGGAGCATCCGGCAGGAGGAGGCAGAGGAAGCGGCAGAGATTGAATATATCTGCTTTCCGCCGAACGAGGCATGCTCACGCAAAATGATGCTGGAGCGGATTGCAAAGGCACCGGAGCTGTTTCTGGTGGCGGCGGACCGGGAAACCGGCAGAATCGCCGGGTTTTTGAACGGGATCTCCACGGAGGAAGAAGCCTTCCGGGATGAGTTTTTTACGGATGCCGGTCTGTATAATCCGGAGGGAGGCGTCGTCATGCTGCTGGGACTGGATGTGCGCCCGGAATACCGCGGACAGGGACTGGCGCGCGAACTGATGCGCCGGTATGCCTGCCGGGAAGCCGGAAACGGCAGACGGCTGCTGATACTGACCTGTCTGCCGGATAAGGTGAAGATGTATGAAAAAATGGGATTCAAAAATAAGGGAATCTCGGCGTCTTCCTGGGGAGGAGAGCAGTGGTACGAGATGAGCTGCATGTTGTCTGGCGGAGCAGAAGAATAAGCTGCGCGCCCTCTAGCGGAACAGCAAATCGTGGTTGATGGTCTGATAGAACAGATTCCGGAAGGCGGCGGCATCGGTGCTCCGGGCGAGTGCCCACATGGTTTTGGCGACGGTGGCTTCCAGGGTCATGTCATAGGATTCTGGCAGGGCAAATTCGTCTTTCATCACTTTGCCTACCTGGTAAATGGACATATCGCTTCCCTCGTGCGTCACCTGGGTCGCCATGACAACGATTTTTCCGGCAGATACCAGACGCTGGATTGCATGGCGGAAGCTGTCGCTGCCATAATCCGGCAGACCGCCCACGCCGAAGGATTCGATGATTACGGCGTCAAATTTGTCGAACAGGGTCTCCAGAATCTGTCCGCTGCAGCCGGGAATCAGCTTCAGAAGAAATACATTGTCATTTAAAGTGCGGTAGAAAACGGGTTCTCCGGTGATACGGTCTTTATCGTCGATATAAAAGATAATGCGGTTTTCCTGGATGACGGCAATCGGAGGATAGTTGATGCTGGAAAATGCGTTATAGCTTTTGGAGCGCTCTTTTTTGGCGCGTGTTCCGGCAATCACGCTGCCTCCAAATACGATGTTTACCCCGTGCGCGCGGTCGTTGGCGGCAAAACGCAGGCTGTCTGTCAGATTTGCGCGCGCGTCTGTGATCGCAAGGTCAATAGGTTTCTGCGAGCCGGTGATGACAACCGGCTTTAAATTATTCTGAATCAGATAGGAGAGCGCGGCTGCCGTGTACGCCATCGTATCTGTGCCGTGGCAGATGACAAAACCGTCGTATTTTTCATAATTATCTTCGATGAGCGAAGCAAGCTTTAGCCATTGCGCGGCGCGGACATTTGTGCTGTCAAGGCTGAATGGCTGCAGGGTATCTATTTCGCAGAATTCTGTGACGGAAGGGACGTAGGACAGCAGCTCCGATGCGGAGATCTGCGGAGACAGACCGCTTCCGGTATATTTTGAGGCAATGGTTCCGCCGGTGGCGATTAAAAGTAGTTTTGAAAATGATCCCATAATATTCTCCACATTCTGACACAATTCATAAACATGTCATATAGCCTTATTCTGGCGGATTTTCCGGAAGATGTCAAGAGGGATAAACAGATATATAGAAGGCGCTGCGTTCGCCTGGAAAAGAGTATACGATTTTTGCTGAAATACAGAAAAATATGTATAATGGCGAATGAAAACGAAAATATAAGAGTAAAATAGACATAATAACGAAAAACACAAGAAATGATTGGGAAAATACAACAAAAATAAGAAGAAAAATATCGAAAAAACAAATGAAATGTAAAAAATGAAAAACATTGAAAAAGCATGGTAAAGAAAAGTAAAAATATCCAAAACGCGGAGAAAATCCGGCATGATATAATCTAATTACAATAAAACAGGAGAAACTTATTATAGAAGGAGGAATTAGAATGAAAATGAAAACAGGAGCAGCTTTTTTACTGGCGGCAGTTACGGCGCTTTCTTTCACAGGCTACAGCGGGTCCGTCAAAGCAGCGGAGAGCAGTGAAGAACTTCCGGTTCTGCGGGTTGCGGCAATGCCGACGATTACAAGTCTGCCAACTTATTATATCCAGAAAAATGGATTAGATGAGCAGGCGGGATTTAAAATGGATATCACCATGTTTGATACGGGTGCCCCGATGAATGAAGCTCTGGCTGCTGACTTGTGGGATGTGGGACATATGGGTGCTGCCGCTGTTACGGGAATGGCAAATTATGATGAACTGATTATTGGTGAAGTGCTGGAATCCACTGACGGACAAGGCGTATTTGTGACACCGGATTCCCCGGTGGCGCAGGATACAGGTTATAATCCGTCGTATCCGACAGTTCTTGGCAGTCCCGATTCTGTTACAGGCATTACGATTCTGACACCTGTGGGAACCGCCCAGCATTTTACTGTTTTGAAATGGCTGGAAAAACTGGGAATGGAACCGACAGATGTAAACATTGTTAATATGGATACTGTGCAGGCCTATCAGGCACTGCAGGCCGGACAGGGAGATGCCGCATCGCTGAATGTGCCCACTTTTTTTGACGCAGAAAATGACGGAATGGTACAAGTGGCAAATCTGGCAGACATGGGAACCCGTTATGTAGATATGATTGTGGGCAACCGCAAATCCCTGGAAGATAAGTCGGAACTGATTCAGAAATATGTAGATTGTGTAATGGAAGCCAATGCTGCTCTGGCAGAGGATTCGGATATGGCGGCAGACCTGCTTGTGGAATTTCTGAAGGATTCCGGAATGGAGACCAGTCGTGAAAACTGCGTGTCTGATTTGGGACGTGTAAAATGGCTGGTAAAAGAAGACTGGAAAGGGCGTGAACTTGGAACTTTTGCGAAAGAACTGGGCGAGTTCTATATAGAGCAGGGACAACTGGAAGCCAGTGCAAGCGAGAAATTTACCACCAATGTGATTACTACCTTTGTGGAGGCTTATCAATAAGACAGACGATTTAAAGCTTATAGGAAAAGAATGACAGGTAAAAATGGTCTGTGACTTTTACAAGCCGCGGACCATTTGCTTTTTCACATTTTGTAATCGGGAGGATACGTTTATCACAAATTTGAGAAGGGAGTAGAGAACGTATGAGAAAGCTTTTTCAAAAGTATAAATATAGATTAATTTCTGTGTGTTCATTCCTGGTGGTGCTTCTCATATGGCACCTTGTCACAGACGGATTTCATCTTGTCAGCGCAGTAATGCTGCCAAGTCCGGCAAAAATACTAAATACATTCTGGTATAAACTGACAGGAGGAACTGTTCCGGATGGTTCCAGCCTTTTGGAAAATATATGGTCCAGCTTAAAGATTGCGCTGGGCGGTTATGCGGTAGGTGTTCTGGTAGGGGTGCCGCTTGGAATCGGCATGGCTTGGAATAAGAGATTTGAACTGTTTGCAAAGCCGTTATTTGATATTATCCGTCCGGTTCCGGCGCTTGCATGGATTCCTCTGATGATTTTGTGGCTTGGAATTGGCTATGCATCCAAAGTTGGCATTATCTTCTTTGCAGCATTTATCAGTGCGACGGTGAATTCTTATACTGGAATACGCAGGACCAGTCAGGTGCATCTGTGGGTAGGAAAAACATTTGGTGCGACAAATCGCCAGATGTTATTTAAGATTGCGATTCCGACGGCGCTGCCAATGATTTTTACCGGTCTGCGTCTGGCGCTTGGTTCCGCATGGGTCGCGCTGGTGGCGGCTGAGATGCTGGCGGCAACCAGCGGGCTGGGATATATGATTCAGATATCCCGCATGATGGGGCGCCCGGATGTGATTATCGTAGGAATGCTGACGATTGGATTTGTTGGACTTCTGCTTAATACGGTGCTTGAAAAGCTTCAGAAAAAATTTGTAAGGAGGGCAAGATAGTATGATTGATACCACATCAAACAGCCGTTTTTCATCAAAACAGTTGATTGCTATTTATACAGTGATTTCTCTGCTGTCTCTGCTTGTGGTCTGGGAACTGGCAGCCAGATTTACCGGAGCATCTATGTTTCTTCCACCTGCAAGTCAGGTGCTGATGGCATTTATCAGAAGCTTTACGGAACCAATTGGTAAACAGACCATGCTGGTGCATATCGGTGTTAGTCTGTACCGTGTGGCGGTAGCGTTTTTCTTTGCAACGGTTGTTGGCATCTCACTCGGCATAGCAATGGGTTATTCCAGACTTGCTGAAGCCATTTTCAAGCCGATTTTCGAATTTATCCGTCCGATTCCGCCGCTGGCATGGATTCCGCTTTCGATTCTGTGGTTTGGCTTAAGCGATGTAGGAAAATTTTTTATCATTTTTCTGGGATGTTTTTCTTTTATTACAGTTAATACATATGATGGAGCAAAAAATGTGGACCCGGAGCTGATTGGAGCAGCCAGGATGTTGGGGGCAAATGAACGACAGATTTTTTTCAGAATAGTTCTTCCGTCTGCTGTTCCTTACATTTTTGCAGGTCTGCAGATAGCGGTTACAGCCGGATGGAGTGCTGTGGTGGGAGCGGAAATGATTCAGTCTAATGAAGGTGTGGGATGGGTTATTGTGCGCGGAATGAATACCGGAAATACAGTACAGATTATGGTGGGAATTATGGCGATTGGCATTGTGGGCTTTATACTTGCTAATCTGACCAGTGCTTTAGAAAGGAGACTGTGTGCATGGAACGAACAGAAGGGAATGTAATCGCAGGAGGAGCAGTACTGGAGTGTCGGAATGTAGGGCGCAGTTTTGATAATTATGATGGGAACGGCAGGAATGAAGTGCTTCGCAATATGAATTTTGAAGTTCATGAAAATGAATTTCTTGTGTTGTTTGGGGCGGGGCAATGCGGTAAAACCACGTTGCTGAACATTTTGGCGGGGCTGGATATGCCGACAGAGGGTGAGGTATATACCAGAGGAAGAAAAGTGACAGGACCGGCTCCAGAGAGAGGGGTAGTATATCAGAAAACATCCTTGTTTCCGTGGATGACTGTTGAGGAAAACGTAGGTTTTGGACCGAGCGTGCGTCATGTGCCGGAAAAAGAGCGCAGAGAACTGGTAAAGCGGTATCTGGAACTGGTTGGTCTGACCGGTTTTGAGAAGAGTTATCCGGGTCAGCTGTCTGGTGGTATGCGGCAGCGCGTTGGTATTGCCAGGGCCTACGCTAATCAGCCGGATATTATGCTGATGGATGAACCGTTTGGACATCTGGATGCCCAGACACGTTATATGATGGAGGAAGAACTGCAGCGCATCTGGCAGAAAGAAAAGCGCACAGTAGTTTTTGTTACAAATAATATTGAAGAGGCACTTTTTTTAGCTGACCGTATCATTCTGCTCACAAATTGCCCCACTCATATTAAGGAAGAATATATTATCGATATGCCGCATCCCCGCGACTATGTGGATTCCGAGTTTTTACGTTTGCGGCAGCTTATTACGGATAATATGGATTTGACGCTGTAAGAGAGGAGAAGTTACTATGCAGGACAATAAAATGCCAAAGGTACAGGTACGTCATCTGACAAAAAAGTTTGGCGACCTCCTGGTACTTAACGATATTTCTTTCGATGTTCATGCCGGAGAATTCCTTTGCATTGTGGGTCCTACCGGCTGTGGAAAGACAACATTTTTAAACAGTCTGACAAAGCTGTATGAGCCGACAGCAGGAGAAATTCTGCTGGACGGACAACCGGTAGACCTGAAGAAACAGAGCATCGCTTATATTTTCCAGGAATATTCTACGATGCCCTGGCTGACGGTAGAAGAGAACGTGGGCTTTGGACTGGATATTAAAGGAGTGCCAAAGGAAAAAGCACGAGTTCTGGTTGACGAATATCTGGAGATTGTGGGACTGACAAAATATCGCAAATACTATCCGGATCAATTATCCGCCAGTATGCTGCAGCGTGTTGTAATCGCCAGAGCATTTGCTACACAGCCGGATTTGCTGCTGATGGATGAGCCTTATGGACAACTGGATATTCAGCTTCGTTACCGTCTGGAAGACGAGCTGATTAGCCTGTGGCAGCGTACTGGAACAACCGTCATATTTATTACGCATAATATTGAGGAGGCTGTTTATCTGGGAGAGCGTATTCTGGTGCTTACTAATAAACCGACAAGTATTAAGCAGGCGATTGATAATTCACTTCCACGTCCCCGGAACATTGCCAGTCCTGATTTTGTGAAACTGCGCAATGAGGTGACGGATTTGATTAAGTGGTGGTAAAATAACAAAGCTTTACATAAAGAAGGCTTGCGGATATAATTGAGGGAGGGACAGGAATGGAAAGGAGACCGAACATTGTATTTATTATTTCGGACGACCAGGGATACTGGTCTCTGGGGTGCAGTGGAAACAGAGAGATTCTTACACCTAATATTGACCGTCTTGCCGCCTGTGGAATGAGATTTGAAAACTTTTTCTGTGCATCTCCGGTATGTTCACCGGCAAGAGCAAGTCTGTTGACGGGAACGATTCCATCCCGGCATGGTGTGCATGACTGGCTCAAAGATGATGATGAACGCCAGGCGTCTCTGGAATATCTGGCGGGACAGTATTCTTACACAAGGGCTCTGGTGGAAAACGGATATTGTTGTGCACTGTCAGGAAAATGGCATATGGGTGCATCAGGAAAGGTGCAGCAGGGATTTACACACTGGTTCAGTCATAAATCGGGAGGAGGTCCTTACTATGGAGCGCCTATGTACCGGGATGGAAAACTGTACCGGGAAGAACGCTATGTGACAGATGCTATTACGGATGATGCTGTAAGTTTTCTGGAATCAAGAACAGAGGACCGGCAACCGTTTTATCTTCATGTAGCATATACTGCTCCACATGCTCCCTGGTTGAATAACCATCCGAAGGAATATACAGAGCTTTATAAAGACTGCCCGTTTGAGTCGGTTCCTCATCTGCCAAGGCACCCGGACAGTATTTATCTGACCGATGAGGTTGCAAAGGATGAGAGAGGAAATCTGATTGGCTATTATGCGGCAATTACTGCGATGGATGCAGGAATCGGGCGTATTCTGGGAAAACTGGATGAAATGGGGCTGACGGAAAATACGCTGGTTGTATTTACGTCGGATAATGGTTTTTCCTGTGGGCATCATGGATTCTGGGGAAAAGGAAACGCTACTTTCCCGCTGAATATGTATGAAGAATCTATAAAGGTCCCCTTTATTGCGTGTCATCCGGGGCATATTCCGGAAGGAAGCGTATGTGACGCTCTGGTCTCCGCCTATGATTTTATGCCGACATTGCTGGAATATCTGGACATTAAGCCATCCGATACATTAACGCGACCGGGGGTGTCTTTTGCGGCTGCGCTCCGGGGAGAAGCTTTTGCACAGCATGAGGAAGTGGTGGTGCTGGACGAATATGGCCCAAACCGCATGATACGGGGAAGACGCTTTAAATATGTTGTCCGCTATCCGTATGGACCAAATGAATTATATGATTTGCAGATGGATTCTCAGGAAACGAAAAATTTGCTGAATGCGGGAGGATTTGAATCGCTTGAAACGAAAATGCGCCAGCGTCTGGAAGAATGGTTTGCCAAATATGTGAATCCGGAAATTGATGGTGCCAGAGAAGCCGTATATGGGTCCGGGCAGACAGGTCTTGCAGGTATGTGGGGGAAAGGAGTTCCGGCATATAGCTGCGACGATTATATTAAGGAAAATCATAACTTCGCACCATACAGAATCAGATAAATAGTGGGAGTGAACAGGATGAAACAATACTTCAGAAAATTTGCCGGGTGTACGAAAAAGCTGCGCACACAATTATTTTTGACGTATTTTCTCGTGTTTGCTCTCTTCTTTTTAGCAGTAATTCTGCTTGTGAGTGTTTCTATACGGAACATTCTCATCGGGCAGATTGGCAATAATCGTACGGCTGTGCTGCGTCAGATAGCGGAGCGTGCAAATATTGTTAAAACCAGCAGTACTACATTATCTAATCTATACAGCTATGAAATTTTAAGCAATAATTTTCTCTCCGGAGAAATGACAAAAGAACAGAGGCAAGAAGCATGGGACTATCTGGATGCCCAGAAACAGGTATATGATGAAGTGTTCAGTTATATCGGTCTTGGGTATGAAGTGGTTCTTTTGGGAGAAAATGGGTTTTTATACAATTCGGATAGCGATGGAACTGATGTAAGCACATGGGTTTATCAGCCGTGGTATAAAAAACTTCTGGAGGCGCTTGATAATGGGGCTGCCGGAGAAGTGCAGTTTTCGCGTACGTTTAGCGGCAGTCGGAATGGTGATACGGTCTACCGGTTTGCAGCCGGACAGAGGCTGGATAATGGAGAAAATCAGAGTGTGCTTCTGATTCTGATTGACGAACAGCTTCTGGAAGACCTTTACGTATCTACACAGGAGCAGGGCGGAGAAATATATATATACGACCAGGCTGGATTCATTGTATCACATTCCAATAAAAAAATGCTTGGAAAACAATTTATTAATGTGGACTATATGAGGGATGTCTATGGAACTGACCGTTCTAATATTATTGAAAAGATGGGAGAAACATACATGCTGTCTACCTATCTGGATGAAAAGACCGGCTGGACTATAGTGGAGGAAAGTCCGACAAGAATTATTCTGGGAGCTCTGAATAAAACGTGGTGGATTATGAGCTGTCTTCTTATTGCGGGGTTGCTTCTTGCTGTGGCAGTATCGGCATATATATCGAGGCATGTCTCCAATCCGCTGGCAAACTTAAGCAGTGCAATGGATAAGGTTGGAAAAAATGATTTTAAACCGCCCGCCATAAAGAATGGCATTGAGGAAATCAATCATCTTCAGGAGAGCTTCCAGCATATGGCTTACGAAATTTCAAACCTGATGGATATCATACAGGAGAGAGAAGAGCAGAAAAGAGAATTGGAGGTAAATTTTCTGCGTGCCCAGATTAATCCTCATTTTCTGTATAATACACTGTTTTCTATCCGTTGTGCGGTGGAAGTAGGAAAAAACAATCAGGCTGCACAGATGATTAGCGCGTTTATCGATTTGCTGCGAAGTACGTTAGCTGTCAGAGATTCGATGATTCCGTTATGTGATGAATTTGAAGCTACCAGAAAGTATCTGGTAGTGCAAAAGCTGCGGTATGGAGAAAAAATAAATTATGAACTGGAGCTGCAGGAGGGAACAGAACAGTGTATGGTGCTGCCTCTGATTTTGCAGCCGCTGGCAGAAAATGCAATTTTTCATGGGATTGAGGCAAAATATGAAACGGGTACAGTGGTAATTGAATCGGCTCTTCTGGGAGAACGGCTGCTTCTCACGATAACAGATGATGGAGCCGGAATGGATGAGAGAACGCTGGAAAAAGTACGCGCCTGCCTTAAACAGCCGGCAGTAAAGGATGACAGCTCTATTGGAATGCCGAATGTACATAACCGTATTCGGCTGAATTATGGAGAAGAGTATGGTCTGACCGTGGAGAGTTCAAAAGGAATCGGAACTACGGTTACCTTACTGATGCCTGCCATTTTTCAAAAGGAGGAGAAGCATGAAAGTTCTGGTCGTGGATGATGAAATTATGATTTGCGAATGGCTGGAATTCTGTATTTCACAGAATCCGCTCTGTCAGCTTACCGGTGTCGCCCACAACGGTGCGGAAGCGCTGGAACTGTTCCAAAAGGAGGAACCGGATTTAGTCCTGACTGATGTCAAAATGCCGGTCATGGATGGACTGGAGTTTCTGCATGCCCTGCGGTCTTTTAACAGCCGGACGAAGGTAGTTTTTCTGACAGCATTTTCTGAGTTTGACCTGATTCGGCAGGCATTGAGGGACGGAGCTTCGGAGTATCTCTTAAAAACGGAGATGCAGAATGATGTTTTGCAGGATTTACTTAACAGGGAGGCTGGAGAACTTCACCTTGCCGAGAACAGGGACGAAACAGATACTGCAAGTATATCACAGGCTCATTACGTTATTGGAAGTATTCTTCGTCAGAATAAGGAACTGACAGAGGAAGAGCTTGAAAATCTGCGCAGGTGCAACATACGCTGGCGCAATAACGGACTGTTTGCTCTTGCCGTGTGGAAAAAAAGCATTTTAAACGGGGGTCTTGTATTTCCTGGTGCAAGTCAGATACGTCATGTTGCGGGGTTTGATTATACGGATCGGATTTATGTAATTGTTGGAAATTTTACAAGAACGCTCAGTGAAGCGGAAAAGGCAGAGAAGCTGGCGGTATATGCCGGTGATATTCAGAAAATGAACAACTGCATGGTGGGTATAAGTGCAATTACGGATGAAATGAGGCGCATCCCTCTTGCAATCTGGCAGGCGTCCTGCTCTTTGGGAGAGGGATTTTATGAGGGGAAAAAGCGTGTGTATGTGCCGAGGTACCCGTTGACGGAATTGTTTAAAAAGAATGAATTGTGGAAAAATGCTTTTACAGAATTCAATATGCATTTGTATCAGGCAAAGGGATACCAAAGATATGAGCTGTTGGATGAATTCCTTAAAAATGCAGCCAGCTGGCGGATTCTTGCGGTGGAATCCCTGTGTGGACTGTGCAGAGATACTTTTGAACTTCTGGAATTTGAGGCTAAGGGAAACGGGATATCCCTGACTGGAACGGATATTCTCCGGGAACAGATGGAGGAATGTATTTCCCTGGAGGAGGCCAGGCGGATTATGGAGGCTTTTGCCGGACAGTGTCATTTGACAGAGCTTCAGAATGCTCCCAAATCGAAGAATATACAACTGGCAGTGGAATACATTAACGCGCATTATGCGGAGCAGCTGAGTCTGGAGCAGGTTGCGGCTTCTGTATATCTGAATCCGGATTATTTTTCAAGAGCTTTTAAAATGGAAACGGGGCAAACCTTTGTCAATTACCTGACGGATGTCAGATTGTCACGGTCTGTCTGGTTGTTGGAAAATACGGCTCTGCGTGTACAGATGATTGCACAGCAGGTAGGTTATTATAATGCAAGCTACTTTTCGACAATCTTTAAGAAGAAATATGGAATGAGTCCTTATGAATACCGGCGTAAGGAAAAGTAACCGGGAGGGAGTTTTTTATGAAAGCGATTATGGTAATGTATGATTCTCTTAACCGTCATATGCTTGGACCCTATGGATGTCAGTGGACGCAGACGGAAAATTTTAACCGGCTGGCATGTCATACAGTGACTTTCGATAATTTCTGGATTGGCAGCATGCCGTGTATGCCAGCGCGCAGGGAATTGCATACGGGGCGATATAATTTTCTGCATCGCAGTTGGGGACCACTGGAGCCGTTTGATGATTCCATGCCTCAGATTCTGAAGGAGGCGGGGATTCATACTCATTTAGTCAGTGACCATTACCATTATTGGGAGGATGGTGGTGCTACCTATCATCAGCGATATACCACATGGGAGTGCGAGCGTGGACAGGAAGGGGATAACTGGCAGCCAATGGTAGGCTTTCGGGGGTATCCGGGTGTGACAGGGAACGTATGCGGAGAACCTAAGGACAATTGGGTGGGGCAGGATTTTGCAAACCGGACGGTGATGAGAACTGTTTCTGACCAGCCTCAGTGCCGTACTTTTCAGAAGGGACTGGAGTTTTTGAGCCTTAATCATGATAAGGATAACTGGTTTCTGCAGATTGAAACCTTTGACCCGCATGAACCGTTTTTCGTCCAGCCGGAATATAAAGATATGTTTCCGGACAGATATAGTGGTCCTTTCTGTGACTGGCCCGATTATCGTCCGGTAAATAATACGGACAGTCCGGAATTTATTGACCACATGAGAAAACAATATGCCGCGGTACTCAGACTCTGCGATGAGAATCTGGGACGGGTGCTGGATGCGATGGATGAATATGGTCTCTGGGAAGATACAATGCTGATTGTGAGTACAGACCACGGTTTTCTTCTGGCAGAACATGGTCAATGGGCGAAATGTCATTGTCCGTTCTATGCAGAGGTTGCGCACACTCCATTATTCATATGGGATCCCAGGAGCCGCAGGGCGGGGGTACGTACCGGTTGTCTTGCACAGACGATTGACTTACCGGCTACTTTACTGGAATATTTTGGACAGTCATTGCCGGAGGATATGGAAGGAAAAGCTTTACGGCCGGTTCTTGAGCAGGATGAGGCGGTGAGAGAGGGCGCTTTGTTTGGAATTTTCGGCGGACAGGTCTGCTGTACGGATGGTGATTGGGTTTATATGAGGAGCCCTCTGCCAGGCAACCAGCCGCGCCATGAGTATACCCTGATGCCCACCCGTCACGGAGGAAGGCGGGCCTTTATAGATAACGAAATACTGCGTACAATGCGTCTTCACCAGCCGTTTTCTTTTACAAAAGGAATGCCGGTACTGGAACTTGAGAGCATCGGGCACGTCTCTCAGGCGGATTATCCTACCCTTCTGTTTTGCGTCAGAGATGATGCGGATGAGCTTTATCCTGTGCAGGATTCTGACAGGGAACGCCGCATGATAAGGCTTATGAAAAAAATGATGATAGATAATGATTGCCCAAAAGAGCAGTTTGAGCGCCTTGGAATGGGAAAAATCGGAGAATAACGATGATGATGGAGGGCTGTCGCCCGGTGTGACATTCTGCGCCATGCAGCCCCTTCGATTACGCTGCGCTTCATCTCAGTGGAGGGCTGTCGCCCTATAAAATCGCAAAAATAAACGCCCAGGTGAGCAAGCTCCCCAGGAATGAAAGGAGGCAACGCCGGGGTTCCATCTCGAATCCGCTGCGCTCCTTCTCGATGGAGGGCGGTCGCCCGGTGTGACATTCTGCGCCATGCAGCCCCTTCGATTACGCTGCACTTCATCTCAGTGGAGGGCTGTCGCCCTATAAGTCTAAAAATAAAAATCGTCGGATGAGAATGCAGGCATTCTCCCCAACGATTTTATTTTTATCCTTACCCGGCTTGTAGCTTAGCCAAAGTATCTCTTCAGAAGACCAGCGAATGCTTTGCCGTGACGGGCCTCGTCGCGTGCCATTTCATGAACGGTGTCATGGATTGCATCGAGGTTTGCAGCTTTCGCGCGCTTTGCGAGGTCGAATTTACCAGCGGTTGCGCCGTTTTCTGCTTCTACTCTCATTTCGAGGTTCTTCTTGGTGCTGTCTGTTACAACTTCACCAAGGAGCTCTGCGAATTTTGCAGCGTGCTCTGCTTCTTCGTAAGCAGCTTTTTCCCAGTAAAGACCGATTTCCGGATAACCTTCTCTGTGAGCAACTCTTGCCATTGCAAGGTACATACCAACTTCGGAGCACTCTCCTGCGAAGTTTGCTCTTAAATCCTCCATAATATCTTCCGGTGCGCCCTGTGCAACGCCTACTACATGCTCAGCAGCCCAGCTCATTTCGCCTTCCTGTTTTGTAAATTTTGAAGCCGGAGCATGACATACCGGACATTCAGCCGGAGCAGCATCTCCTTCATAAACGTATCCACATACATTACAAACAAATTTAGCCATGATAATATCTCTCCTTTATATTTGATTTATTAAAAACAGTAATCATTACTGTTTTCTGTAATATAACAATACCATAAGAAATGAACCTTGTCAAGTAATCCGCGACACTTTTTTTAAATATCTTTATCGATTACGGCAGGCCGCGGCAGCCAGCCACCTGGCAAGGTTACTGTGAACGGAGTGAACAGGAACACGTCAGGCGGTTTCCAGCACACCGGCTACCGGGGGCAGGGGCATAACTCAGGAATCCGCGGTTGCCGCCAGCTTTGTGAGACCCTGCTCTGAGCGGCAGCTTTCGCATACTCCGAAGAACATGGTGGTGTAGCTTTCAATCTGTCCGCCAAAGTTTTTCTGTGCGGTGTCCATGATATAATCGATATTTTCCATTTCCAGATCAGATACACTGTGACAGCAGCGGCACACAAAATGATTGTGCGGCTGGGTGTTGTAGTCGAAGCGCTCTGCGCCGTCCCCGGTGTTGATGCGGGTAATTTCGCCAAGCTCGGAGAGCAGACCGAGGTTGCGGTACACGGTGCCAAGGCTGATATTGGGATATACCTGCCGGAGATTCTGATAAACGGTATCTGCTGTCGGGTGGTCTTTGCGCCCTGCGAGAAAATGTTTGATGGATTCTCTCTGGCGGCTATATTTTATATTTGCCATATTACCTCCAAAACAATAATAATTCCTGTTCTTATTATATAGAAATAGTGCCGTGATGTCAATGGAAATAAATGGGGAGTGGTTCACAAAAATAATAGTTTATGTTATCATAATGCAGAGAAAAGGAGGAATTGTCATGGAAAAGTTAAAAAAACATGAATTTATCACGCAGATATTCTGGGAAATTATCGGAAGCATTTGTATTGCGGCAGGAATCTATAATTTCGCGGCGCAGGCCAGGTTTCCGATGAGCGGTTTTTCCGGCATTTCTATCATTTTATACCAGCTCTGGGGCGTACCGATTGGTCTGTCCACCATTTTACTGAATGTGCCGGTAAGCATTTTGTGCTTCCGCCTTCTGGGAAAAAGCTTCTTTATCAGCTCTATGCGGTGCATGGTGATTTCGTCCATTCTGATAGACTACGTGGCGCCGCTTTTTCCGGTGTATACCGGCAGCAGGCTGCTGGCGGCGCTCTGCACAGGCGTCATTGCCGGTCTGGGCTATGCCGTTATTTATATGAAGGGTTCTTCCACCGGCGGTATGGACTTTATCATTATGGCGGTGAAAAAGAAAAAACCGCATGTGCCGGTCGGCAGGATTATATTCTTTTCGGATTTGCTGGTTGTGCTGATGGGCGGCATGATTCTGCAGGATATTGACGGAACGATTTATGGTATTATTGTGACGTTTCTGCTCTCCACGGTGGTGGATAAGCTGATGTATGGCGTGAATGCCGGAAAAATGGCGATGATAGTGACCGATTACGGGCAGCTTATCTGTGATGTGATTGACGAGACCTGCCAGCGGGGAACGACGCGGATCAACGCGGTGGGCGGATATCGGGGCGACCAGCGTCAGCTTGTGATGTGCGCATGCAGCAACAAGGAAATGTACAGCGTCCAGCAGGCGGTAAAGAAGGCGGACCCGTGTGCATTTATCATTATTGTACCATCCGATGAGGTTCATGGAGAGGGCTTCAGCCATATCCAGGTAGGCTGAAAAAACTGCGCCGTTTTTTGCAGCGGCGCAGTTTTTGTTGTCATGCATACGACAAAAACATCCAGTGAACGTTTTTTCGTTGCCAGGGTATTTCATTTTCTGTTATTTGATTACGACAGCCATTTTGCCCATACGGTTATAGATGCTCTCAAAGGATTTTGCATTTCTCCAGACAAGCCCGCTTAATGGGTCGTTAATCAGTACCTTGTTCGTTTTCTTGTTGTAGCCGCAGAGAACAACGCAGTGCTCGTAGCGGTAAAAGGTCCAGGTCTTTCCGTTTACACGGGTGGTAAAGGAAGCCTGCGGCGTCCACATATACATGGAATTCCAGACGATTACCGGCGTGTTGTTGTCGATAAAGCGGTACAGATCCTTAAACGAAATTCCGGTGAGGTCATAGGCGCGCATCGACGACTTTTTTGCCTTCAGATACTTGTTCGCCGTGGTCGTCAGACCGGGAGAATAAATGCCGCAGCCCGATGAGGAAAACGGATTGCCGGCAAAAGCGGTTACGAAATTGCTGCTGCTTCGCGGCATGTAGCTGGAGGCGATGGTCGTCTTGCCCAGATTAAAGCCGTAATACTTCAGAACCATCGTGAGCGACACCGATTCGCATCCGGTGGGAAGCTCCGGGTTCTGTTTAATGTTTTTCATCGAAATCTTTTTGACTTTGGACGAATTGGTTTTCTCCATCGGCTCCGCCGTGCGGTGCCCCTGGGAGTTTATGTAATAGGAATCCACCCATTTATTTTTTACCATGTGTCCTTTGGAGTCAAAATAATAGTAGTAGCCGCCCAGCTTTTTCCAGCGGCTGACAAGATAATCTCCCTTTTGCGGGAAATAATAGCGGTATCCCTTATAGGTCACCCAGCCGGTCTTGCGGACGCCTTTGGAATCAAAATAGTAACTGACGCCCTTGTAGCTGATGATTTTGTTTTTGGCGATATAGCCCTTGTTGGTGGCATAGTAGGTCTTTCCGCTGACCTGAAACAGCGTCTTGACGAGCATGTGCCCGTCTTTGTCAAAATAATAGGTCTGCCCTTTGATCGTGGCAAACTTATTTTTTACCATTTTACGGCTGCTGTTATAATAATAAGTATAGCCGTCTTTTGTTACCAGTCTGTTTTTCGGGTTTGCCGCCGATGCCTGTGCGGGCAGACAGAAACAGACTGCCAGCAGCATGAGTAAGAAAAGACGGAGAATGCGCGTATAATTTTTTTTATTCATGGCTATTGCCTCTGCCGTACATGGTTTTTCATCGCCTGAAAGCTTTCGTCGCTGATGACGTGCTCGATGCGGCAGGCATCCTCCGCGGCAGTTTTCGGGGAAACGCCCAGACTGGTAAGCCATTCGGTGAGCAGCGTGTGGCGCTCGTATATTTTTTCGGCGATTGCCCGGCCGGGTTCAAGCAGGGTGATATAACCGTTCTCGTCCATATGAATATAGCCGTTTTCGCGCAGGTTCTTCATGGCAACGCTGACACTTGGCTTTGAAAAGCCCATTTCTGCTACGATATCGATGGAACGGACATTTCCGATACGGTTCTGAAGAACCAGGATGGTTTCCAGATAATTTTCTGCGGATTCCAGTATTCTCATGATATTGTGTAAATTCCTTTCTAAAATACTTAAAACAGTTGCGTAACAACACGATATAGCTTCTATATTATAGTATAGCTTACCTGCCGGAAAAAGAAAAGAGAAAAGTTGCATTTCCGGCGTAAAAAAGAAGCCCGGCACGCTGACCGGACCACTTTTATACGGAAATTTTTGCGGCGCATGACCGCTTTGTTTTCCTGTGCATCAAATTGCTGCAAGCCGCTGCAGGGCCTCCTTCATGATGATAGCAATACCATGCTCGGAGAGATAACCCATAGCGCCGGCAGAGAATTTGATACTCGTGCTGTACTCGGACAGCGTGTTGCAGATGCGGTTGAACTCCTCCGGAGTGTGCGAAGAACTGCCGAGAAACAGATAATATTCTCCGGTCTCCGGGTGTTTGTACAGCGAATTCTCACCGTGATAGCTGCCTCCGAGCGCATGGGCGGCGTGGATGACGTCATCCAGGGAACCGAAGCAGTAAAGCCGGGTGATGTCCACCGCCAGCTCGGTATCTCCTGCCGGGGTTTCGGTCTGCTTTCCGTCTTCTTCGGTTTTCTGCACCATGTTCTTATGGGCTTCCCGTATTTTACGGAACAGATTCAGAATATCGTCCGCACCCTCCATCTTCAGACCGGAGAAGGAGTTCTCCGCATCTGGCGCGTCGCCTCCGGGAGCGAACTTGGCAAAACGGGTATCCAGCTCATCCGGGTCCTCCACTTTTGTAATAATCAGAATAAGAGATTCGGAAGACATGGGAATTGCTTCTATCATAATAGGAATGTCGTTCGCTTCAAAACCAAATTCATAAGCCGCCTGCTGCATCATCTCGCGGAACAGCGATTTTGCTTTTTCGCCCCCGTAGACAAGCTCAAGCAGGTTCAGATGGCGTGACGCCAAATCTTCGCGTGTCAGTGTGCAGCGTATCTGGTTGTCATTGAGCTTTTCCAGTTTCATGAAACCACTCCTCACTAATAAATGTCTATATTTACAAACACAGTATAACCTGATTTGCCGGAAATTGCAAAGGGAAAGGATGGTTTGTAGTATAAAAAAAATATAAAATAATTATTGAAAAAAACACTTGCAAAAACGACACAAAATATATATAATAACCAATAAGAGAAGATATAAAAACAAAATAGAACGAGAAAGGAGGGAAATGTCTTCTCTGGAATAAACAGTTTTCTTTTGCACGGAAATATATCACGAATGCACCGGGAAGGGAAGCTGCAGAAGAAAACAGAAAGTGAGTGAGTGCCATCGGACAGAAAAAAGAATTCATCAGCCAGGCGCAGCCCGCCAGAAACAGACAGGTGAAAAACAGCAGGCTGTACCGGGAACTGAAAAGCTACCAGGAAGCGGGTATCCAGCTCTGGCTGGATGGAAAACCAAGCACATCCTACCAGATTGCAGACTGTGTCTGCGAGCGGACCAATTATATGCGCGACTACTATGTGGATTGCCGGAATCAGGTGTGCGGCATCGGATTCGACCGGATCAGAAAAGAAAATCAGCAGGCAGTGCAGTCCCCTTGTGCAAAAAGCTTAAATAAATATGAATATTTTCTGAAAAAGTCGAAAATTGTTAGAACTAAGCACTGAGGTATGATATACTTTTATATATGATGGTGTCTGTGCAGACAGGTATGCCCGTTCAGAACGGATTTTAAGAGCAGTCCTGTGCCCCGCGCCGGCATCACTGTGCATGAAAGCTCACACGGCACTCCTGCATGGAGATGGGGCTTTCATAGTTTATACCTGGGAGGTGCAATGTATGAAAAAGAAGGCGGCGCCGCTGCTGGCTGTCGTAGTCCTGGTGGTGGTTGTGGCAGCAATCGTTTGTATAACGAATCTGGTAAAAAAGTATACTCCGACATCGGAGGTAATGGATGGAAAAGAATATTTCAGCCTGTCTTCGGACGATGAAGCGGCGATCGTAATAGGAAGGGATGTTTCTTCGTATAAGGGCATGGTATCGGGGGATGTCTGCTATGTGGATTTCGAAGCGGTAAAGGAGCAGCTGAACGACCGCTTTTACTGGGATTCCGAGGCTAATCTGATGCTGTACACCACGCCGACGGATATTATCGAGATTCCGGCGGGCGGACAGAAATATACGGCTACCGGAAAAACGGAGACGGTGTCCTACGATATCGTAAAGGTGGACGGCACGAAAACGTACCTGGCGCTGGACTTTGTACAGATGTACACCAATCTGGAATACGAGCTGTTCCACGACCCGGAGCGCATTGTTATCACAAACGAGTGGGGAGAAAAGACGCTGGCGACCATCCGCAAAAACGGAAAGCTGCGTTATCAGGGCGGTATCAAAAGCCCGATTCTCAGAGAGCTTCAGAAAAATGAGGTTGTGACGGTGCTGGAGCCGATGGAGGACTGGACAGGCGTGCTGACACAGGATGGATATTTCGGCTATATCCAGAACGACAGGCTGGTGGAGGAGCGCACGGAGACAGTGGAGCGCGAATTTGAGGAGCCGGAATACACGACCGTGGCGAAGGACTACAAAATCAATATGGTATGGCATGTGATCAGCAACACAGATGCGAATTATAATATCATATACGATATTGCCTCGGTAAAAGGCGTCAATACGATTTCGCCCACCTGGTTCTCGATTGTGTCAAATGATGGAACCCTGAGCAGTCTTGCCGACGCGGATTACGTGGATACGGCGCACCGCAACGATATGGAGGTGTGGGCGCTGGTCGACAACTTCAATACGGAGGTTGACACAACGGCGGTGCTGAAGTCTACCGAATCACGCACGAAGATAGAAAATACACTGATTGCCTCCGCGATCGAGTATGGATTTGACGGCATCAATGTGGACTTTGAGAATCTCCCGGAGGAAGCGGCGGACGGATACATACAGTTTATCCGCGAGCTGTCCGTAAAGTGCAGAAAGAACGGACTGGTGCTCTCCGTCGATGTGCCGGTGCCGATGTCGTTTAACGAGCATTACAACCGGGCGGAGCTGGGCACGGTCTGCGATTATGTCATTGTGATGGGATATGACGAGCACTATGACGGGTCGGAGGAGGCTGGTTCTGTGGCGAGTCTGTCTTTTGAAAACCAGGGCATCCTGGATACGCGCAAGGATGTTCCGGCGGAAAAGCTGATCAGCGGCATTCCGTTCTATACCAGGCTCTGGAATACAAAGACCAATGAGGACGGCACCACTACCGTCACCAGCGAGGCGCTGGGGATGGATGAGGGACAGCAGCGGCTGGAAAACAATAACGTGGAGGCCGCCTGGGATGAGACGACCGGTCAGAATTACGCGCAGTTTGAGGGCGATGACGGTTCGCTCTATCAAATCTGGCTGGAGGATGACAAATCTATCGAGGAAAAGCTGACGCTGGTGAAGGATTACGGGCTTGCCGGAGTTGCCGGATGGCGTCTCGGACTGGAGAGCGATTCCGTCTGGGATATTATCCTGAAATATGTAAGCTGAGTTTACGGCCAGGCAAAAGAAATCCGGGATGAAGATACCGGGGTCCGGGAAAATTTACTGCCTCTGCCGCATATACTTGTAACAAAGTGTGCGGCAGGGGTATTTTTATGCACAAAAAGAAAGAGATACTGGAACTGCTGATGACGGCGCTGATTCTTGTGTGCGCGTTTTATGTCGGAAGGCTCGGCGCCAGTATTACGGCGTCGGGAGAGGCAGAGAAGGAAAAAAGCGGGGAAGCGGCGTCCGGTGTGATAAACTGGGAGGACGGAACCGCGGCGCTTGAGGGGCAGCAGGAAGAGGAGAAAACCGCGGCACCGGAGGGACTGCGGCAGGCGCAGGAGCTGACAGAGCGCGGCATTACCGTGGTTTTGGATGCCGGTCACGGGGGCATCGACGCCGGAAAGGTCGGGGTGAACGGGGCGCTGGAGAAGGAGATTAATCTGGCGATTGCAAAGAAGCTTGCCGACCGTCTTGCCAAAAACGGCATCACGGCGGTGCTGACGCGGGAGAGTGATGGAGGTCTTTACGATGAGGGCGAGGCAAATAAAAAGCAGCAGGACATGAAACGGCGGTGCGCGGCAATCGATGCGCAAAGCCCGCTTCTCGCCGTCAGCATCCATCAGAACAGCTATACGGAGAGTTCGGTGAAGGGACCGCAGGTGTTTTACTATGAGAGCTCCGCTCCGGGAAAGGAGCTTGCCGCCGATTTGCAGGAAGCGCTCAATGAAATGCTGGAAATTGAAAGACCGCGGGAAATTAAAGCGAACGACAGCTATTATCTCCTGCGGAAAACGAAAAGCCCGATTGTGATTGTGGAGTGCGGTTTTCTGAGCAATCCGGAGGAAGCGGAAAAGCTGGTCACGGACGACTATCAGGAGAAGGTGGCGGAGGCGGTGTGCAGCGGGATCTTAGCCTATGTGCGGGACAACGGATGAGCCGGAGGGCGGAATGGAGAGTCCGGAAAGAGACATGGGCAGGCAGTCCGGAAAGAGGCATGGGCAGTCCGGAAAGAGACATGGACAGTCCGGAAAGGGACATGGAGAGTCCGGAAAGAGGCATGAGCAGTCCGGAAAGCTGCTCTGCCGGCGTATAAATTTCCAGAATCCGGATATCCTCTATAGCAAAGAGCGAAAGGGGGATGTTCTGATGGAACTGAAAGGCAGCAAAACAGAGAAAAACCTGCTGGAGGCGTTTGCGGGCGAAAGCATGGCGCACAGCAAATATACGTATTACGCAAACAAGGCGCGCAAGGACGGCTATCAGCAGATAGCGGCGATTTTTGAGGAAACCGCCGGAAATGAGATGGCTCATGCAAAGCAGTGGTTTAAATACATCTGCGGAGGCGAAATAGACGATACAAAAGAAAATCTGCTGGCGGCGGCAAACGGGGAAAATTTTGAATGGACGGAAATGTACAGCCGCATGGCGGTGGAAGCGTACGAGGAGGGTTTCACGGAGATCGCACGCAAATTTGAGCTGGTGGCGGCCGTGGAAAAGGAGCACGAGGAGCGCTATCGCAGGCTGCTCGCCAATGTGGAGGAGGGCATCGTATTCTCGCGGGACGGCGATATGATATGGCAGTGCAGAAAATGCGGCTTCATTCATTTTGGAAAGAAGGCGCCGGAAAAGTGCCCGGTCTGCGGGCATGAAAAAGCGTTTTTCCAGATAAAACCGGAAAATTATTAACCGGAAATAATCATAATCCTGAAATCCTTCTCATAAAATGTAGTTGGGGGCAAATGCCTGGCATTGCCCCGGATGGCATGATGTGGGAAGGATTTTTGATGTCCGGAAAACAACGGTAAAGCAGGATTTAATTATGAAAAAACGTATAGAATATATTCTGACCGGAATTCTGGTGATGCTGGTGCTCCCGTGCGCCATGATGCTTCTGCTGGATGGAAGGATGAGCGAAATCTATCGCTCGATAAAAAATGAGACGGACTACATTACGGTGAAGACGAACAGCGGAGCACTGGAAATGGAGCTGGAGGAGTACGTTATCGGAGTGACGGCGGCGCAGATACCGGCGGGATACGACCTGGAGGCGGTAAAGGCGCAGATGGTCGCGGCAAGAACCAATCTGTACCGCCAGATAGAAGCGGACGGAAAGGTGGAGAGCGGGGCATATCTGACCATGACGGAGCTGGAGCGCATGGGCTCTGCGGAAAAATTTCTGCGGGCACAGCGGGAGACGCGGGGACAGGTTCTGGAATGGGAGGGCAGACCGATTCTGGCTTCCTTTCATGCGTGCAGTGCAGGAAACACACGCGATGCGAAGGAGGTGCTCCGCACGGAGGAATATCCTTATCTGGTGTCGAAGGTCTGCCCCTCGGACACGGGCGCGGCGGATGCCGAAACTACGCTTCAGATTGACAGCTCCTGGGCGGACATGCAGATAACCGAGCGCGACAGCACCGGGTATGTACTGCAGATTTCCCTGGACGGGAAAACCATGTCCGGCGAAGAATTCCGCAATCTGCTGGGGCTGCCGTCTGCAAACTTCGAAGTAAGCACGACCGGCGGGGAAACCTGGCTGACAGTACACGGCATCGGTCATGGTCTTGGAATGAGCCAGTACACCGCGCAGCAGATGGCGCTCACCGGAAAAGATTATAAAGAGATACTCGCGTACTTTTATCCGGGCACGGATTTGATAAAATACTGAAAGATTATGATGCGGAAATTTCACGCGCCATAAAATTTCATGCCGTTGCAGCTGAAATCTCCCGGATTCTTTTTGTATAAATCCCTCATTTATGGAAATGATATGGGTAGAACCATAATGAACATAATATGAGGTGACAGATATGCGAAAAGAAAATCTATTACGTATTTTGAAGAACAAGGGAACTCTGGGTGTGCTGACACTCTGCCTCGTGGGCGCGGTGGCGTTTGCCACGTACCGGGCTGGCTATGACAGCAGCAGCGGGGTACAGCCGGACGCGGCGGTGACGCAGGAGAGCGAAACGACGGCGGCGGACCTGGAAGCGGCGGGCGCTGATGTGGTAGCGGAGCTGCCCCAGGTGAACGATTATACGGCAGCGAATGAAAAGGATGTGGACCCGGCATCGCTGGCGGTGCCGGAAGAGGAAGAGACGGAGGAGGCGCAGGAGGAACCGGCAGCGGACGTCAGTTCTCCCTCAGCGACGGCAGTTCTGCAGCCGACCGTCAATTTTCAGGACGATTCGCTGCTTGCCTGGCCCGCAGCCGGCACCGTACTGATGGACTATAATATGAACAATACCGTTTATTTTAAGACGCTCAACCAGTACAAGTATAATCCGGCGCTTATCATCAGCAGCGAAGCGGGCAATCCGGTAGTAGCGTCCGCGAAAGGCATTGTGGAATCCATCGGCGTAAACGAGGAGACCGGAACCACGCTGAAGCTGAATCTGGGGAATAATTACAGCCTGGTTTACGGGCAGCTCAAAGAGCTGGCGGTATCCGAGGGCGATGTGGTGGAGCAGGGACAACTTCTCGGCTATGTGAGCGAGCCGACCAGGTACTACTGCGAGGAAGGAAGCAATCTGTATTTTCAGATGCAAAAAGACGGGCAGCCGGTCGACCCGTATCTGTATCTGGAATAAAAAGACCATCCGGGACGGTGGAAGACGAAGCGAAGAAGGGCGGCGTAGCCGGGAGGCTATGCCGTCTTTGCTGTCATGTATCCGAAGAGAGCTGCCGGCAGCAGCTCCTGCAGGTGCGGTACATACACAGACATATGGTCGACAATGTTGTAAATTGTCGTAATTAAAAGAGAAATGAGCAGCAAAAAAGCGGGTGATGGGAATCGAACCCACGTATCCAGCTTGGAAGGCTGGTGTTCTACCATTGAACTACACCCGCAGAAAATATAAATTGTAAGGTTATGATGCGCCGCTGCACATGCATAATGCCCAGAACCGGAATCGAACCAGTGACACGAGGATTTTCAGTCCTCTGCTCTACCAACTGAGCTATCTGGGCAGATAAGAAAGATGCGAGACCGGATGGATACAGCTTTTGTTCCATCACTCCTGCAACAACAGAAATTATATAGTATCTTCGGACGGATGTCAAGAAAAACTTCGAAAAAGATTTCTGCTTAAAAATCTATGAAATTTTGATAAAAAACTGTGGAAAAAAAGAATTGCTTTTTTTTTGAAAATGATTATAATGACGTCGAAGAGGTGTATTTATGAAGAGACCGACGTTAAGAAGATGGATGTGCCGTCTGCTCCTTGTGATGGTGTTTTTCTCCGGGATATTCCAGGGGGAAGCGGAGGCGCATTCCTTTATCACAGATATGAAGCAGGAAACATACACCAAGCGGATCTGCCGGAGAGTGCACCGGCTGGTTGACTGGGAGGTCTGCACGGAAGAGCAGCTGGGCAATGAGGCGCCCGACGCCCATATACAGAGGGCGGCCCGCAGCCGCAGGGTGGCGGAAAGCAGGGATATTCTGAATCTGGGTAAGGAATATCCGTACTGTCCCCTGATGCTGCTGGAGCGACGCAGCGCAGAATATATGCAGGAAAATTCCGGGCGGGGCATCGCCGTCTGCTATGCCCACCGGCAGGACGGAAAAAAGAATATCCTCTGTATTTCCGGACAGGAAACGGACTGTTTCCTGGAAAACTAGAAATTTAACAGAGGAGGAAAAAGTTTATGGTAACACAAATCGTAGCTGTTATAATCTTTATCGCGATGTTCGCGTTGATTGTATCAGAAAAGATAGAGCGTCACCTGGCATCGCTGGGATGCGGTCTGCTGATGATCGTGCTGGTATTCGGCGTCTGCATGCACAGCGGCTCGGCGGTGATCGAAACGCTCAATATAGGCAGCATCTTCACGCCGGGCTTCTGGTATTCCGCGGGAGAGGCGTCTGAGAGCTCGGCGGGAATCAACTGGGAGACCATTTTCTTTATCGCCGGTATGATGATTATGGTAGAGGGAATGGGAAGAGCCGGATTTTTCCGCTGGCTCTGCCTGTGCATCGCAAGACTGGTAAAATACAAAGCGGTGCCGATTTTCATCACCTTTATGATTATGTCCTTCGGACTGGCAATGTTTATCGACAGCATCACCGTTATTCTGTTTCTGGCGGCTGTTACGGTAGAGCTGGCGCGGCTTCTGAAGTTTAATCCGGTTCCGGTTATTCTGGCGGAGATTTTCTGCGCGAACCTGGGAGGCTCGGCAACCATGTGCGGAGACCCGCCCAACATCATCATCGGAACCTCGCTGGGCTATACCTTCGGCGATTTCATCACAAACACCGGTGTGATCGCGCTGATCTGCCTGGTTTTCGTTATTATTTATTTCTACCTGTGCTTCCATAAGGAGCTGGGCAGCGGGCAGGCGGAGGTGCCGGCGACCGGTCTGGACCCGAAGGATGCCATCGAGAACAAAAGAGATTTTGCTATCAGCTGCATCATTTTTGCAGTTACTGTCGTTCTGCTGGTAACACATGCGCAGACCGGACTTACCGTTTCCACGATCGGTACGGTCATCGGAATCGTTACGCTGCTGACAGCGGGCAGGGACGCTGTGGTATTGCTGAAAAAGGTGGATTATAAAACGCTGCTGTTCTTTATCGGACTGTTTGTGGTAGTAGGCGGTCTGGAGCAGACCGGTATTCTGGAAATCATCGCCGGATTTATCGCAAGCGTCAGCGAGGGCAACGTAATGCTGATGATTGCTATCGTACTGTGGATTTCCGCGATTGCCAGCGCATTCGTGGACAATATCCCGTTTGCGGCGACCATGATACCAATTATCAAGAGCCTGGCGGCTTCGCAGGGCGTGGCGCTGCCGGTGCTGGCGTGGACGCTGGCGATCGGAACCGATATCGGAGGAAGCGCAACACCGATCGGAGCTTCCGCAAACGTTGTCGGCATTTCCGTTGCGGCGAAAAACGGTCACATGATTGGCTGGGGCAAATACTGTAAGTATATGGCGCCTGCCATGATTATTGTGGTGCTGATTGCGATGGCGTGCATTTATCTGCGTTATCTGTAGGAGGTGAGCGTATGGAAAAACAACTGATTATCTCCGTTGGCCGTGAATTTGGCAGCGGCGGTCATGTGATTGCTGAGGATCTGGCGGGCAGATTCAACCTGCCGCTGTATGACTACAATCTTCTGGAGCACATCGCGGAAGAGAAGGATGTTGCGCATGAGGGTCTGAAGAAGTACGATGAAAAGCCGAAGTCAAAGCTTTTCTCCAGAACGGTGCGCGGCCATTCCAACTCCATCCAGGAGCACGTTGCGCAGATGCAGTTTGATTATCTCAGACAGATGGCGAATGAGGGAAAATCCTTCGTGGTCGTCGGGCGCTGCGCGGAGTACATTTTAAAGGGAAATCCCGGTCTTGTGACAATCTTTATTCTGGGCGATAAGGACTGCAAGGTGAAGCGCGTGATGGAAAAATACGGTCTGTCCGAGCGCGAAGCGCAGCAGATGTGCAAGAAAGAGGACTGGGAGAGAAAGTATTATCACAATTATTTCTGTCCGGGACAGTGGGGCGATTCCAGAAATTATGATCTGTCGGTAAACAGCAGCCGTCTCGGTCTGGAAAAAACTGCTGATATGCTGGAAAGATTTATCAGAACAAAGATGCAATTATAGAAAAAATGTGTTATAATAATGGCTAGACGAGCCGGAGCAGCGGTGCTGCTTTCGGACATGCCAGAAAGCGGCGCCTCGCGGGCGCCGTTTTTGTTTCACGGGAAAAGGGCGGACTGTCCGTGTGGGACAAAGAATGATACCGGGCGGACGCCCGGACAACCGCGGGAATTTAAGAAGGCAGGGGGAAATACTTATGGGAGAACAACTGATTATTTCAGTGGGAAGGGAATTCGGAAGCGGCGGACATGTGATTGCGGAAGCACTTGCAGAGCGCTTTGGGCTTCCGCTGTACGACCACAATCTTCTGGATGAGATTGCAGAAGGAAAAAATGTTGACGGGGAGAGCTTGAAAAAGTACGATGAAAAGCACAAAAAGAAGCTTTTCTCCAGAACGGTGCGCGGTCACTCCAATTCTATGGAGGATCATGTGGCAAATATGCAGTTTGAATTTCTGCAGAACATGGCGGAGGAGGGAAAATCCTTCGTGGTAGTCGGACGCTGCGCGGAGACAAAGCTGCGGAAATATCCGGCGCTCGTCTCGATTTTTGTGCTGGGAGACGAGCAGTGCAAGGTGCAGCGCGTCATGGAGCGCTATCATCTTTCGGAGGATGCTGCGCGGCAGAAAATGAAAAAATCGGACTGGTACCGGAAGCGTTATCACAATTATCACTGTGAAGGTAAATGGGGCGATTCCAGAAATTATGATTTCTCTATCAACAGCAGCCGCCTCGGTCTGGAAAAGACGGTTGATTTTCTGGAGGACTATATAAAAGAGCGACAAAAAGCTTGACTTTAAAGGATACTTACGGTATTATATTTGCGAATATTGGTTCAGATGACAGAAGCCCGGATTTCCGGGAGGATTGCAGGAGCAATCCGTGAACCAGGGACATGTCACATGCCATGACGAAGACAGTACATCTGTCGCGAACGCCTCAGCGAGCCGGAGAGGGTGTGAGCCCGGCGCCAGTAACACAGATGGAATATCCCTTCCGAGCAGCGGGACTGAAAGCGCGGTGGCGCAAGTAAATCCCGACGGTTTTCCGCCGTTAAAGGGAACACATATCAATGATTGTCTGCGGAAGGCGGACAGTGATGCGTATGGCAGTAGAATGTAACAGGTGGTACAGCGAGACCCTCGTCCTTTTACGGACGGGGGTTTTTTAGTTGCCAGGCATCCGGAGAAAGCTGCCGGTGGCAGGTTCTGCAGGTTCCTGTGGGAAACGAACCAGGCAGCCGCACTTGTGCGGATATTGGGCGGTGCTGTGTGCCGGTGGCACACGCCTGGCACCGGCTAAAGCGGAGCGCAGCCGCCTCAGAAAAGAAAGGAGAGCATTTATGTACGACAAAGTCTCAACAAACTTAAATTTTGTGGAGCGCGAGAAGAATGTGAAAAAGTTCTGGGAAGAGAACCACATCTTCGAAAAAAGTATGGAAAATCGCAAGGAAGGACCGACGTATACTTTTTACGACGGACCGCCCACGGCGAACGGAAAGCCGCACATCGGCCATGTGCTGACCCGTGTTATCAAGGATATGATTCCCAGATACCGCACGATGAAGGGCTACATGGTTCCGCGCAAGGCGGGCTGGGATACCCACGGACTGCCGGTGGAGCTGGAGGTGGAAAAGCAGCTCGGTCTGGACGGTAAAGACCAGATTGAGGAGTATGGTCTGGTTCCGTTTATCGACAAGTGCAAGGAGAGCGTCTGGAAATATAAAGGCATGTGGGAGGATTTCTCCGGCACAGTCGGCTTCTGGGCGGATATGGAACATCCGTATGTCACATATCATGATGATTATATCGAATCCGAGTGGTGGGCGCTGAAGCAGATCTGGGAAAAGGGACTTTTGTACAAAGGCTTTAAGATCGTGCCGTACTGCCCGCGCTGCGGTACCCCGCTGTCGGCGCAGGAGGTGGCGCAGGGCTACAAGGATGTAAAAGAGCGCTCCGCCATCGTCCGCTTTAAAGTGAAGGACGAGGACGCTTACATTCTGGCATGGACCACCACGCCGTGGACACTGCCGTCCAACCTTGGTCTCTGCGTAAATCCGGTTGAAGAATATGTAAAAGTCAAAATGAAAGAGGACGGGCGCGTTTATTATATGGCGCACGCGCTCTGCGATAAGGTGCTCGGCGAGGACGCCTACGACGTTCTGGAGACATACGTTGGAAAGGACCTGGAATATAAGGAGTACGAGCCGCTCTATGAGTGCGCCGCCGTACATGCGGAAAAGCAGCATAAGAAAGCGTTTTATGTGACATGTGACAGCTACGTAACGCTGACCGACGGTACCGGCGTGGTTCATATCGCTCCGGCATTCGGTGAAGACGACGCCAAGGTGGGACGCAAATACGATTTCCCGTTCGTGCAGCTTGTGGACGGCAAAGGAAATCTTACGGAGGATACGCCGTTCGGCGGTATTTTCGTGAAGAAAGCGGACCCGCTTGTACTCAAAGACCTGGACGAGAGAGGACTGCTGTTTGACGCGCCGAAATTTGAGCACAGCTACCCGCACTGCTGGCGCTGCGACACGCCGCTTATCTATTATGCGCGCGAATCCTGGTTTATTAAGATGACCGCGGTAAAAGAGGACCTGATCCGCAACAACAATACCATCAACTGGATTCCGGAGAGCATCGGAAAAGGACGCTTCGGTGACTGGCTGGAGAATGTGCAGGACTGGGGCATTTCCAGAAACCGCTACTGGGGCACGCCGCTCAACATCTGGGAGTGTGAGTGCGGACATCAGCATTCCATCGGCAGCCGCCAGGAATTATATGACCTGAGCGGAAACGAGGCGGCAAAGACGGTCGAGCTGCACCGCCCGTATATCGACGAAATTACCATCACCTGTCCGGAGTGCGGAGGGCAGATGCACCGCGTGCCGGAGGTAATCGACTGCTGGTTTGATTCCGGCGCGATGCCGTTTGCGCAGCATCATTTCCCGTTTGAAAACCAGGATGTGTTTAAAAAGCAGTTCCCGGCGCAGTTTATTTCCGAGGCGGTCGACCAGACCCGCGGCTGGTTCTATTCCCTGCTGGCGGAATCGACGCTGCTTTTCAACAAAGCGCCGTATGAGAATGTTATCGTGCTCGGACATGTGCAGGACGAGAACGGACAGAAGATGAGCAAATCCAAAGGAAATGCGGTCGACCCGTTTGAGGCGCTGGAAACCTACGGCGCGGACGCTATCCGCTGGTATTTCTATATCAACAGCGCGCCGTGGCTGCCGAACCGCTTCCACGGAAAAGCGGTGCAGGAGGGACAGCGCAAGTTTATGGGCACCCTCTGGAACACCTATGCATTTTTCGTGCTGTATGCGAACATTGATAATTTTGACGCGACAAAATATACACTGGACTACGATAAGCTGCCGGTAATGGATAAGTGGCTGCTGTCCAAGATGAACACCATGATTCAGAGCGTGGACAATCATCTGGAGAATTACCGTATCCCGGAGGCGGCGAGAGCGCTGCAGGATTTTGTGGATGATATGAGCAACTGGTACGTGCGCCGCAGCCGTGAGCGCTTCTGGGCGAAAGGTATGGAGCAGGATAAGATCAACGCTTATATGACGCTCTACACCGCTCTGGTGAACGTGGCGAAGGCGGCGGCTCCGATGATCCCGTTTATGACCGAGGATATCTACCGCAATCTGGTATGCAGCATCGACAAGAGCGCTCCGGAGAGCGTGCATCTGTGCGATTTCCCGACCGTAGACGAGGCGCATATCGATAAAGAGCTGGAAGCAAATATGGACGAGGTGCTGAAAATCGTTGTGATGGGACGCGCAGCAAGAAACGCGGCAAATATCAAAAACCGTCAGCCGGTTGCAAATATGCTTGTGAAGGCGCCGAAGGAGCTGGATTCCTACTTCACAGAGATTATCCGCGACGAGCTGAACACCAAGAAAGTTACCTTTACAGAGGATGCGGGAAGCTATGTTTCTTACAATTTCAAGCCGCAGCTTAAGACCGTGGGACCGAAATACGGCAAGCTGCTGGGCGGTATCCGTCAGGCGCTCGCAGATCTGGACGGCCGCGCGGCAATGGCGGAACTGAAGCAGGACGGCGCGCTCCATCTTGACATCAACGGGCAGGATGTTGTATTATTAGAAGACGACCTGCTTATTGAGACTGCCCAGACAGAGGGCTATGTGACAGAGCAGGACGGAGATATTACGGTTGTTCTGGATACGACGCTCACGCCGGAGCTGATTGAGGAGGGCTTCGTCCGCGAGCTTGTCAGCAAGATCCAGACGATGCGTAAGGAAGCCGGCTTTGAGGTGACGGACAGAATCGTCATTTATGCGATGGGCAATGAAAAAATTGAAGGTATCCTGAAGGCCCACACGGAGGAAATCCGTTCGGAAGTGCTGGCGGACGACATTGTATACGGCGCCGCAGAGGGTTACGTAAAAGAATGGAATATCAACGGGGAAAAAGTGACCCTGGCAGTCGAAAAACAGTAACGGATAGCAGACGGAAGGAGAAACAATGAGCAAAAAGTTTAACAAAAAAGAGTTCATTAATGATGTAAAGGCAAATGTAAGAGCGCTTTACCGCAGAAATCTGGATGAAGCTACGCAGCAGCAGATTTTCCAGGCGGTGTCTTACACAGTGAAGGATACCATTATCGATAACTGGCTCGCCACACAGGAGCAGTACGAGAAGGACGACCCGAAGTACGTGTACTATATGTCGATGGAGTTTCTGATGGGACGCGCGCTCGGCAACAACCTCATCAATCTGACAGAGTATGAGGATGTAAAAGAGGCGCTGGCGGAGATCGGTTTCGACCTGAATGTCATCGAGGACCAGGAACCGGATGCGGCACTTGGAAACGGCGGTCTCGGACGTCTTGCGGCATGCTTCCTGGATTCTCTGGCAACCCTTGGCTACCCGGCATACGGCTGCGGTATCCGTTACCGTTACGGTATGTTTAAACAGAAAATTGAGGACGGCTACCAGGTGGAGGTGCCGGACAACTGGTTAAAGGATGGCAACCCGTTTGAGCTGCGCCGTCCGGAGTACGCGAAGGAAGTAAAATTCGGCGGTTATGTGCGCGTGGTATACGACGAAAAGACCGGCCGCAATCATTTCGTGCAGGAGGGCTATCAGGTGGTGCGCGCGGTACCGTATGATTTCCCAATCGTCGGATACAACAACCGCGTGGTAAACACTCTGCGTGTCTGGGACGCGGAGGCGGTCAGCGAATTCCAGCTTGATTCCTTTGACAAGGGCGACTACCGCAAGGCGGTGGAGCAGGAAAACCTTGCCCGCAATATCGTAGAGGTGCTTTATCCGAACGATAACCATTATGCAGGAAAGGAGCTGCGTCTGAAACAGCAGTATTTCTTTATTTCTGCGAGCGTACAGGCGGCAGTCAGCAAATATAAGAAGAAACACAGCGATATCCGCAAGTTCTATGAGAAGGCGACCTTCCAGCTCAACGATACGCATCCGACAGTAGCGGTTGCGGAGCTGATGCGTATCCTGATCGACGAGGAAGGACTTACCTGGGAAGAGGCGTGGGATGTTACCACGAAGACCTGCGCTTACACGAACCACACCATCATGGCAGAGGCTCTGGAGAAATGGCCGATCGAGCTGTTCTCCCGTCTGCTTCCGCGTATTTATCAGATTATCGAGGAGATTAACCGCCGTTTTGTAGCGGAAATCGAGGCGAGATATCCGGGCAACTTTGAAAAGGTGCGCAAGATGGCGATCATCTTCGACGGACAGGTGAAGATGGCGCATCTGGCGATCGCGGCAGGCTATTCCGTAAACGGCGTGGCGGAGCTGCACACCGAGATTCTGAAAAAGCAGGAGCTGAAGGATTTCTACGAGATGATGCCGGAGAAGTTCAACAACAAGACAAACGGTATCACACAGAGACGTTTCCTGCTTCACGGCAATCCGCTGCTGGCTGCCTGGGTGACAGACCACATCGGCGACGAGTGGATCACAGACCTGCCGCAGATTGCAAAGCTGAAGGTGTATGCGGACGACAGAAAGGCGCAGCAGGAGTTCATGAACATCAAGTATCAGAACAAGGTGCGTCTGGCAAAATATATCCGGGAGCACAATGGCATAGAGGTAGACCCGCGCTCCATTTTTGATGTACAGGTAAAGAGACTGCATGAGTACAAGAGACAGCTTCTCAATATCCTGCATGTCATGTATCTGTACAACCAGATCAAAGACCATCCGGAAATGGATTTCTATCCGAGAACTTTTATCTTCGGTGCGAAGGCGGCGGCAGGCTATCGCCGTGCGAAGCTGACCATCAAGCTGATTAACTCGGTGGCGGATGTGATTAATAACGACGCATCCATCAAAAACAAGCTGAAGGTGGTATTTATTGAGGATTACCGCGTATCCAATGCGGAGCTGATTTTCGCGGCTGCCGATGTTTCTGAGCAGATCTCCACTGCTTCCAAGGAAGCTTCCGGTACCGGAAACATGAAGTTCATGCTGAACGGCGCTCCGACGCTGGGAACGATGGATGGCGCAAATGTGGAAATCGTGAAGGAAGTTGGCGAGGAGAACGCCTTTATCTTCGGTCTCTCCGCGGATGAGGTCATCAATTACGAGAACAATGGCGGTTACTATCCGGAAAATATCTTCAACAGCGACCAGGATATCCGCCGCGTGCTGATGCAGCTTATCAACGGCACCTATGCGCCGAATGACCCGGAAATGTTCCGCGATATTTACGATTCCCTGCTCAACACCAAGAGCAGCGACCGCGCAGATACGTACTTCATTCTGGCGGACTTCAAGTCCTACGCGGAAGCGCAGAGACGCGTGGAGGAAGCTTACCGCGACGAGGCGCGCTGGGCAAAGATGGCGATGCTCAACACCGCATGCAGCGGCAAATTTACCTCCGACAGAACCATCCAGCAGTATGTGGATGAAATCTGGCACCTGGACAAAGAGGTAATTGAAGCGTAAAAAACAGTGCATTTTTTCAGATGTCCCGCAGGACAGGCATATCGTCTGCCCTGCGGGACATTTTTGTAGTAGTTACCTGCACGTATCCATTTGGAAACGGCTCTTGCCTAAGAGCGCCGGAAATGGTATACTATAGGCAGACAAAAAAGAAAATGGATGCGAATGAGAAATGAATACCATCATAGTGGATATGAAAGCGGGAATCGACGAGGCGGCAATCGCGCAGGCGGGGCGTATCCTGCAGGCGGGCGGTCTGGTTGCATTTCCGACGGAAACCGTGTACGGGCTGGGGGCGAATGCGCTGGATGAGACGGCTTCCGGGAAAATTTACCGTGCGAAGGGGCGTCCCTCGGACAACCCTCTGATTGTGCATATTGCCCGGATGGAGGATCTGTACCGGATTGCGGCGGTAGTTCCCGAAAAGGCAGAGCGGCTGGCAGAGAAATTCTGGCCGGGTCCGCTTACCATGATTTTTCCGAAAAAGGACTGTGTGCCATATACGACGACCGGCGGGCTGGAGACGGTGGCGGTGCGGATGCCGGAGCATCCGGTCGCACTGGCGCTCATAAAAGCGGGCGGCGGCTTTGTCGCGGCGCCGAGCGCCAACTCTTCCGGCAGGCCAAGTCCTACGCGGGCGCAGCATGTGGCGGAGGACATGACGGGAAAAATTGAAATGATTATCGACGGCGGCAGTGTCGGCATCGGAGTGGAATCGACTATTGTGGACATGAGTGGCGATGTGCCGATGATACTCCGGCCAGGTTATATCAACCGGGAAATGCTGGAAGAGACCATCGGGGAGGTGGGCACAGATCCTGCTATCTCCGGGGAGGATACGACGGCACGTCCGAAGGCGCCGGGGATGAAATACCGGCACTACGCGCCGAAGGCGGATATGCTTATCGTCGAGGGTGAGGAAGCGCGCGTCGTTTCCCGTATCAACGAGCTGGTGGAGAAGGAGCTGAAGGAGGGCAGGATGCCGGGAATTATCGCCTCTGAGGAGACGAAGGACCGTTATGTGGGCGGCATTGTCCGGTCAATCGGAAGCAGAATGGACGAACTTAGTATTTCCAGACATCTGTTTGGCGTGCTGCGGGAATTTGACAGCCAGAATGTCAGCAGAATCTATTCGGAAGCGTTTGATACGCCGGTCATGGGACAGGCGATTATGAACCGTCTTCTGAAAGCCGCCGGGCACCAGGTGCTGGAGGTATAGCTTTAAAGGCAGGGAGAGAACTATGAAAAAGTATGACAAGCTTACATTTATCAGCCGCAGCGATACATGCCGTGCTCCGATGGCGGAGGCACTGATGCAGGCAAAGCTGCTGCTGGAGGATATTCTGGTGGATACGCGCGGAATGATCGTGCTGTTTCCGGAGCCGGTAAATCCAAAAGCGATGGAAATTATCAATCAGAACGGGCTTCCTCTGGAGGAGCACGAGGCGGTGCAGCTCACGAAGGATGATTTTGACGAGCGCACGCTGATGCTTACAATGGAAGAGGCGCAGAAAGCCAAGATTCTGGAGGAATATCCGGATACGGCAAAAAATGTATACACCCTGTCGGAATACTGCGGCAGGACAGGAGACGTGGAGAGTCCGTTTGGAAAGGACAGCTCGGCTTACGGCGAGTGCTTTTTCTTTTTAAAGGATTTGATAGAAAAACTGGCGGAGATTCTGAAGGAGGAAGAGGAAAATGATAGCGATAGCATGTGACCACGGCGGATATGTATTAAAACAGGAAATATTAAAACACCTCGATAAGAGAGGGCTTGCGTATAAGGACTTCGGCTGCGACAGCGAGGCGGCGGTGGATTATCCGGTTTATGCGCGCAAGGTGACGGACGCCATCACAAAGGGCGAATGCGAGCGCGGTATTCTGATCTGCGGAACCGGCATCGGCATCTCGATTGCGGCAAACAAAGTAAAAGGCATCCGGGCGGCGCTGTGTACGGACTGCTTTGCGGCAGAGGCAACGCGCCTGCATAATGATGCGAATGTCCTTGCGCTTGGCGGCAGAGTGGTAGGACCGGGGCTGGCGCTGAAAATTGTGGATACGTTTCTGGATACGCCATTTTCGCAGGAGGAACGCCACAAGAGAAGAATTTCTCTGATTGAAGAGGACTAGAAAAAAGCAGATTTTCACGGATTTTCTGATTTTTTCGTAAATGGAGTGAACAGTGACGGGAGGAGATAACGATGGCAAAGGTATGTGTGATGGAGCATCCGCTGATACAGCATAAGATCGGGGTCATCCGCAGAAAGGAGACCGGTTCCAAGGATTTCCGGCAGATTATCGGAGAGATTGCCATGCTGATGTGCTATGAGGCGACGCGCGATCTGAAGCTGCAGGATGTGGAGATAGAGACGCCTATCTGCAGGACGACGGCGAAGGAGCTGCAGGGCAAGAAGCTGGCGGTTATCCCGATTCTGCGTGCCGGTATCGGTATGGTGGAAGGAATGCTGGCGATGATTCCGGCTGCGAAGGTGGGACACATCGGTCTGTACCGCGACCCGGAGACATTAAAGCCGGTGGAATATTACTGCAAGCTGCCGGGGGACTGCGCGGAGCGCGAGGTGTTTGTGGTAGACCCGATGCTGGCGACCGGCGGCTCGGCGGTGGCGGCGATTCAGATGCTCAAGGACAAGGGCGTGAAAAATATCCGTTTTATGTGCATTATTGCGGCACCGGAGGGCATTGAGGCGATGCAGAAGGCGCATCCGGATGTCGATATTTATATTGGCGCGAAGGATGAATGCCTGAACGATCACGGTTATATTGTGCCGGGGCTGGGTGACGCGGGCGATCGTATTTTCGGAACGAAGTAGCGGCGTGCAGATAAAAAAGTCCGGCAGCGCATGAGCCGGGAGGCGGCGCGGTTTTCTGGCAGTACAATAACCGGATCCGGGCAGCCGGTGCAGCGTCCGGGCAGCGCATGTGCGTAAGAGCCGGGCAGCCGGTGCGTAAAATGAGGAGGGAAAAAGGATGCCGAAGCGTGCAGATTACATTTCCTGGGACGAGTATTTTATGGGAGTTGCCATGCTTTCCGGTATGCGTTCCAAGGACCCGAATACGCAGGTGGGAGCCTGCATTGTCAGCAGCGACAACAAGATTTTATCGATGGGCTATAATGGCTTTCCCATCGGGTGCTCCGATGATGATTTTCCCTGGGAGCGCGAGGGGGAAGCGCTGGATACCAAGTATCTTTATACGACGCACAGCGAGCTGAACGCCATTTTAAACTACCGGGGAGGCAGTCTGGACGGCGCGACGCTGTACGTATCGCTGTTTCCCTGCAACGAATGCGCGAAAGCGATCATCCAGGCGGGCATTAAACAGATTGTGTACGACTGCGATAAATATGCGGACACAGCTTCCGTTCTGGCGTCCAAGCGGATGCTGACGACGGCGGGCGTAAAATTCCGCAAATATGAGCGGACGGGCCGCAAAATTTCCCTGGAGCTGTAGGCGCGCCAGACCTGACGGAAGGCGCGGACGGGGCGCAGAAGATGGAAAATAAAGGCTCTGCGGATATGGCGCGCCAGGGAAGAGACGGAAGACTTTCCGGGAAGGCGGGTGCGGCGCTCAGGAAAAACGGTCGTCCGGACAAAAGCGGTCCACATACAGAAGCAGGTCGCGGAATCTGCCGCTGTAAATCGTTTTCAGCAGCCAGTCGAGCTGACGCAGAGCAATCAGAAGCTGTTCTTCAGAGAGCAGCTTTTTTTCTGTCGCCAGAGCAAGCTCGTCCAGGTCTACGACCTTTACCATGCCGTCCGGGTACACCAGCACATCCGCCAGCAAATCAATCATGACGTAGGTGTTGGTTTTCTCATCGAAGGTGTGGGTAATGATATCGCAGTACCAGCAGATAAGCTCGTCAGTGTGGCTGTAAAATTTGCTGATTTTGATGCCCTTGTCAAGAAAAAAGGCAGACAGACCGTGGCTTAATTCTTTTTTGGGGCGGATGGTGTTCCAGCGGGTGACGATCAGATGCTCTTCCGCATGGAGAATTTCGTCGTTTTTCAGAAGAATACATTCAGCGGGAATCAGTCTTTTGCGGTACAGAATGGGCTTGGACATGGAGGCTCCTTTCTTTGCGGGAGAGGCGGAACATCCGGCGGATATTCGCCTGGCAATGACCTTATAGTATTTTTATTATAGTTTAAAAATAAGATTCCCGCAATCCTGTTTTTACGGCATGACCGGGTAATTACACGATAATTGTAATAGCTGCCGCCGTCCGGACAGGCAGCCTGGCTGCTAACAGTTTTCATTTTTGGCGAAATAGTGTTGAAAAAGTAGAGAAAATGCACTAGAATAAAGAAAGTAATGTGTCCGGGCGGCTTTTTGGCCGCCGGCGGCGCTGTGAATATTAGATATTGAGGAGAGAAATTATGGCGAAAGACAAGAAATTAGTGGAAGCGATCACCTCGATGGAGGAGGATTTCGCGCAGTGGTACACCGACGTCGTGAAAAAGGCGGAGCTGACCGATTACACCAGCGTAAAGGGCTGCATGGTAATTAAGCCGGCGGGCTACGCCATCTGGGAAAATATACAGCATGAACTGGACAGACGCTTTAAAGAGACGGGCGTGGAGAATGTATATCTGCCGATGCTGATTCCGGAAAGCCTGCTCCAGAAGGAAAAGGATCATGTGGAAGGTTTTGCGCCGGAGGTGGCGTGGGTAACGCACGGCGGACTGGAGCCGTTGCAGGAGAGAATGTGCGTGCGTCCGACCTCCGAGACACTGTTCTGCGATTTCTATGCAAACGACATACACTCCTACCGCGATCTGCCGAAGGTATACAACCAGTGGTGCTCGGTTATGCGCTGGGAGAAGACCACGCGTCCGTTCCTTCGTTCCCGCGAGTTTCTGTGGCAGGAGGGACACACCGCGCACGCGACTGCTGAGGAAGCGGAGGAGCGCACCATCCAGATGCTGAACGTTTACGCTGATTTCTGCGAGGAATTTCTTGCTATCCCGGTAATTAAAGGGCGCAAGACCGATAAGGAAAAATTTGCCGGTGCGGAGGCGACCTACACCATCGAATCCCTGATGCACGACGGCAAGGCGCTGCAGTCCGGCACCAGCCATAATTTCGGCGACGGGTTTGCGAAAGCCTTCGGCATTCAGTATGCGGATAAAGACAATACATTAAAATATGTACATCAGACCTCCTGGGGAATGACCACCCGCATGATCGGTGCGATCATTATGGTGCATGGCGACAACAGCGGTCTGGTATTGCCGCCGCGCGTGGCGCCCACACAGGTGATGGTGATCCCCATCCAGATGCAGAAGGACGGCGTGCTGGATAAGGCGAACGAGGTGAAGACGGCGCTGGCTGCGGCAGGTCTGCGCGTGAAGCTGGACGATTCTGAGAAGAGTCCGGGCTGGAAATTCTCCGAGCAGGAGATGCGCGGCATTCCGGTGCGCATCGAGCTGGGACCGAAGGATATCGAGGCGGGACAGGCGGTCATCGTGCGCCGCGACACAAGAGAAAAGCTGGTGACACCGCTGTCCGAGCTTCCGCAGAAGACGGCGGAAGTGCTGGAGACTATGCAGAAGGATATGCTGGAGCGCGCACGCGCGCACCGCGACGCACACACCTATACGGCGCGCACGCTGGATGAATTTAAGGACATCGCGGAAAATAAGCCGGGCTTTATCAAAGCCATGTGGTGCGGCTGCCAGGAATGTGAGGACGCTCTGAAGGAAGAGGCGGGCGTTACTTCCCGCTGTATCCCGTTTGTACAGGAGCAGATTTCCGATACCTGCATTTATTGTGGGAAACCGGCAACGAAAATGGTTTACTGGGGCAAAGCTTATTAAACAATGATTGGGTTTACGAAAAAATATAAACGGGCGCTCATCGGCTCGCTGGCGTTTTCCTTCGTGTGCTTCGGGTTTATGCTGACGCATTTTACACTCTGCATAGACGATGAAACGTGGATTCTGGCGTCAGAGCCGAGCGCGCTCTGGATTTTACAGGGGAGATTTGCCATCTGGCTGTTTAATCTGATATTTACAGTCGACGGCAATTTTGCCCCGTTTTTGTGGGATTTTCTGGCGATTCTTTTCTGGAACGCATCGGGCGTGATTTTTGCGTATGCGCTTCTGGAAAGAGAGCGGCCGAAGGAGTGGCAGGTATTTTTCTTCTGCGCGTATTATTCCTCACTGCCCTTTGTGGTAGGGGAAATCATGGCGTTTTCCATGTTTGACCTGCAGGTGGGCATTGCCATGACGGCGACGGCGGCGGGCTTTGTATTCAGCAGGCGCTTTCTGGAGCAGAAAAGAAAGAAGGATGCCATGTATGCGTTTCTTCTTTTGCTTTACGGTGTTGCCACCTTCCAGGCAATGGTCTGCGTGTATGTGACGGCGGTAGTGGCACAGTGCCTGCTGGATTATCTGCGGCTGTGCGGCGGGAAAGCGGAAACGCCCGGCGCGGCAGAAAAGACCGGTCCGGCGGGATATTTCCGGCGCACTATCCTTACCTGCGCCGCCATCTGCGCGGCGTCTGTTGCGGCTTATTACATCATCAATTTCCTTCTGGGACTTCTGTTTGGCTCTGCCGGTTATCTTGGAGATAACTATAACGGCTGGGCGGACGGAGACTGGAAGCTGGCGTTGGCGCTGGCGGTCGCTAATATCGGACGCGTTTCTTTTGCAATTCCGTTTCAGGGGGAATATATCTACGGGGGAAGCGTCATCCGCGTACTTTCCATTCTTTTTGTAATCTGCGCGGTTTTCCTGTTTATCCGGCAGAAGGGCTGGAAGAAAAAGGCGGGAATTCTGTTTTATACAGTTGCGCTCTGCGTGGCGCCTTTTGTGCTCTATCTGGCGCTGGCGACCTACAAAACGCACGGCAGGATGCTGCCTGCGCTTCCACTGACGGGCGCTGTCCAGATGTTTATTATTCTGCAGACGATAAAGAGGCCGTTTCTGAAAAAGGCGGTAATGGTACTTGGCGGTTATCTTTTGTTCCTGAATGCGCGCAACATGAATCTGATTTACTATTACAGCAGCATTGTGTACGAGAAGGACTGCACGGCTGCCGCTCAGATTATGTACGATATCCAGGCGGCAGGGATGGACTATCACGAAAAGCCGGTCGCGTTTATCGGTATGATTGCGCCAGATGAGCTGCCGGTTCTGGAATCCTGTACGCTGGGCGGTTCCTTCTTTTCGTGGGACGACGGCAACAATTCCAGAATATGTGATTTTCTGCAGACCAGGGGTTACGCGGTGCAGCAGGCGGACGGACAGCAGCTCGCAGAGGCGCTGGAGCAGACAGCGGAAATGCATATCTGGCCGCAGGAGGGCGGCATTGTGGAGCTGGAGGATGTGATCGTGGTGTACCTGTCGGAGCCGACCGGAAAATGGTATGCGGTGAATATGGGAGAGTAGGAAAATGGCTGCTTTCTCATGTTTCGCGGGCGCCAAAGTCATCCATTCCCATGCAGGCATGGGATGTATGACTTTCTGCACCCTGGCAGTGGAAATCCTGATGCCTGCGGATTTCTCCGTGCTGCGCACTCCCGAAATCCTGGAAACATTCGAAATTCGCACATTTTTCTGCGAAAAATGGCTGCTTTCTCATGTTTCGCGGGCGCCAAAGTCATCCATTCCCATGCAGGCATGGGATGTATGACTTTTTGCACCCTGGCAGTGGAAATCCTGATGCCTGCGGATTTCTCCGTGCTGCGCACTCCCGAAATCCTGGAAACATTCGAAATTCGCACATTTTTCTGTGAAAAATGGCTACTTTCTCATGTTTCGCGGGCGCCAAAGTCATCCATTCCCATGCAAGCATGGGATGTATGACTTTCTGCACCCTGGCATCAAGAAAATAAATGGCTGTAATGCCTTATATCCATGATAAGGAAGCGAAAAAAACATTGACAAATAAGGCATTGCGGGTATATCATTAATCACAAATTGATAAAGGAGGATATGATTATGAAAAAATTGAACAAAGCAGTCAGCGTTGCTATGGCAGCGGCTATGGTCGCAGGTGCTCTGACAGTACCGGCAGCAGCGGAAGAAGGTACCTTCAAGATTGGCGTTATCGGACCGATGACAGGCGACTATGCACAGTACGGCACGAATGTATATAATGCGGCAAAGATTGCCATCGACGAAGTAAATGCAAACGGCGGCTTCAATGGCTACCAGGTTGAGCTTCTGGACGCAGGCGATGACCAGGGCGATGGAGAAAAGGCAGTAAATGCTTACAACGACCTTCTGGACAAGGGTATGCAGATGCTCTGCGGTACCGTTACCTCCGGTGCCTGCATCGCAGTAGGCGCTGAGGCGGCAGAGAGCACCTTCCTGTTCACTCCGTCCGGAAGTGCGGTAGACTGTATCACAGCAGGCTCCAACGAGTTCCGTATGTGCTTCACGGACCCGATGCAGGGTTCCAAATCTGCACAGTATATTTCTGAAAACGGACTTGCTACCAAGATTGCAATTTTGTATGATTCATCCACAGACTACAACGTAGGTATTCATGATGCATTTGTAGAGGCGGCTCCGGAATATGGTCTGGAAATCGTTGCAGACGAAGCATACACCACAGACAGCAACACAGACTTCTCCGTACAGATCTCCAAGATCAAAGACAGCGGCGCAGAGCTTCTGTTCCTGCCGAACTACTACTCTGACTGTGCGCTGATCCTGCAGCAGGCGGCAGATGCACAGCTTGATGTTACTTTCTTTGGTGTAGATGGTATGGATGGTATCCTTTCTGTAGAAAACTTCGATACCTCTCTGGCTGAGGGCGTTATGCTTCTGACACCGTTCTCCGCAACCGCAGAGGATGAGGCGACTGTAAACTTCGTAACCGCATACGGCGAGGCAAACAACGGCGAGACACCGAACCAGTTTGCAGCAGACGCTTACGATGTAATTTACGCTATGCAGGCAGCAGCAAACGATGCAGGCATCACACCGGATATGTCCAACGAGGACATCAGCGCGGCAATGTCCGCTTCCATGCTGAACATTGAGATCGACGGTCTTACCGGTGCAGCAAAATGGACCGAGGACGGCGAGTGCGATAAGGAGCCGAAGGCTGTTGTGATCAAAGATGGCGTTTATGAAATGATGCAGTAATATTTCCGCAGTGTTTTGATGTAAAAGACACTTCCCTGACAGCAGGGGATTGCCGTTTAAGAAACGGGGGGACGGTACCTGTGAGAGGGCACCGTCTCTCTGCTTTTTTGTCTTACAGGAGACTTTGGCGGATTTCCTGTAAGACAAAAAATGCTCACGGATTCTTTTTTACAGAATATTTAAGAGGTGTACTATGACTTTTATTTCCTATTTAAAAGACGGCATCAGTCTGGGCAGTATTTACGCAATCATTGCCCTGGGCTATACTATGGTGTACGGCATCGCGAAGATGCTGAATTTTGCGCATGGAGACGTCATTATGGTCGGCGCGTTTGTGATTCTGACGGCGGTCACAAAAGCCGGGTTATCTCCGCTGCTGTCTATCCTGCTGGCTGTTGTATTGTGTACGGTGCTCGGCGTTGTGATTGAGGCGGTAGCCTATCGCCCGCTCAGAAAAGCGTCGTCGAATCTGGCGGTGCTGATCACGGCGATCGGCGTCAGCTACCTGCTCCAGAATCTGGCGCTGCTGATTTTCGGTGCGGATGCGAAGAGCTTCGTGACGGTGATAGATGTTCCGACGCTGGTTCTGTTTGACGGACAGCTCACGATCAAGGGAATCACGATCGTTACCATCGCCGCATGTATTATCATTATGTGCGCGCTTACCTTCTTTGTAAATAAGACGAAGCCGGGACGCGCCATGCAGGCGGTTTCAGAGGACCGGGACGCGGCGCAGCTTATGGGTGTAAACGTAAACTCGACGATTTCCCTGACCTTTGCGATTGGCTCCGGACTGGCGGCGATTGCCGGCCTGCTTCTCTGCTCGGCATATCCGACGCTTACGCCCTACACCGGCGCGATGCCCGGCATCAAGGCGTTTGTGGCGGCGGTATTCGGCGGCATCGGCTCGATTCCGGGAGCGATGATTGGCGGTATTCTGCTGGGCGTGATTGAGATTTTCGGAAAAGCCTATATTTCTTCCCAGGTGGCGGACGCAATCGTGTTTGCAGTGCTGATCGTTGTGCTGCTTGTAAAACCGACCGGTCTGTTTGGCAGGAATATACAGGAGAAGGTGTAGGTGACAGATATGAAAAAAGGTATGAGTAAGACATCAAAAAATAATTATATCACATATGCAATGGTGATTGTTATTTTCATCGTTGTCCAGACACTTTCTGCGACGGGGAATCTGTCAAGACTGATTACGGGACTTTTGGTTCCGCTCTGCGTTTATACGATTGCGGCTGTTTCACTGAATCTGGTGGTCGGATTTTCGGGCGAGCTCAGTCTGGGACATGCCGGGTTTATGTGCGTGGGCGCGTATTCCAGCGCGCTGTTTTCCAATGTATTTGCGGAGACGCTCCCGTCGGTGCCGAGACTGATTCTGGCGATTCTGGTCGGCGCGGCGGTGGCGGCGGTTTTCGGTATCTTAATCGGTATTCCGGTTCTGCGTCTGCGCGGCGACTATCTGGCTATCGTCACGCTGGCGTTTGGAGAGATTATCAAAAATCTGATTAACGTGCTGTATGTGGGTGTGGACGAAAACGGTCTGCATGTGGCGACAAGCTCCGCCGGACTGAATCTGGCTGCGGGCGGCAAACAGATTATGAAGGGCGCGCTCGGTATTTCCGGCACGGCGACCCTGTATAAAGATATTAAGGATTACTTTTTCCCGATAGGCGTGGTACTGATCTTGATTACGCTGTTTATCGTACAGAATCTGGTAAATTCCAGGAGCGGGCGCGCGATTATGTCCACGAGAGACAACCGTATCGCGGCGGAATCCGTTGGTATCAGTGTAACGAAGTACAAGCTGATGGCGTTCACCATTTCGGCGGCGCTTGCCGGCGTGGCGGGAGTGCTTTATGCGCACAACCTCTCCATGCTGAAGGTTTCCACCTTCGACTATAACCTGTCGATTCTGATTCTGGTATACGTCGTGCTGGGCGGCATCGGAAATCTGCGCGGTTCGATTATCGCGACGATTATTCTGTATGCGCTTCCGGAGCTGCTGCGCGGATTCTCCAACTACCGTATGCTGATTTACGCGGTCGTGCTGATTGTCATGATGCTGTTTAACTGGGCGCCGGCGGCACGCAACTGGAGAAGCCGTATGCTGGAGAAGCTGAAGGGCGCAGGAAAGAAAAAGGAGGCGGCTTAAAATGGCAATGCTTGAGGTAAATAATCTGTCAATCCAGTTTGGCGGTCTCCGTGCGGTGGATGGCTTTCATGTTTCGATAGAAAAGGGACGTCTGTACGGTCTTATCGGACCGAACGGCGCCGGAAAAACGACGATTTTCAATCTGCTGACGGGCGTTTATAAGCCGACCGAGGGTGTGATCCGCCTGGACGGCGAGGATATCACCGGAAAAAACACGATTGAGATTAACGAAGCCGGAATTGCGCGAACCTTCCAGAATATCCGCCTTTTCGGCGCGATGACGGTGCTCGACAATGTAAAGGTCGGACTGCACAATCATTATAAATATTCCACACTTGCCGGCATTTTGCGTCTGCCGTCCTATTTCCGGAAAGAGAAGGAAATGAACGAAAAGGCGATGGAGCTGCTGAAGGTGTTCGGGCTGGACGGCGAGGCGGAGTATCTGGCGTCCAATCTTCCTTACGGAAAACAGCGTAAGCTGGAGATTGCCCGCGCAATGGCGACGGAGCCAAAGCTGCTGCTGCTCGACGAACCGGCGGCAGGTATGAACCCCAATGAAACGGCGGAGCTGATGAAGACCATTCATTTTGTGCGCGATAATTTTGATATGACGATTCTTCTGATAGAGCACGACATGAAGCTGGTTTCCGGTATCTGCGAGGAGCTGACGGTACTGAATTTCGGACAGGTGCTCTGTCAGGGCAAAACGGCGGAGGTTCTGAGCAATCCGCAGGTTATCACGGCATATCTTGGAGAATAGGAGGGAAATGGGACATGGCAATGCTTGAAATCAAAGACCTGGAAGTATTTTACGGCGTGATTCAGGCCATCAAGGGAATTTCCTTCGAGGTAAACGAGGGCGAGGTCGTTGCACTGATTGGCGCGAACGGCGCCGGAAAGACGACGACCCTGCAGACCATTACCGGTCTTCTGAGCCCGAAAAAGGGCAGCATCCTGTTCGAGGGGCAGGAGCTCACCAAAGTTCCGGCGCATAAGATCGTCAGCCTGGGAATGGCGCACGTGCCGGAGGGACGCCGCGTGTTTGCGCAGTTTACGGTGTATCAGAACCTGTTGATGGGGGCGTACACCAGAAAAGATAAAAATGAGATCGAGGCAAGTCTGGCGGAGGTCTATAAGCGCTTCCCGCGTCTGGAGGAGCGGAAAAACCAGACCGCCGGCACGCTTTCCGGCGGCGAGCAGCAGATGCTTGCGATGGGCCGCGCGCTGATGTCAAAGCCGCGCATCATCCTGATGGACGAGCCGTCGATGGGACTTTCCCCGATTCTGGTAAATGAAATCTTCGACATTATCCAGAGCGTGAGCGCCAGCGGCACGACCGTGCTTCTGGTAGAGCAGAATGCGAAAAAAGCGCTCTCCATCGCGGACCGCGCCTATGTGCTCGAAACCGGAAAAATCGTAAAAGAGGGCAAAGCGGAGACGCTGCTCAACGACGATTCTATAAAGAAGGCGTATCTGGGAGAGTAAAAATACCGCGAAATTCATTGGACAATATTTAGCTGCCCGCCGTATGGCGCGGCAGCTATTTTTCTTTGTTGCGAAGCGGACCGAGTTGGGTTATACTGGGTATAGAAAAATGTGTGACTAAAGGAGGGGTATTATGCGCAATATTATTGTTACAGTTGCCAGACAGTATGGCAGCGGCGGTAAAACGGTCGCGGAAATGTATGCGAAGAAGAATGGCGTACCATGCTATGGAAGAGACATTCTCAGAATGGCATCCGATATGAGCGGCATCAGTGAGACGCTGTTCGGGCAGGTAGACGAGAAGCTGAAAAACGGTTCCCTGTTCGGGATCTCGAAAAAGATTTACCGCGGAGAGCTTCTGCCGCCGTCCAGCGACGAATTTACTTCGCCGCAGAACCTGTTTAATTATCAGGCGAAGGTAATCCGCGACCTCGCCGATAAGGGACCGTGCGTGTTCGTGGGACGCTGCGCGGATTTTGTGCTGACAGACCGCACAAACGTGGTGAGCGTGTTTGTCCATGCGCCGAAGGATTATTGCCTGGAGCAGGCGAGACTGCGCAATTCCATGTCCACGGCGGAGCTGGAGAAGTTCATTGCGAAAACGGATAAATTCCGTGGGGATTTCTACCATTATTATACCGGGCGCGAGTGGAACGACGCCAGAAACTACGACCTTTGCCTGGACAGCAGCAGACTGGGCTTTGAAAAATGTGTGGAAGCGATTGAGGCATATATTAATGTGAGATTTAAGGAGCTGAACTGATATGGATATTAACAGAGTATTTGTGATTGTACTGGACAGCTACGGCATCGGCAATGCGCCGGATGCGGCGGATTTCGGGGATGCGGGCGCAAATACGCTTGCAACCATCCGGAAATCGGAGAAATATGATACGCCGAACATGAAAAAGCTCGGTCTGTTCTGCATTGACGGCGTAGAACCCGTTCCGGACCAGCCGCCGCTTGAAGGGGCATTCGGCAGACTTACGGAGGCTTCGCGCGGGAAGGATACCACCATCGGACACTGGGAGATTGCCGGGATTATTTCCGAAAAGCCGCTCCCGACCTATCCGGACGGTTTTCCGCAGGAGGTGCTGGATGAGCTGGAGAAAGCGACCGGGCGCAAAATTCTGTGCAATAAACCGTATTCCGGCACGCAGGTAATCGCCGATTACGGGGAAGAGCATATGAAGACCGGAAGTCTGATCGTATATACCTCGGCGGACAGTGTGCTGCAGATTGCCGCGCACGAGGATGTGGTTCCGCTGGAGACACTGTACGATTACTGCCATAAGGCGCGCGAGATTATGATGGGCGAGCACAGCGTGGGGCGCGTTATTGCCAGACCGTTCGTGGGCACGCCCGGAAACTTTACGAGAACGCCGCACCGCCACGATTATTCGCTGGAGCCGCCCGCGCAGACGATGATGGATGTGATTGCGGAGAACGGCATGGATACGCTGGGCGTCGGGAAAATCTATGATATCTTTGCCGGAAAAAATATTCAGCGGACCGTTTCCATCACAAACAATGTGGACGGCATGGAAAAGACGCTGGAATTCCAGAAGGAGGATTTCCACGGTCTCTGCTTTGTTAATCTGGTGGATTTTGATATGCTTTACGGACATCGCAACGATATCGACGGCTATGCAAATGCTGCGACGGTATTTGATGAGCAGCTCGGCACGTTTATGGAGCGGATGCGCGATGACGATGTGCTGTTTATTACGGCGGACCACGGCTGCGACCCCGGCTATCCGGGAACCGACCACACCAGAGAGCAGATTCCGGTGCTGGTATACGGCGCGGCGGTGAAGCCGGGCGTGAATCTCGGCACCGGCAGCACCTATGCAAACATCGGCGCGACCGTGCTGGATATGCTTGGTCTGAAGGGACAGATTAAGGGCGAAAGCTTTTATCCGCTTATAAAAAAATCCTGCTGATTTCCTGCAGAAAGCCTGCGGATACGATTTCAGCGGCATGGCTTTAAAGAAAGGGGAGATAGCACATGAGAATGTATGATCTGATTGAAAAGAAGCGCGACGGCGGGGAACTGTCGGAGGAGGAAATCCGCTGGCTTATTTCCGGTTATGTGGCGGGCGATATCCCGGATTACCAGATGTCCGCCATGCTGATGGCGATTTATTTCCGGGGGATGAGCGACGAGGAAACCTCGATTATGACGGACGCCGTTGCGCATTCCGGCGATATGGTGGATTTGTCGCCGATTGCGGGCGTGAAGGTAGATAAGCATTCCACCGGCGGCGTGGGCGATAAGACGACGCTTGTCATTGCCCCGGTGGTGGCGGCGTGCGGTGTGAAGGTGGCGAAAATGTCCGGAAGAGGGCTTGGTCATACCGGCGGAACGGTCGATAAGCTGGAGAGTATTCCGGGATTGCGCACCGATCTGGACCGCGAGGAATTTTTTGCGGTGGTAAATAAGACCGGCATTGCGGTAATCGGACAGTCCGGCAATCTGACGCCGGCGGATAAAAAGCTGTATGCGCTGCGCGACGTGACGGCGACGGTGGACAGCATTCCGCTGATTGCCGTATCCATCATGGGCAAGAAGCTGGCGGCGGGCAACGACGCTATTCTGCTGGATGTGACGACCGGAAGCGGCGCGTTTATGAAAAAGAAAGAGGACGCCATTGCGCTGGCGCTGAAAATGACGGCAATCGGGGAGGCGGCGGGAAAGAAAACCGCTGCGCTGATTACCGATATGGATACGCCGCTTGGGTTTGCTATCGGCAACGCGATGGAGGTCGTGGAATCAATTGAGGTATTAAAGGGCGGCGGGCCGGCGGATCTGCAGGAGGTCTGCCTGGCGCTTGCCTCAAATATGCTTTATCTCGCGCAGCAGGGCACACTGGAGGAGTGCCGGGAAAAGGCGCGGGAGGCAATCGAAAGCGGACGCGCGCTGGAGCGCCTGGCGGCAATGGTGGAGGCGCAGGGCGGCGACGCGCGCTATGTGTACGACACCGGTCTGTTTGAAAAGGCTCCGTACTGCCGGGAGGTGACGGCGCAGGCGGACGGCTATATTGCGCATATGGATGCAGAGAGCATCGGCATCACGTCGTCCATGCTGGGAGCAGGGCGCGAGACGGTGGACAGCGTGATTGACCCGGCGGCAGGAATTTTGCTGGTGAAAAAGACGGGGGACGTTGTAAAGAAGGGTGATGTGATTGCCCGGCTCTTTGCGTCTGAGGAAAAGCTTTTTGCGGCGGCAGAGCAGCGTTACCAGAAGGCGGTTACGATTGCGGATACCTGTCCGAAGGAGAGACCGCTGGTGCTGGCGAGAGTAGAAAAAGGAAACGTAGAAGAATTTTAAAAAGGAGAAAATCATGGAAGCAAAGGAAATGTTGACATATGTAGACCACACGCAGCTGAAAGCATATGCGACGTGGGAGGATATCCGTAAATTATGTGAGGAAGCCCTGGAATTTCATACGGCTTCGGTGTGTATTCCGCCCTGTTATGTAAAGCGGGTGCATGACGCTTACGGCGACAAAATCAATATCTGTACGGTAGTCGGTTTTCCGCTGGGCTACAGCGTGACGGCGGCAAAGGTGGCGGAGGTGCGCCAGGCGCTTGCGGACGGAGCAAATGAGATTGATATGGTCATTAATATTTCAGACGTGAAAAACGGCGACATCGACAAGGTGGAGCAGGAAATCGCGACGCTGAAAAAGGAGACAGGCGACAAAATTCTGAAGGTGATTATCGAGACCTGTTATCTGACGGAGGAAGAGAAGATCGCGCTCTGCAAGGCAGTGACAAATGCCGGGGCGGATTTTATTAAGACATCGACCGGATTTGGTACCGGCGGCGCTACGCTGGAGGATATTAAGCTTTTTAAGGAGCATATCGGACCGGGCGTCCGCATGAAAGCGGCGGGCGGCGTAAAGAGCGTGGAGGACCTGGAAGCCTTTATCAGCGAGGGCTGCGCGCGCATCGGCACCAGCTCCGCCATCAGTCTGATTAAAAAACAGGAAGCCGGAGAGTATTAAAAGTGAAGAAAAAGACGGGACGGCAGTTTTTTGCCGTCCTTTTTGCCGGTTGCGTGTCTGACAACGGAGCATTTTCAGTTTGTGGGCAAATTGTGTTCAAAAATTTAAGGAATCCTTAAGATTCATTAAGCTTTTCCGAAAAACATTGACGGCGCACTTCGATTGTCCTATAATGCAGACAACGGATTTGTAACAAATATGTAACAGATTTGAAAAAAGAAGTGTAAAAAGGGATAAGGAGGTTGCGTGAGCAATGAAAAACAGACTGGTAAAGATTACAGCTTTTGTAATGTCTGCAAATATGGCGTTTTCATGGGCGGCCACTCCTGTCTTCGCAGAGGAGGATGCGGCAGATGCAGGGGAGATTGGTACAATAGCATTTGCCCAGTGTGACAGTTACATCAATATCCGCAGCAGCGCGGATGTGGACAGCGAGGTTACCGGAAAGCTTTTTAATAACTGCGCGGTAACGATTGTCGGCAAGGAGGGTGACTGGTATCAGATTACGTCAGGTAATGCATCCGGCTATGTGAGTGCGGAGTATTTTGCTACCGGCGAGGAAGCAGATGCGATTGCGGACAAGGTGGCATATAATGTGGCGCAGGTCCATCCGGAGGTGCTGAATGTGCGCTCCGCTCCGAGCGAGGATTCGGAGGTTGTGGATGTGGCGACGCAGTCAGAAGAGCTGGAGGTCGTTGACTGGAATGGAGACTGGATGACGGTCGCAATCAACAGTGATACATATGGATACATCAATGCATATTATGTGGATTATAAGACTTACTATCCGGTTGGCGTAACGCTGGAGGAGGAGCAGGACAGACTGGCAAGCATCCAGGCGGCATCAGCCCAGACTTCAGAAACGACGGAGACCACAGCCCAGACAGAGCCGGTGAACACGCAGCCGGAGACAGAAGCACCGGCGGAGGAACCGGTATACACGGACGGCGGTTACGTGGAAACAGAAGCCCAGTATACAGAGGGCGGTTATGTGGAGACAGAGCCGCAGTACACGGAAGGCGGTTATGTAGAGACAGAAGCGCCGTATACGGAGCCGGAGTATGTTGAAACGGATTATGTAGAGACAGAGCCGCAGTATACGGAAACCGATTATGTAGAGACGGAGCCGGAATACGTGGAGACAGAAGCACCGTACACAGAGCCGGAATACGTAGAGACGGAACCGGAGTATGTGGAAACAGAGCCGGAATATGTGGAGACGGAAGCGCCGTACACAGAGCCGGAATACGTAGAGACAGAGCCGGAGTATGTGGAAACAGAACCCAGCTATTCAGACCTTGGTCAGCAGATTGCTAACTATGCGGTACAGTTTGTAGGAAATCCGTATGTTTACGGCGGAACCAGCCTGACAAACGGAGCGGACTGCTCAGGATTTACCCAGTCCGTTATGGCAAACTTCGGAATCTATATTTCCAGAACTGCTGCAGACCAGTCCTACGGCGGCACGGCGGTTGACATCAGCAATCTCCAGCCGGGCGACCTGGTATTCTATGCGGACGGCGGTTATGTTGGACATGTTGCCCTCTATATCGGCGGCGGTCAGATTGTCCACGCCAGCACGGAAGAAACCGGTATCATCATTTCCAATTATGATTATCAGACACCGTACTGTGCGAGAAGATACTGGTAATTACATAGCAGAGATAAAGAAGAGTCGCTTCGGCGGCTCTTTTTGTTTAAAAAATGTGCTTGGCGCAGGCGTAGTTTTTCGATACAATAGATAGCAGGAGACTTACGTCGGAATCTTATTTATGGAGGAGGAAAAAGATGTTTTATGAAAATATTGCGGAATCAGCGGAGTATATAAAAGAGCGCTGCGCAAAGCTGCCGACTATTGGCGTAGTGCTTGGAAGCGGGCTTGGCAGTCTTGTAGATATGATGGAAGATAAGACTGTTATCCCATACCGGGAAATCCCTCATTTCCCGCAGTCGCATGTGGCAGGACATGCCGGAAATCTGGTGATTGGCAGAATCGGGCAGCGCGTTGTTGCCGCCATGCAGGGACGTTTCCATTATTATGAGGGATTTACCATGAAAGAAGTCACTTATCCGGTTTATGTCATGAAACTGATCGGCGTAAAGACTCTGATTGTGACGAACGCCTGCGGTGGAATTAACCGCAGCTTTGCGCCGGGCGATTTGATGATACTGACCGATTTCATCAACATGCTGGGACAGAACTCCCTGATTGGAGAAAATGATGAACGCTTCGGTGTCCGCTTCCCGGATATGTCGGAGGCATATTCCCGCGAGCTGATTGACAAAGCGGAGCAGATTGCCGGAGGACTTGACATTTCCTATAAAAAAGGCGTGTACGCCCTGTTTTCCGGTCCCTGCTACGAAACGGCGGCGGAAATCCGTGCATATGAGCGTCTGGGCGCGGACGCTATCGGGATGTCCACCGTGCCGGAAACCATTGCGGCAAACTACCTTGGCATTAAAGTGCTTGGCATTGCCTGCATCACCAATATGGCGACCGGAATCGCAAAAGAGAAGCACAGCCATGAAGAAGTCGTGCGCATAGCGAATGAAAGTAGCGCAAGGCTGTGCGTATGGGTGGAAAACATTATCCGGAAGCTGTAGCTATTTAGAAGGAGTATCTGAAGCCGGATGCTCCTTTTTGTTTTGCACGTCTTTCTGCAGATACTTTACAAGCGCGTTTATCTGCACCAGCAATTCCTTCTGATGTGATTCATCCAGTGTCTTAAAAAGTGAAAGAAGCTGTCTGTCATATCGTGTGAGAGCAGGGGCTGGTCTGGCGGGACTGATATTTAAAATGGCGTCCGCGGATAGACCGTAGAGAGAAATCAGTGTGGCAAAGGTGGACAGGTCCGGCTCTGCCACATTATTTTCATATCCCGACAGTGATTTCCGGTTGATGCCGGTCAGCTCCATCACCTTCTGCTGCGTCATTTCTTTATTTTCACGAGCATTTTTCAACACAAATCCAATATCTGTCATATATACAATCCTTTCTTTTTTGTGCATATATTAAAGCATTTGCACTTTCGGCACAGTGAAAATCTGTGAATAATTGACAAATAAAAGATGTCTTAACAAATAAGACAGGCATAATATATCCGGATTTGGACAAAATAAACAAAGTCTTAAAAATAAAGCTCAAATATATTGACATCTTAAAAAATAAGACATAAAATAGGACTTATCAAAGTGTAATAAAGACCATAGCGTCGTTACACCGAGATGAAATAATTGCGGGGAGGGAAGTTTGCAAAGCGGGTTTTAGGGAGCATGAAAAAAGTTTTAAAGAGCAGAGAGGATTAGAGGTATTATGAAAAGGAAAACGATATTAAAAAGAGCCCTTGTATTTGGAATGGCTCTCTCTGTTGCGCTTAACAGCGCATCGGGAGTATTGGCTGTAGAAAATACCGGGGCAGGAACAGACGTCACGGATGAGCCGGTAATCGTCGATGATATTGACGATTTGGGAAGTGATACTGTAAATGAAACATATGTATCAGATGCTCAGACGGTTTATAATGACGGCGGGGGTGTCGGTATTGAAGAGATTCCCGTGAATTATTCATTTGGCACAGTTCTTTCTGGAACGGGCTGGGTAACAGATTCGTATACCACATATACGGTAACTGCACCAGAATATCCGATGGCTAATATTCCGGAAGGACATGAATTTGCTGGCTGGAAATTATCCGGTACGGAGACAATTTATCAGGCTGGTGAGAGTATTGTACTGGAATTAACAGGCAAAGTTCCTGCGTACAATTTCGTGTTTGAAGCGGTATTTAATGAGGTACAGCCGCAGGAAGTTAAGGGAATTGTATCCTTCGATGGTAGCTCGGTGGAGGACATTACTCTGCCGTATACGAAGACCATGCCGGAGTATACAGGCACAGTGGAACCAGGAAAGAAGTTTGTAGGCTGGCAGCTTTATAACGGAAATACATACGCAGCAGGCGAAGAGGTTGAATTAACCACAGAGCTTGGAACAGCGATGCCCAGTGGAACTTATGCATTTATGTTTACTTCTGTGTTTGAAGATGCTGAGGTAACGGAAGAAGTTGGTCTTGTATCCTTTGCGGGGATTGACGGAGCAACAACAGAAGTAGACCTGCCGACTACGGTAGATATGCCGGAGTATACGGGTAAAGTACAGGAAGGCAGTGTATTCGCAGGCTGGACACTGAACCGGGGAACTGAAGTTTATAAGGCAGGCGAGCAGATTACGCTGAATACCGAGAACGGAAGCGTTGCATTCGGCAAATATGTGTTCGCATTCGAGCCGTCCTTCGTAACTGTGGAAAATACAGGAATTGTATCTTTTGCAGGAATTGATGGAGCAACAACAGAGGTAGACCTGCCGATTACGGTAGATATGCCGGAGTACACGGGTGAGGTGCCGGAAAACAGCGTATTCGCAGGCTGGACACTGAACCAGGGAACTGAAGTTTATAAGGCAGGCGAGCAGATTACACTGAACGCTGAGAACGGAAGCGTTGCATTTGGTAAGTATGCATTCGCATTCGAGCCGTCCTTCGTAACTGTGGAAAATACAGGAATTGTATCTTTTGCAGGAATTGATGGAGCAACAACAGAGGTAGACCTGCCGATTACGGTAGACATGCCGGAGTATACGGGTGAGGTGCCGGAAAACAGCGTATTCGCAGGCTGGACATTGAACCAGGGAGCTGAAGTTTATAAGGCAGGCGAGCAGATTACACTGAACGCTGAGAACGGAAGCGTTGCATTTGGTAAGTATGCATTCGCATTCGAGCCATATTTCACAAAGCAGTCCAATGCAGGTGTAGTATCATTTGATGGAATCGATGGAGCAGTTCTTGATGTAACCCTTCCGATTTCAACAGATATGCCGGAATGGACAGGCGAAGTGCCGGAAGGCAGCGTATTCGCAGGCTGGACACTGAATCAGGGAACCGAGGTTTACAAGGCAGGCGAAGAGGTGGTTCTTACCACAGAAAACGGAAGCTATATGCCGACGCTGGAAAAATATGGTTTCGTATTTGAGCCGTATTTCACAAAGCAGTCCAATGCAGGCGTAGTATCATTTGATGGAATCGATGGAGCAGTTCTTGATGTAACCCTTCCGATTTCAACAGATATGCCGGAATGGACAGGCGAAGTGCCAGAAGGTAGCGTATTCGCAGGCTGGACACTGAACCAGGGAACCGAGGTTTACAAGGCAGGCGAAAAGGTGGTTCTTACCGCAGAAAACGGAAGCTATATGCCGACGCTGGAAAAATATGCATTCGTATTTGAGCCGTATTTCACAAAGCAGTCCAATGCAGGCGTAGTATCATTTGATGGAATTGATGGAGCAGTTCTTGATGTAACCCTTCCGATTTCAACAGATATGCCGGAATGGACAGGTGAAGTGCCGGAAGGCAAGGTATTTGCAGGCTGGACACTGAATCAGGGAACCGAGGTTTACAAGGCAGGCGAAAAAGTGGTTCTTACAGCAGAAAACGGAAGCTATATGCCGACGCTGGACAAGTATGGTTTTGTATTCGAACCGTATTTTGAAGAAGCCCAGACCTTGAAGGCTGAAGGAATCGTATCCTTTGTAGGTATCGATGATGCAGTTCTGGATGGCGTTTCTTTGCCGATTTCGACAGACATGCCGGAATATACAGGCGAAGTGCCGGAAGGCAAGGTATTTGCAGGCTGGACGCTGAATCAGGGAACCGAGGTTTACAAGGCAGGCGAAAAACTTGTGCTGACTACGGAAAACGGAAGCCCGGCATTTGGTAAATATGCGTTCGTATTCGAACCGTATTTTGAAGAAGCCCAGACCTTGAAGGCTGAAGGAATCGTATCTTTTGTAGGTATTGATGGTGCAGTTCTGGATGGTGTTTCTCTGCCGATTTCGACAGACATGCCGGAATATACAGGCGAAGTGCCGGAAGGCAAGGTATTTGCAGGCTGGACACTGAATCAGGGAACCGAGGTTTACAAGGCAGGCGAAAAACTTGTGCTGACTACGGAAAACGGAAGCCCGGCATTTGGTAAATATGCGTTTGTATTCGAACCGTATTTTGAAGAAGCCCAGATTTTGAAGGCTGAAGGAATCGTATCCTTTGTAGGTATCGACGGTGCAGTTCTGGATGGCGTTTCTCTGCCGATTTCGACAGACATGCCGGAATATACAGGCGAAGTGCCGGAAGGCAAGGTATTTGCAGGCTGGACGCTGAATCAGGGAACCGAGGTTTACAAGGCAGGCGAAAGACTTGTGCTGACTACGGAAAATGGAAGCCCGGCATTTGGTAAATATGCGTTCGTATTTGAACCGTATTTTGAGGATCAAGAGCCGACATCTGAGCCGACGTCAGAACCTACATCAGAGCCGACGTCAGAACCGACATCAGAGCCGACGTCAGAACCGACATCTGAGCCGACGTCAGAGCCGACATCTGAACCTACATCAGAGCCGACATCTGAGCCGACGTCAGAGCCGACATCTGAACCTACATCAGAGCCGACAACGGATGATACTACTGTAACAGAACCGGAAACAGAAGAGGAATCTGAAACGGAAGAAGAGTCTGATACAGAAGAGGAGACGGAAGCGCCAGCTTCTGATAATAAGGACAACAATAATACAAAGAAGGATGACAGTGCAAAACAGACTGAACAGAAAGGCAATGCAGTTCAGACAGGAGATAATACTACAGTTGCACCGTATATAACTCTTCTTGTAGTGGCGATTTGCGCAGTACTTCTTGCATTAAAAAAGAGAAAAGCAATGTAACTAAAAAAAAGAATACATGAAGGGAGAGGTGCAGACTCTCTTTTCAGCGGCTGGGAGATGATGAATCTCCTAGCCGAAAGCTTCATAAAACATTTTATGTTAACGGAAATCCGCTTTGTAAACGACCGCTGGCATGACAATCTGAGGAAATTATGGAAAATCGAAATAGCAGAGAGTATCGGGAAACTGGTAGAAGAACACAAAAAATACGTTATGAAAAAAGAAAAAAGAGAAACAGAATTTTGATTATTGTGTGCTGTATTTTTTTGATGTTACTGGCAGGATTTTTTATTTATTACAGCTTAGGGACGGACAGAGGACAGGAGCCAGACAGTGAGAATATTGGGACACTGGGAAATGTATATGAGCAGATTCAGGCAAATCAAGGCAAGGCTGCATTTGATGAGGACAGTTTAACAATGGAAGATCTGGAAGCTTTGATTGTCGAAGCAGAAAGTATAGAATTGAATGGATATGAGCAGTCAGACGTAGAAAAACTGAAGCAGAGGATAGAAGAAGCCCAAAATGTGACTGACAATCCGGAATCAGATGCAGATATAAACACGATTGGTGTTGCCTATATGAATCTTTCCATTGCGATTGATGCATTGACACAAGAGCAATAGGTGTTTCCGGTTTTACTGCATATCACATAAAACAAATAATAAAAAAGGAAGAAGTGCAGGCTGAGTGACTTCTTCCTTTTTCACTTTCAAATGGTATCAAGTTTACGCTCTCCAAAGAGAAAATTAAGAAGAGCAAAAATAGTTCGTTATGTAGGGCTGACAGAAGAAATAACTGATAGGAGTATTTTTAAACGTATTTACTCATATAATATAGAAAAATCCAGGAAAGCATAAAATGGCAACAGACCAGAAAATTGAAAATCTTTTAAATCTTGCGCTCGATACAACGCCGGAGGAACGGGAAAAGTCGCTTACGCTGAATGTTGGATTCGATACGCAGGACCAGCAATGGGATTTAATTGTAAAATATTCGGGCAGCCTGCAGAAATTCCGTGAACAGGGTATCCGCGTGGCGGAGCTGGCAAATGGTTATGCGGTTGTTACGATTGCGCAGTCAATGATTTCTTATTTTTCTGCGCAGCCGGAAATTGAATATGTTGAAAAACCGAAGAGGCTGTTCTTCTCTGTACGACAGGGGAGGACAGCTTCTTGCATGGATGCGCTGCAGATTACGGAGGCGGCAGGGACGCTGCTGAATGTGCCGGAGACGTCGCCTGTTACAGATAGACAATCTGAAGATGCATCTGCCGGGGAGAATGGAGGAAGAGTGCTTCCGCTGCTGGGACAGGGAATTCTGGTTGCCGTGATTGATTCCGGGGTGGATTACACGCATCCGGATTTTCGCAATCCGGATGGCAGTACCCGCATTCTGGCAATCTGGGACCAGAGTGTTGCCGGGAATCCGCCGGAGGGATATACGTTGGGAACGGAGTATACAAAGGCGCAGATTGATGAGGCGCTTCGCAGTGGACAGCGCCTGCCCACGCGGGACATCAGCGGGCATGGTACAGAGGTACTGGGGATTGCTGCCGGCAATGGGCGTACGTCGATTCCCGGCAGGCAGCAGCGGGCAGCCGGTAATGTGGTGACAGACCCGGCGCAGCCCGAATTCGGATCAGAGCGCGGCGTGGTTCCGCTGGCACATATTCTGGTGGTGAAGCTGGGCAATCCGAAGCCGGAATCCTTTCCGCGTACGACAGAATTGATGCAGGCGCTGGATTATGTTTATCGCAGGGCGCAGGAGTGGCGTCTTCCGGTTGCCGTAAATTTAAGCTTTGGAAATGTTTATGGACCGCATAATGGTACCAGTCTTCTGGAGACTTATATCGCAGAGCTTGCGGACCGCTGGAAATCTGTTATCTGCATTGGAACCGGAAATGAGGGCAGCACAGCGGGACATGCGTCTGGAATCCTGCGGCAGGGGGAACTGCGGGAGGTGCAGATGGGAGTTGCCTCTTTTGAGAGAACAATAAACGTGCAGCTCTGGAAATCGTATTCAGACGAATTTGGAGTTTTGCTGATTTCTCCGGAGGGACAGATAATCGGACCGATGCCGGAAAATCTCGGACCACAGCGTTATATTGCAGGTGGCACGGAACTGCTTGTTTTTTATGGGAAGCCCAGCCCGTACAGCATTTCACAGGAAATCTATTTTGATTTTCTTCCTGTGGGGGATTATATTGACAGCGGTATCTGGCGCTTCCATCTGGCGCCGCGCAGGGTCGTTGACGGCAGATATGATATGTGGCTTCCACAGGCGGAGGCGTTAAACCGCGGAACACGTTTTTACGAGCCGAGTGTGGAAAACACGCTGACAATCCCCGCAACCGCCAGAAATATTGTTGCTGTGGGAGCATACGATTCCCGCAGCCTTACCTACGCACCATTTTCCGGAAGAGGCAATCCGCCCGGACAGCCGTTGACATCCGGAGCGACCGTGGTAAAGCCGGATATTGTGGCACCAGGCGTGAATATCCGCACAACAGCGGTTGGCGGAGGATATACCTCCGTTACGGGAACCTCCTTCGCGACACCATTTGCCACCGGAGCGGCGGCAATGCTTATGCAGTGGGGCATTGTAAATGGTAACGACGATTATCTTTATGGGGAGAAGGTTCGCGCCTACCTGCGCCGCGGAGCCCGCCCTCTGCCGGGATTTGCGCAGTATCCCAACAGCCAGGTGGGGTATGGGGCGCTGTGTGTGAGGGACAGTTTGCCAGTATGATATTAACGTGTGTAATAAAAAATGCTAATATATGTGTAACAAAAAATGCAATGGAGGCTGATATGAGAAGCAGTACATATGATAAGATGGAAGAGGTATACCGGAAGTTTAAGGATATATAGGAACGCTGGAGCTTATGAAAGAGGGTTTTTCAAATCGCCAGATAGCAGGCTTGGCAAAAGAGGGGTATTTGGAAAAAGTATGTCATGGATATTATTGGCTGGACGGGAAAGAGGAAGATAAACCATCAGATTATAAATGCATAGAAGTATGCTTTAGCGATCCCAGGGCGATCGTTTGCATGAACAGCGCGCTCTATTATCAAGGAGAAATTAAAGAAGAGCCGGAATATTGGATGTTGCCACAGCGCGGACGGACCGTAGCTTGCTGAGTATGAATTTCCCGATTATGCGGCATTATTTTTCGACTAATAATTACTTAATGGGCATGAGGAAAATAGAGACAGAATTTGGCTGCTATAATATCTATGATATTGAGCGGAGTATCTGCGATATGCTTCGTCTGGAATCGGATATTGAGATAGGAATCGTAGATAAGATAAAAATAAATGAGAATTAATACAGACATATATTGAAATACGCAGAGCTGCTGCGGGTAAAACAGCAATTATGATGACAATATAAAAGAAAGACAAAATATTTGCCGGAATGAATTGTAATTATATGGAGGTACATAGCAATCATATGGATGAAAAAAAGATTGGAAGATTAAAAAAGCTTTTTGATGACATTATTCATAAATCGGAGGATGGAGCAATTGAATTTTGGTATGCCAGGGAATTGCAGCCATTGTTAGGATATTCCAGGTGGGAAAATTTCGAGTTAGTTATAAAGAAAGCGATGATATCTTGTGAGAATGCAGGTGGAAATGTAAACAATCATTTTCGTGGCGTCACGAAAATGATAAAATTGGCGAAAAATGCAGAAAGAGGTATTAAAGAATATGTGCTGACACGTTATGCATGTTATTTGATAGCCCAAAACGGAGATGTGAGAAAAGATGAGATTGCCTTTGCTCAAAGCTATTTTGCTGTTCAGACAAGAAAACAGGAACTTATTGAAGACAGGATTAAGCTGATTGAGCGATTAAATGCAAGAGAGAAATTAAGAGAGTCTGAAAAAAGGCTGTCTCAGAATATTTACGAACGTGGGGTGGATGATGCTGGCTTTGGAAGAATAAGATCCAAGGGTGATCAGGCGCTTTTTGGCGGATTTACTACAAAGGACATGAAGGAACGTCTAAGAGTAAAAGAGAACAGACCTCTGGCAGATTTTCTTCCAACATTGACCATAGCTGCTAAAAATCTGGCAACAGAAATGACCAATTATAATGTGGAACAAAAAGAATTATATGGCGAAGCTCCTATAACAGATGAACATGTTCAGAATAATTCAAGTGTAAGAGAGATGTTGGGACAGAGAGGAATAAAGCCGGAGGATTTGCCTCCGGCAGAAGATCTGAAAAAGTTGGAACGCAGAGTAAAAAGAGATGAGAAGAATTTAATGAAAGGATAAAAAATTTTTGGTCTTTACTTGACAGCAGCATATGGAGAAAAGGTGCGGGTGTATCTGCGCCGCGGAGCCCGCCCCCCCTGCCGGGATTTGCGCAGTATCCCAACAGCCAGGTGGGGTATGGGGCGCTGTGTGTGTGGGATAGTCTGCCGGAGTAATTTTACCGTTGAAGTATAAATGAGTTGAACGAATCATACGTATAAGATTTTGATTGATAGAAAATGAGAGATAAGGTATTATATTAGTGTAGATAATTGGTTTCTCGATTCAGAAAGAAGGTGTAGAATATGAAAAGAGAAGAGTACATTACTGATGAAGCGGTTGTAAAAAGAGTAAACGCAGCGGTAAAAATTGAACTGGAAAAAAAGAAAGCTATGGACATTCCGGCTGTAGTATATGATCCCAAAACGCAGACCATCTATCATGAAAACAGTGATGGCACCAGAGTTGAAGCGGGTAAAAGGATGAGAAAGGGGCGTTATAGTGAACGTGTCGCAAAAGAAGCCTGAGGTTGTAGTCTTCGCGGGACCGAACGGTTCAGGAAAAAGCACCTTTACCGAATTATTAAAGCCTCCTATGGACTATATTAATGCCGATGAAATAAAGAAGAATTTGAAATGCACGGATCTGGAAGCTGCGCAGCTGGCGGAAAAGCAGCGAGAAGATCATGTCGAACAAATGGAGGAATTTTGCTTTGAAACGGTTTTGTCAACGGAGAGAAATTTGAAATTGCTTGAAAGAGCAAAAGAAAAGGGATATTTTATCCGTTGCTATTATGTGCTTACGGCTGATCCGATGATTAATGTACTTCGTGTAAGATCCAGGGTAGAATCCGGAGGGCATGATGTGCCGGAGGAGAAAATCATTTCAAGATATGACAGGGCATTAGCATTGGTTAAGGATTTGGTTAAAGTATGTGATGTGTGCCATATTTATGATAATTCGGGGAATAGGCCGTTTCGTATATTTAAGAAGCGGAAGGAAGAAGTTTATTATGATGAATGTGATGACTGGTATCGGGAAGATATTCAGGCGTTGACGGATGTTGAAAATATGGTAAATAGGAATTTGAATTAGCACAAAAACTGTAAAGCGGTAAGAAATGGCTGCCTTACAGTTTTTTTAATCTTGATTTATTATGTAGGTGTTATAAGCTTTGTACAGAACAGATGAGAGCAAGAGCAGAATTTTGTTTCAGCAACGGAAATAACGGAGGAATATTATGACAGCGCCCGAATAAAGATGGTTCATGCAAAGCGCGTTTTCTTTTCTGAATAGAACCTTTCGCGGTTGTCACAATCTGATATGTTTAGGAGAGTATGATTTGGCATCATGGAGCTTGAAATGTTTGAAAAAATCCAGCCGAGCGATTTTCGCGAATTGATTTTGGAACAGATGTTTGGATTCATGGAAGAAATATTGGAGTGTGAGGGAGAGTCTGTCAACGTGATATTGACAGACGTAAGGGAAAATACTAATACATGCGTATAATAAAAAATGTAGTTGGAGGCTATATGTCTCTTAAAGTTTTTAGACTGGGAATTCGTAACGGGTTCCCGGTTTTTTTGCATTTTTCCAGAAGATAGATTCGCAGGGCTGTGCTGTAATCCGACTGATATTTGCACGAGATGTAAAAAAACTGCATGAGATGTAAAAAAGCACCCTCAAAAAGATGATAAAATTACTTGATAAAGTTTTGCCGCAGGGCAGTAAGGCAGTAATAAAGAAAGGTGAAAGCAGTTACATGCGGGTGAAGGGATGAATAAAAAAATCGGTTATACGCAGGTGGTCTGGGAGATTACCAGGCTGCTTCAGAAAGCGGAATCTCTGGAGGATGCGCTGCGTGCCAGCCTGGAAGAGGTGGTAAAGGCGGTCGGTGCGGAAGCGGGTACCATCTGGTTTTATAATGCGTCCGGGGATAAGAGAATTTATCCGTCCTTCTGGATTGGCGGGGCGGACTTGACAGGGCTCAGTCTGGCTCCGGGAGAGGGAATTGCAGGAACCGTGGTAAAAGAAGGAAAATCTACCGTGGTCAGGGACTGTCAGAAGGATGAGCGCTGGGCAGGGCGGTTCGACGAGGCGACAGGGTTTGTGACAAAGAGCATGGTCTGTGTTCCTTTGGTAAATAAATATGAGGTGATTGGCTGTATCCAGATTATCAATAAAAAGGACGGCTCTCTGTACAATGACGAGGATGTCAGTCTCTGCGAGAATCTGGCGATGCTTACCGCAATCGCGGTGGATGGACGCGGGCTGAATCTGGGCTTTGCTGAGACAAAAAAATCCATCATTTCTCTGCGTGATGTGAAAAAGACCTTCGGAGAAGGGGAAAATCAGATACAGGTGCTGAAGGGCGTGAATCTTGATATCCGCGAGGGCGAATTTCTTGTCATCCTGGGAGAATCCGGCTGCGGAAAATCTACGATGCTGAATATCATCGGCGGTATGGACCAGCTTACGTCGGGTACCTTTTTGTTTGACGGGGAGGATTATTCCCATGCGGACGACAAAAAGCTGACTATGTACCGGAGAAATTCGGTGGGCTTTATTTTCCAGGCATATAATCTGATGCCCACACTGACGGCGGAAGAAAATCTTGATTTTATCGGAGAACTCTGCGAGGAGCCTATGGATTCTGCGGAGGCGCTGGACCGTGTGGGGCTGTCAAAACGTCGGGATAATTATCCGGCGCAGATGTCGGGCGGACAGCAGCAGCGCGTATCCATAGCACGCGCCCTTGTGAAAAAGCCGCGGATCATTCTGGCGGATGAGCCGACTGCGGCGCTGGATTATGAGACGAGTATCGAGGTGCTTACCGTTCTGGAGGAGGTCATCAAATCCGGCACGACGCTTCTGATGGTCACACATAATGAGGAAATCGCAAAAATGGCGAACCGTGTCATCCGCATGAAGGGCGGAGTGGTTGCCGAAGTGATTATGAACCGGCATCCTGCCAGTGCAAAGGAGTTGGTATGGTAATGAAAAAAACAAGAAGAAAGCATCTGATGCGGACAATCCGCAAAAACGGCGTTTCATTTTTTGCGGTGGGCTTCATAGCGGCGGTCAGCATTGCGATTTTTCTGGGCTTTCAGTCTACGGCGGACGCCATTTTAAAGAAAGCGAATCGTTATTTTACGGAAAACCGTCTGGAAACGCTGGAGATTTCCTGCGCAAACGGTATTACGCAGGAGGATATTGAGGCGGTTGCCGGATGGGACGGTGTGGACGCAGTGGAGGGCGGCTACAGCGCCATGATTCTGATGGACGGCAGCGATGAGAAGGTTACGCTGCAGGCGTTGTCGCTGTGCAGCGAGATGAATGACCCGGTGGTGCTGGAGGGAGAGCTTCCGGCTGCGGAAAATGAGGCGGCGATTGAAGAAAAATTTGCTGAGGAAAAGGGGCTTCAAGTGGGCGATGAGTTTACGGTCAGCCACGACGGAAGCCTTGTTTCCGATACATTTCATGTAACGTCTATTATTAACGATCCGCGCTACTCCTGCGCGAATGTCATCGATTCCAGAGGAAAAAGCACCGAGGGGCTTGGCGCTGCTTCCTATTACATAGAGCTTTCCAGAGAAGCATTTGACACCTCTTATTATGAGGATTGCTTTTCGGCTGCTTACGTGCAAAATGATTCGCTGGGCGAAATTTATTATTTTTCGGATCAGTATGCGCAGGAAGAGGCTGCCTTTGCGGAGAAAACAGAGGAGCTGGGAGCAGAGAGGGCAGAGCTTCGCTATACCTCTCTCAGAGAAGAAGCCGATACGGCGATTGCGGATGCGCAGGCGGAAATAGCGGACGGACAGGCGGAAATTGACGACGGACAGTCTGACATTGCAGAGGCGGAAAATGAGCTTGCGGATGCGGAAGCTGAGATTGCAGACACGGAAGAAGAACTGGAGCTGGCGCTTGCAGAAATTGAAGCGCAGCTTACAAATCTGGGGATATCCACGGACCTGGACGAAGCGCTGGAGCAGATGGAAGCTCTTGGAGAGGCGGCTCTGCCTTTAAAGAATGCAGTTACAGAGTACCAGGACGGCGTGCGGCAGCTGGAGGAAGCGAAGACGGAGTTTACAGCTTCACAGGAAGAGCTTGCAGATGCCCGCCTGGAGCTTGCAGATGCGCAGGAAAAGTTAGCGGATGCACAGGCGGAACTGGCGGACGCGCAGGAAGAGGCGGCGGATATCCAGATGAAAGACTGGATAGTAGCCGACCGGCATGAAATCGGCGACGTCCGTGGCGTTGAAACGCTCGTGGAAGGAATTTATGGATTAAGCTACTCGATGTCTGTGATTTTCCTGCTGGTGGCGATTATCGTGTGTCATGCCGCCATTACCAGGATGATTGATGAGCAGAGGGCGCTGATCGGGGCGCAGAAGGCGCTGGGCTTCCAGTCCGGCGAAATTCTGACGCATTACATGCTTTACAATACCCTGAGCGGTCTGCTGGGCGTGCTGATCGGGTACGCGGCAAGTGTGGGAATTGTGGAAGTGATCGTACTGTATATTTATGCGCCGGAGTTTCTGATCGGCAGTATTCCGTTTGGCTTTGAATGGAAATCGGCGCTGGTGTCCGCCGTTATCTGTCTTATTGTATTCTGGGCGGCGACGTATATGGCGTGCGCGAAGCTGGTGCGCCTGCCGGCGACGACGCTGTTGCGGGGCGAGGTTCCCGTGCAGGGAAAGAAGCGGTTCTTTGAAAACTGGAAGTGCTATAAAAGAATGAATCTGTATTCCCGTACCATGATAAAAAACGTATTAAATGATAAAGGACGGATGGCGACGACCATCATGGGCGTGGTAGGCTGCATATCCCTGCTGGTTATCTGCTTTTCCCTGAAGTTTGCGATTGCAGATTCTTCCGTATGGCAGTTCGACAAATATTTTCTGTATGACAACCGTCTGGTTTTTGACAGCAGCACGGGCTCGGCGGAGGAATTTGAGAAAATACTGGATGAGGAAGGCATCTCCTATACGCTGGTTCAGGATAAACTGGAAAATTTCCGCGTGGACGGCGGAAACTGGGAAAATGGAAGAATCGTTGCTGTGGATGATGCTGAGGAACTGAAGGATTTTATGGTTCTCGAAGATATCAAAACAAAGGAAGTTGTGGATGTGCCGCAGGACGGACTGCTGGTTTCGCGCAGATGTGCGGAAGAATATGGTCTGGAAGCGGGCAGCACGGTAGAATTTATGGATTCGGAGGGCGGCATCAGGGAATTTAAGATTGCGGGCGTGATGGAGCATTATCTTTCCTATCATCTGTTTGGGACATCAGGCAGCTATTTTGAAGAGACAATGGGGGAAGCGACGGATGCGTGTGTATTTCTGCTGAACGGAGATATAGACGGATTGTACGAACGTGTTAAGGACATAGACGGATTCCTTTCGCTGAAGGACAACAGTGAGTTCACGGCAAATTCGGCTGTGATCGACCCGGTAATCGGAATCTGCCTGCTTCTGTCGGCGGTGATGGCGCTGCTGGTTCTGCTGAATCAGATCGCGATGTATATCAACCGGAAAGCGCGGGAGCTCGCCGTAATGCGTATTAACGGATATACTCTCAAGGAAACAAAAGCCTATGTCTATAAGGATAATATCGTTCTGACGATACTTGGTCTGCTTCTGGGAAGCGGGTTTGGTCTTGCGCTGGCGTATGTGGTAATCCGGGCGGTAGAGACCGGTGCGATCCATTATGTACGCACGCCGAATATTCCGGCATGTCTGTACGCCTGTGCGGTGGGTGCGTTCTTTGCTCTGATTGTTAATCTGATTGCGCTGAGAAAAGTAAAACAGCTGAATCTGACAAACGTGAGCAGTAATTAGGAAGGATGTGATATTTGTATATGAAAGTGAGAAAAAGAATTGCGGCGATAGTGATGACGGCGGCGGTTCTGCTCGTATCCGGTTATCCGGGGCAGACGGGCGCGCTTGCCGCTGGAGAGACGTACCGGAATGTGAGGGTGCTGGATACGGCAGGGGCTGCGGTTGTCAACAGAGAAGAGATGGAGCTGCCGGTATATGCGCAGATGGCGATTCAGGGCGGCGATATCATGACGACGGGAGCGGACGGTCGTGTGGATCTGCGCCTGGATGACGATAAATATGTGGTTGTGGAAGAAAGCTCGAAGGTGGAATTTGAGCTGGAGGGCGAAAAAGAGAAGGGCGCAATCCGTATTCATCTGACAGAGGGCGCTGTTTACAATGAAATTGAGAATCCCATAGCGGAGGACGACAGTTATGAAATTCATACGCCGGATGGTGTGATGGCGGTCCGGGGAACGAAATTCCGCGTTGCCGTGGGGAAATCAGCCGATGGCCAGCTTCGCGAGACCACTATCACGGTGTTTGAGGGCGCTGTTCATATACAGGTTTACAATGATATGGAAGAGGACGTTGTAATTTCGTCCGGAGAGGAAGCTGTGATTGAGCGGGACATCAGCGGGGACGCGGAAGCGGAGGAGGAGACGAGACCCTGGTTCCGGAAGCGGGGCGGTGACATTGCGGTAGAAAATCTGCCGGATTATCTCACTGCGCTGGCAGAAGAAAGTATGGCGGCAGATACGGACGCAGCGGGGAATGCAGATACGACCGGGAATGCAGCCATAGCCGGAAATACCGGAAACACTGCATCGCAGCCGGCGTCTGATGCCGCATCTGCGCAGGAATCGGAGACTGGGCCTTCGGAAACCGAAGAAATGACAGAACAGACCGGGACGGAGCAGCAGACAGAAACCGGGACGCCGGTGACCGAGACAGAAACCGAGGCGGAAACTGAGACCGAAACGGAAACTGAGACCGAAACAGAAACGGAGACGCAGATGACGGAAACGGAGACAGAAACGGAGACGGAGACCGAGACGCAGATAACGGAGACAGAGACAGAAACGGAAACCGAGACACAGATAACGGAAACTGAGACCGAAACCGAAACAGAAACGGAGACGCAGATAACAGAAACCGAGACGGAAACCGAGACGCAGGTGACAGAAACTGAGACCGAAACAGAGACGGAGACGCAGCCGGATACGAGCACGACACCGTCCCCGGAACCGACAGACACGCCATACGAGTCGCCGACAGACACGCCGTATGAATCACCAACAGACACGCCGTACGAGTCTCCAACAGATACGCCGTATGAATCACCAACGGATACGCCATACGAGTCACCGACAGACACGCCATACGAGTCTCCGACGGATACGCCGTATGAGTCGCCAACGGACACGCCATACGAATCACCGACAGACACGCCGTATGAGTCACCAACAGACACGCCGTATGAGTCACCAACGGATACGCCGTACGAGTCTCCAACAGACACGTCGTATGAATCACCGACAGATACACCATATGAGTCGCCGACAGGGGACGATTCCGGTGACAGCGGTTCACCGGATGTAGCGGCACAGGCTGTCGGGCTGGCGATCTTCCCACTTGTGCTTCTGGAGATGGCGGCATTTGTCAGAAAGAGAAAAAAGAACAGTGATAAAAAATAAAAGAAATCTGGCGGCGGCGCTGGTCATCGCGGCAGTCACCTTTGCCGCCGCATATTTTCAATGGTTTGCCAGCCTGAATCTTTCTCTCCAGGACGCTGTTTACCAGCGGGAAAACCGTGCGGACACGTCGATTAAAATCATCGCCATAGATGAGAAAACACTGGAAGCGCTGGGGCAGTTTGAAACATGGACGAGAGAACCATACGCGGAGCTGATTGAGCTGCTTGACGGCGGGGAGTATGCGCCGGGGGCAATCGGTCTGGATATTCTGATGGTAAGTGAAAAGGGAGAGGAAGACCAGCTCCTTGTGGACGCCTGCAAAAAATATGACAATATTGTCATGGCATGCAACCTGGTTTTCTCTACCCAGATTGAGACAGAGAACGGGAAGAGCACGGTCAACCAGCTTCACATCGACATGGTGGAAACGCCCTTCGGGGAGCTGGCGGATATTGTACAGATGGGATTTGTTAATACCGTGCAGGATTACAGGGATAACAGTGTGCGCTATACGCTTCTGGAATGCGGCGGCTACGAATCCTTTGCTTCCGCAATCGTCCGGATGGCGGAAAATGGGCGGCAGACGGAAACGACAGAGACAGAAAATGAACGGCAGACGAGTGCCAATCACGGCATTTTCATTGATTATACCGGAGGACCGGATACCTACGAGACGGTATCTATGATTGATGTGCTGGAGGGCAGGATTCCCGCGGCGGCTTTTGCAGACAGCATTGTGCTGGTCGGAGCGCATGCTGCCGGAATGGGGGATGCATATTCTGTCCCAAGCGGGAAGGGCGCTCAGATGTACGGTGTGGAGATTCACGCCAATATTATCCAGAGCCTGCTGGAGGGGCGCAGTCTGGTGCAGGTAAGCAGATTCTGGAACGCGCTCTGCTACGCGTCGATTGCCTTTGCGCTGACGCTGCTGGCTGTCCGCATGAAAATCGCGGTGAACGTCCTGGGGGCGGCAGTCATCATTGCAGGCTGGTATTTGTTCTGTCTGAAGCTGGACGAAAAGGGCGTTGTAATCCATATGATTTCCTTTCCGCTGTCCGTTCTGGTCGTGCTGGTATGGAGCATTGTCAGTAAATATGCGGCTGAGGTTCTGCAGAGGCGGAAAATCATGCACGCGTTTCGGAAGTATGTCGCGCCGCAGGTGGTGGAGGAAATATCGAAGCATCACGATTACCGGCTGAAGCTTGGCGGGGAAAAAAGACATATTGCGGTGCTCTTCGTGGATATCCGCGGATTTACGCCTTTGAGCGAGGCGCTGGAGCCGGAGCAGGTGGTGGAAATTCTTAATGAATATCTGGGGCTTGTGACAGATGCGATTTTTAAGAACGGCGGAACTCTGGACAAATTTATCGGGGACGCTGCAATGGCGGTTTTCAACGCGCCCTTTGACAGCGAGGATTATGTTTACAAAGCGGTCTGCGCGGCGCGGGATATCGCGGCGGGAAGCGACCGGATCGCCGCGAAGTTTATGGAACGTTTCGGCAAAAAGGTGAGCTATGGAATCGGTGTAAACTGCGGCGATGCAGTTGTCGGAAATATCGGCTCGGATTTCCGGATGGATTATACGGCAATCGGAGACACCGTGAACACGGCGGCGCGCCTGGAGGCAAACGCAGGCGCAGGACAGATTTTTATCAGCGAATTTGTATACGAACGGCTGAAGGAGCGGATAGAGGTTACGGAAATCGGGGAAATTCCGCTGAAGGGAAAATCGCGGGGCGTTATGGTTTACGCGCTGGACAGAGTCCGTTGAGAAAATGAATATAAGGAGGAAGCATGAGATATCACGGGATACCTGACATAGAGCATCTGGAGGAATGGACGGCATTGAATATTCCTTTTGAATATAATGATTTCATGCTGCCCGGAATTTTAGACAGAAAAGAGGAGACCGAGCGGCGCATCCGTGCGTATCTCGGAGCGGGACGCGACAGAAGCGGGGATACCCTGCACGGTCCCTTCCTGGATATTACAATCCATTCTTCGGATTCGCTGATACGCCGGGCGAGCGACTACCGGATACGGCAAGTCAGCGAGATTGCATTGCGGCTGCAGGTGAAGGGGATGATTCTTCACACAAATATTATACCAAATTTTTACGAGGAAAATTACCGGAAAGGCTGGATCGACAGGAACGAGGAATATCTGACAGCGCTGCTGGAGGAGTATCCGGGGCTGCATATTTATATGGAAAACATGTTTGACGAGGAGCCGGACTGTCTTGTTGCCCTTGCCCGGCGGATGCAGGGAAAGCGCCTGTCTGTCTGCCTGGATCTGGCTCATGCCCATCTGTCGAAGACGGAGATTTCTGTGTGGCAGCAGACGTGTGCGCCTTATATTGCCCATTATCACATCAATGACAATCACGGGCGGGTCGACGAGCATCTTCCGGTGGGAGACGGCGATATTGCCTGGGAGAAGATTCTTCCGGCAATGTGCCCGGACGCGTCGGTTCTTGTGGAGGTCAGTTCTCTGGAAAAATACCGCAAAAGCGTACGGTATCTATCCGGTATATCATAACAGATGTTTACAGTTCATCCAGGTTTTTTGCACTTAGCGGTAAAGACCTGCCCGGACTGTGGCGACAGAGAAAGAAGCAGACTGAGGGTTACTGCGAACGGAGTGAACAGTAACGACTGAGGGAAAGACATGGTTGGAGTTCATATCATCGTGATATTGATGCTGTATTGTTTTTATAAGGCATATGCAAAATCCTGCCGGGAGGAAGACGGAACAAATCTCTCCGGGACAGATTCCGGAGAGTGTATTTCCGGACCGGACACAGTCCGGCAGCTTTCCATGCTTCTGGCGATTCTGTGGCTGGCGTGCCTTCTGCGTTTTGCACTGGCATTGTGGGCGGGAGGATGGGAAACGGCGTGGAAGAATATTTTGGGCATTGTTTCCGACCTGCTTGCCGGGGCGTCCCTTTTCATCGCGCTAAAAAGAAAGAGCGGCGGCGATGCGGCGCTTGGGATGACTGGAATTTACCTGTTCAACCCGGCAATCGTTATATGCTTTGCCGCCGGGGAAGGGCAGCAGACATGGGCACTGCGCCTTGCAGTGCTGTTGTTTCTGCTGCTGGTAAATGCGGGAAGAAGCCGGGAAAGATTTATTTCCGGCTGCCTGAAGGCGTGCGCAGCTCTGGCTGTCGTTGCAGGGCTTCTGACTGCGGGAAGCGACAGCAGCCTTCTGTACCCGGCTTTGCTCCTTCTGCTGCTTTTATACGTATACAGCAAGGATTCCAGATTTTTTGACTGCTATGCGGCGTTTTCCGCCTGCCTCCTATATAAAACGGCTTATTTTTATTATGTCCGGCAGGCAGAAGCGGCGTGGAGCGGACAGGTGTGGCTCGTTGTCACCGGGCTGCTTACCGCAGCGGCGGCGCTGTATTTTTTCCGGGCGCTTCTGGCGCCTGCCGGGGACGGCGAAAAGGAAGCTGCTCCGGTGCGAAGCGCCGGGCGGATGTCCTTCGGGAAGATGGATTTTTGTATAATCGCGGCAATCTGTCTGTTTTATGGCTGCATTGCCTTCTGGAAACTGGGAATCACAGAGGCGCCCATTACGGAATATGCGCTTCCCTCCGGGCAGTCGATTGTGCTGGAACTGGAGGAAGAACCAGGCTCCGGGAGTCTGATCTGGTATTTAAAGGATTCCGCTTATCATACGGTGACGATAGAATGGAGAAATTCGCAGGACGAGCCGTGGCAGAACGCGCAGGAGGTCGATATGCGGACGGTATTTTGCTGGGGAAGCGCTTCTTTTACAGCGTCCGGAAAATATCTGCGGCTCACTAATCCGGGGAGTGATATGACCATTGCGGAGCTGGTAATACAGAATGCGGACGGAGAAATTGTGAAGCCTGCAGATACGGCGGGAATGGAGGCGCTCTTTGATGAGACGGTTCTGCTGCCGGAGGAGATTGATTACCAGAGCGGCGCCTATTTTGACGAGTGCTATTACACAAGAACAGCTTACGAGTTTTTGAATGGCACCCGTGCCTTTGAGACGACGCATCCGCCGCTTGGGAAAATTCTGATTGCCCTTGGGGCGTACTGCTTTGGGACTACGCCGTTCGGCTTCCGGGTCGTCGGTGTCATTTTCGGGATTCTGATGCTTCCGTTTTTGTATCTGCTGGGGCGTGATATAACAAAAAGCCGCCTGCTGGGCGGATTTGCAGCTTTTTTGTTTGCGTTTGATTTCATGCATTTTACGCAGACCAGAATTGCGACGATTGATGTGTTTATCACGTTTTTTACGATCCTGATGTTTTATTTTATGTATCAGTACAGCCGGATGAGCTTTTACGATACGCCCCTGCGGCGCACATTTCTGCCGCTGGGAGCCTGCGGGGTTTCTTTCGGGTTGGGAATCGCCTGCAAATGGACCGGATTCTATGCCGGGGCAGGGCTGGCAGTGCTGTTCTTTCTGACGCTGTGGCGCAGGTACCGGGAATATGTCTTTGCCCGGAAATCGCCGGAGGGCAGCAGCGGCGGGATTTCCCACGCTTATATCATTAAAAGCTTTCGTATGGATACGGTGAAAACACTGATTTTCTGCATTCTCTTTTTTGTGGCGGTACCGTTTTTGATTTACCTGCTTTCCTATCTGCCGTTTTCCAACGGGACGGATACGGGACTGCTTGCGCGGATGCTGGCGAACCAGAAGCATATGTTCCGCTACCATACGGGACTTAAGGCGGACCATGCGTATGCGTCCGCGTGGTATGAGTGGCCGCTGATGATTCGCCCGGTATTTTATTATTCCAGAATCATCGATGACACAATGCGCCAGGGAATCAGCGCTTTCGGAAATCCGCTGGTATGGTGGGCGGGAATCCCGGCATGTATCTATATGCTGTACCTCTGTCTGAAAAAGAAGGACAGAAACGCCATGTTTCTCTGCATCGCGTATGCATTCTGCTACCTGCCGTGGAGCCTTGTTACAAGGTGCACGTTTGCTTACCATTATTTTCCCAGCGTGCCCATTGTGGTCTGCATGATTACATACAGCTTTGCGCTGTGGAGACCGCGTCTGGGGGAAAGCAGATTCGCTGCTCTGGTGGCGTTCTATGGGGCGGCCGCGTATGTGTTATTTTTGTTATTTTACCCGGTGCTGTCCGGGCAGCCGGTTTCCGCCGGATATGTGTCGACGTTTCTGCGCTGGCTGGACGGCTGGGTGCTTGTACAATAAATGGACGCGCCTGCCAGGGCGGACGCTGCTATCCGGGAAAGGTCAGGGATTGAGCATGACAGAGGCAAAGAAAACATTGTCCTTCCATTCAAACCGGGCATCCCCGTTGTATCTGCGGGCGATGTTAAGCACGGAATCGGTTCCGATGCCGAAGCTTTCGTGCTTGCTGGAGAGAATGCGGTCTTCCAGAAAGGCAGGGCTGACAGAGCAGGTATTGTCTACGGTAATCGTAAACATATGGCTGCCGGCTCTGGCGGCACGGACAGAAATCAGCGGGGAACCGCCGCCTGCATTTTTGCGGCAGGCATCCACAGCATTTTCCAGAAGATTGCCGAGAATCACGCAGAAATCCGGTTCCAGAATGGGCGTATCTGTGAGTGCGCAGAAAGAAATGTGCATCCGGATTCCGGTGCTGGCGGCTTTTTCCGCATAATAGCAGAGAAGAGAATTGACGGCGCAATTTCCGCAATAATCAGAGAGCGCCTCAGCAGGAATGCTTTTGCTGTAATCCTGCAGATAAGAAGCAAGGGAGGCAAGGTCCTTTTTGTCAACATATCCTTGGAGGGCGCGCAGATGATGGCGGAGGTCGTGTCTTGCCCGCCGGGTCTCGTCCATATGGGATTTCAGAAGCTGATACTGTGCGGTCTGGGCGTCGGTAATCTGCTTCAGATAAAAACAAGCGAAAATAATGCGGCGGGCGCGCTGATGCGCCAGGCGTTCTTTCAAGTGCTTACTCTGAAACGCATTTATACAGATAAAATAAAGCCTTATCACGGACCGGAGCTGCTCTGCGCCCATGATGCGGACGACCTGCTCTATCTGCAGTATACATCGGGTTCCACGTCGGCGCCCAAGGGCGTTATGGTTACTTATAAAAATGTGATGAGCTGTATTGATCTGTGTCTGGAAATCTTTGACTTTAACAGGGAAAAGCAGGTGCTGGCGTCCTGGGTTCCGTTTTATCACAATATTGGGCTTGTGGTGGGTATTTTTCTGCCGGTGTTTGCAAATGATGCGCACGCCTGCTTTATTCCCACCCTGCAGTTTCTGCAGAAGCCGACGGTCTGGCTGGAGGTGATGTCCAGGTATCGCGCGACCATTACGACCGGCCCCAATTCCGCATATGAGCTCTGCACGAGGCTGGTTACGGAGGAAGAAGCACAGAAGTATGATTTGTCCTCCATGACGCATTTTATCAACGGCTCGGAATTTGTCGACTTCTATACGATTGATAAATTCTGCAGACTGTTCCGGGTATCGCCGGATTCCTTTGCGCCGGGCTACGGACTGTCGGAGTGCGTCTGTGTGGCGACGCTGTCCAGCCGGGATTTCCGCCGCGTGGATATCAGTCTGGATGCTTACCGCGAAGGAAAATTTCTGCCGGAGGAAGATGGCGGGAAATCGATTGTGAGCGTAGGGCGTCCGGCAATTGATATGAAGGTTGTGGCGGTACGCGGGGATGGTACTGCGTGCCGGGACGGGGAAATCGGAGAAATTTACCTGCAAGGTTCCAATGTATGCAAAGGCTACTGGAAAAATCCGCAGGAGAGTAAGAGCTTTGCAGCGTCCATTGCCGGATATGAGGGGCAGTTTTACCGCACCGGGGATATGGGTGCCGTGTACGGCGGGCAGCTCTATCTGACCGGGCGCATCAAGGAAATGATCATTATCGGGGGCAGAAATATTTTTCCGAATGATATTATTCTGCTGCTTCAGGAAGCGGGCGTCGCACTGCCTATGAACGCTATTGCGCTGTTTTCCGTAAGCCAGAACGGCGGCGAGCGCCCGGTTCTCTGCGCGGAATGTGAGCCTGCCGCTGATTTTAAGGGAATTGCGGCACAGATTAATAAGGCTGTTTCCCATACCTTCGGGTTTTCCTTTATGGACGTTGTTTTTGTGGAGACGGGCAGTCTGCCGCGGACCGATAACCAGAAGATAAAAACGCTGGCGGCAAGGGATAATTATGAGGCGAACCGTCTGAAGGTTCTGTTCAGTACGCAGAAGCACGGCGATGCGGCGGAAGGAAAGGCGGCTGCGGAAGCTGAACGGAAAAAGGTGGTGCTTCCGGAAAATCCGTCCCCGGAGGACGTCCGCCCGATTGTACGGAATATGTTTGAACTGCTTCTGCCGGGCACGGAATTTGGTCCGGAGGACAGCTTCATGGAAAAAGGCGGCGATTCGCTGCGTCTGATGGAGCTGGTCTGCGAGCTGGAAAATGACCTGGATATTAATATCGATTTGCGGGAAATCGCGGCGGCGCCCACGATAGAGGGAATCTCCGGCTATATCAGTGCCCTGTTAAACGGCGATGTAAAGAGCCGGAAGCTGGATCTGCGCGCGGAGTGCAGGCTGGATGAGGACGTCCGTTTGCAAAGCGGCTATGCGTGCAGTCCCAGGGAATGCAGAAACATTCTGGTTACGGGGACGACCGGCTTTCTGGGTGCGTATCTGATGCGCTCTCTGATACGGCAGAAGGGCGGCAGCGGCATAAAGGTATATTGCCACGGGCGCGGCTCTTCCACGGAAAATCTGATGGAGCGGATCGAAAAGAATATGCGCCGTTTCCACTGCTGGGAGGAGGAATATAGAAAATATATCATTCCGGTGCCGGGGGATCTGAATCTGCCGAATCTGGGAATTGCGTCCGGGCTGTACGAATCCCTTTCGCAGGAGATAGACATGGTCATCCACAACGGGGCGATTCTGAATTTTGTGTTCCCGTATACGCAGATGAAGCGCACGAATGTGGAGGGAACCATAGAGGCGCTGCGCTTTGCCTGCCGGGGACGCGCGAAATATTTCCATTATATTTCTTCCTACAGTGTTTATGATAATCCAAGCCATTTTGAGCGGCACGTCATGGAAAACGACCCGCTGGAATCGCCGGACGGCTATTTCCTTGGATATTCCGAGACGAAATGGGTAGCGGAAAAACTTGTGCGGATCGCACAGGAGCGGGGACTGCGCGTCAGTATCTACCGTCCGGGAGATATTACCGGTACCCTGAAGGACGGTATCTGGAAGCTGGAAGACTTAATCAGCCGCTCCATCGTGGGATGTATCCAGATGGGCTGTGTGCCGGAAATCGAGGTAAATCTTCATCTGACGCCGGTCGATTATGTGGCGGATGCGATTGTGTGCATTGCCTTTCAGACGGCTTCCGCCGGGCAGGCGTTTAATATCATTAACGGGCATCTGATGCCGATGAAGGATTTTTATGCGCTTTTAAACCGTCTCGGCTACCGGGTCGGTCATCTTCCGTTCGAACAGTGGTGTCAGAAGCTGGAGGCCTGCTCCAATGAGGAGAATGTGCTGCGCATCTTATCCTGCCTGTTCACGGATAAGCGGCAGGCGGGCGAGAATATGGTGGAACGCTTCGGTGTGCGCCAGGCAGAGTTCGATACCGGCAACACCGACAGGCTGCTGGCGGGAAGCGGCATTACCTGTCCGCCGGTGGACGCTGCGCTGATGAAGAGCTACCTCCGCCATTTTTATGAGTGCGGATACATTGCAAAGCCCGCCTCTGGTCTGGCGGGTGTCTTTAAGAGGTTGTTGGGATAAAGGCTTATGCCGGCTTCAGATATCAGTCTGTCTGCTGCCTCGCTTTACCAGTGCTGAGAGGGAGAAATCTAAAATAAGCCGTTTTCTCTCTGTCAGCATGGTAAGGTAAAACCGGCGCTGCAGAGTGCTGAGAAAAGGTGTGCCCTCCACAATCTGCTGGATATGTTCCATATCAATCCGGGGTACGATACGCTGCAGCGCACGGTTACAATCCTCATTCTGAAGAGAGGATATAAAATCATAGTATTTGATTTTTTTGCCGTTTAACATAATGGCAGAGGTTGGGATTTCATAAATGCGGAAATGCAGTTCGTCGGGCTGCTCCAGTACAGTCTGCATAATAGTTTCATCGGCCTGGGGATAGAGACAGCTTCCGCAGTCGAAAACGGGGGCAAGTGTCATATCATCTGTTCTGGTGTCGTACAGAAAACCCCAGTTGCCGTTATGCCGGTCCCAGTTTCCGATAAAAGCATCTACAATAAACATATCCCAGAAGCGTGCAGCAAGAGCTGACGAATCAATGGCAGTCTGCTCTTCGAAGGTCAGAAGAATATCTGACAGTTCAGTGCCGTAACCGTTCCGTTCCGAATCAATCATCTGGTTTTTCAGTGAGGCAAAATCCTGCAGAACGATACCGGGTTCTGTAAAATCACTGCATGCCACTACGATTTTCTGCTGTCCCTTTACCGTATAGGTGCCAAGAAGGGTTTTCTGGACCGGTATGCCGATACTTTCGTAAATCTGGCAGCCAAGATATTCTGAAAAACAGCTGTTGCTGTAACTCATTTCCTTATTCTGCTTTGCCAAAGGAGGAAACTTCAGCATATATGGGGCATTTTCATATATAACGCATATTTTACTTCCGTTTGCACCCGCATACATTTTATTCCGTCTGGGAAGATGCGTAAAATCAGTCACCGCCATTCTTTCAAATCCTTTCTATTCTTAAATATTTTTCCCGGAGGTACCATGCCTGCTCCGTGCTGATTAGCTGGTTTACCTCCGCATTGTTAATATCACTCTGCAGATTGCAATAGTCGCAGTCCCAGTGCAGATACTTCTCTCCGGCATCCCGCTTTTTCCACGCTTCCTTCATTGCCAGCACAGATTCCTGCAAAAAAGCGGGCAGTCCGCATTCCAGATAATTATTGTCCGCAGGCAGACCTGCTTCCGTATATTTCTTTGAAAACGACATAATGTCTTGCCGTCCCTTTCCTTATTATTTTTTTCATTATATCGGAATGCCCGTTATCTTGTCAATGTTTGCCGGAACTGTCTGCATACATGAAAATTGTCCACTATTTTGAAAGATTGGTATCTGTAATCTGAAGAAAACGGGTGCTATACTGATTTCATCAAGAGAAAGCCGGAGGGAACCGGAAAAAGGGTTTTCATAGACGGCAGAAAATCAGGAGGGATCAGGATATGAAAGCAAAATGGTGGTCAGCAGCGCTGGCAGCGGCAATGGTAACAGGTCTTTTGGGCGGAACAGCAGCCGTACAGGCAGAGGAGCAGGTAACGTTAAAGGTGTTTTCCAATCTTCCGGACCGTAAAAACGGGCAGGGACTGGTAGAGCAGACGATTATCGACGAGTACATGGCGGAGAATCCGAACGTTACGATTGAAGTGGAAGCGCTGGATGAGGGAGCGTACAAAACAAAATTCAAGGCGTATGCGATGGAAGGAATGCCGGATGTAGTGAGCATCTGGGGACAGCCTTCTTTCCTCGATGAGGTACTGGATGCAGGCGTGCTCGCAGAGTTGAACGAAGCTGATTATGCGGACTACAAATTCATTGAAGGATCGCTGGAAGGCTTTAAGAAGGACGGTAAGCTTTACGGACTTCCGAGAAACACAGATGTAGCGGTTTTCTATTATAACCAGAAAATGTTTGAGGACAACGGCTGGAGCGTGCCTTCTACATACGACGAGCTTCTGGAGCTTGGAAAGACCATTACAGAAGCAGGCATTGCGCCGGTAGCAATGGACGGCGGAGACGGATGGCCGATGGCGGTTTATCTTTCCGATGTGCTCTACAAGATTACAGGAGCAGATTATCAGACGACGGTAGCGGATGCTGTTGCAAACGGCGATTTTACCGCGGATACTATAAAGCAGGCGACACAGCTTCTGAAGGATGCAGCGGATGCGGGACTTTTCCAGGTCGGCTATGATTCACAGGACTACGGAACAGCCATGAACCTGTTTACAAACGGACAGGCGGCGATGTTCTACATGGGAAGCTGGGAGGCGTCTATGGCGCTTAACGAGGATATCCCGGAGGAAATCCGCACAAACATCCGCGTATTTACTATGCCGGTCGTAGAAGGCGGCGCAGCTTCCGCAACAGATATCGCGGCATGGAACGGCGGCGGATATGGCGTGTCAGCAAACTCGGAAATCAAAGAAGAAGCAATTAAATTCCTTAACTATATGTATCAGCCGGACAAGCTTTCAAAGTATGGCTGGGAGAATGGCGTCGGCATGTCGGCACAGGATCAGACCGAATATATGACCGGAGAAGAAACTGAGCTGATGAAGCAGATCGTAGATATTGTTACGGAAGCAACGAGCGTTTCCGGAACGCCGGTCAATGACTGCGGACCTTCCGCTTTTAAGACCTGCATTGAAAGCGAGATTCAGAGTGTTTCCAACGGAACGATGGACATCGACACATTTCTTGCAGACATCGGAGCGGCCTGCAAATAGACAGCATTAAATAAGTAAGAAAAAGAGCGGCTGCCGGAACAGGGTAGCTGCTCTTAATAATTTGTGCTATAATTAGAAAGGAATGTTATTGTTATGAAAAAAATGTACAGCAATAAGCTGGTAATAACAAGCCTTGTGCTGCCGGGCGTCCTGCTTTTTGTATTTGCGATCCTGGCTCCGATATGCCTGAGCGTATATTATTCGCTGACGGATTATTCGGGCATGGGCTCCTGGAATATGATCGGGCTGGACAATTATAAGGCGCTGATGAAGGATGAAGCGTTTTTTACGGCGCTGCGCAATTCCCTGCTTCTGGCAATCGGATTTATCTGCATCCAGCATCCGCTGGCGATTATCGTAGCCGCGGTGCTCGATAAATTAAGCGGAAAGGGCGAATCCTTTTTCCGCTGCGTGTACTTTATTCCGAACGTTATCTCGGTAGCCGTGATCGCATACCTCTGGAAGTTTATCTACAATCCCAACTTCGGTCTGCTGAACAATATTCTGAAGCTGTTCGGTTATAAGGGGACGGTCAACTGGCTCAGTGCGGAAAACGCGATCTGGTCGGTGCTGGTGGTGCTTATCTGGCATGGCTTCGGCTGGGGTATGCTGATTTACTACTCCGGCATTAAAAATATCGACCCGACGCTTTACGAGGCGGCGGCGATCGACGGGGCGAATCAGAGGCAGACCTTTTTGCGCATCACGCTCCCGCTGATGAAGCCGGTCATCCAGGTGAATGTCACGATGGCTGTTATCTCCGCTTTAAAGCAGATGGAAACAGTGTACCTTCTGACCAACGGCGGACCGGGCAATGCCACCCAGTTTACGGCGACCTATCTGTACCAGCAGGCGTTTAAAGCGTTCCGGTACGGCTACGGCAATGCGATCAGCGTTGTATTTATCATTATCTGCCTTCTTGCGACGGTATTTCTGAACAAAATTTTTGAAGAGCGCAGACCGGAAGGGAGGGCATAAGATATGAAAAGAACAGAAAAGAAAAAAATGTCCGTTGGAAAAGTAATCCTCTGGGCGATACTGATATTTGTTGCCGTTATCCAGATTTTTCCATTAATCTGGCTGTTGGATTTTTCGCTGGCGAGCAGTAATGAAATGTTTACAAGCGGGCTGCTGATTATTCCGGAAAAAATCCAGTGGGGCAACTATGTGAAAGCATTTGTGGACGGAAATTTCCTGCACTATCTGAAAAACAGCCTTCTGATCAACGGGCTGGCGGTTCTTCTGGTGCTGCTGGTTTCCATCATGGCGGCGTTCGCCTGCCTGCGGATGCAGTGGAAGCTGAACGGATTTGTAAAGACGCTGCTTCTGATGGGCATGATGATTCCTATCCACGCAACGCTGCTTCCGAATTACAAAATTTACAGTACGCTGCACATGACGGACACCATCTGGGCGCTGCTGATTCCTTATGTGGCATTTTCCCTTCCGCAGGGACTGTTTCTGATGACCAGCTTTATGAGCGCGGTCCCGGCGGAGCTGGAGGAAGCGGCTGTCATGGACGGATGCGGGATTTACCGTATTATTTTCCAGATTATTACGCCGATACTGAAGCCATCCATAGCGACGGTATCTATCATGACATTTTTAAACAACTGGAATGAATTTATGATGGCGAGCACCTATTTAAGTTCGCCGAAATGGAAGACGCTGCCGTTCTCGGTGCTGGAATTTACCGGGCAGTATTCCTCCAATTATGCGGTGCAGTTTGCGGTCATGGCGCTGACGGCTGCCCCGGCGGTTATCATTTATATTATATTGAATAAGCACATTACAAAGGGTGTGGCAATGGGAGCGGTAAAAGGCTGACATTGCCGCCGGAAAAATGGCTCGGAGGTGCAGAAATGGGAAGGCTGCGGGAAAAGATAGGGAATATGTCTATCAGAAGGAAGATTGTTTTCTATATGTATGTCGTGCTGATTCCGCTGCTGCTTGTCATCTGCATTGCGGTGACGGTGTACCGCTACCGGGAATCCGGCAACGAATATGCCAGGCTTCAGAGGCAGAATATTAACAACCTGCAGTCCTCTCTGGATATTATCGAGGAGGATGTAAGAAATCTTTCTCTGAACCTGGCAATCAATAATGATATACGGAGCATTCTCACCACGGATGACCCGGAAGCCGTCAGCCGGGACGTCCGGCTCTGGCAGAATCTTGCGCCCATGCGTATGGTGGAGGATATTATTGCGCTGAAGGGTTATATCAAGACGCTGTCTGTTTATCCGGAAAACGGAGTGACGCCGTATCTGCGCTGCATGGACGCCAGCTCTTATATTTCGACGCTGGAGGAAATCAGCGCTACCGGAATTTATCAGCGGACAAAGGCGCTCCTTGGAAAGGGGCTGTGGGTGTATGTGCCGCATGGAAACGGAGAAATCTATCAGGGAAGCAGGTCGGACAAGCTGGTTCTCTGCAGGGCGGTCTATAATACGGCGAAATCGCAGATGCTGGGATATACCACCATCGGGATCTCGCTGGAAGCGATAGAGAAGCTCTGCCGGAATGCGCTTCAGTCGGAGAAGGAAGCGATTCTGCTGTACGAAAAAAACGGCGGCGAGCTTCTGATCTGCGGGAATGTCGATGAAGAGGTGCGCGGGTATATTGCGGAAAATATGCAGGCGCTGAAGGGAAACATGCAGGTCCGCTGCGGAAAACGGGAGATATACGGAGGCAGCGTAACGGACGACCAGTGGATATTTTTTAAGGTAGTGCCCACAAAGGGCTTTTTTGACATTTTCGGAGAGATTGCCTACATTCCGCTGCTGCTGCTTATCGGTATATCGCTGGGCATCCTGCCGCTGACGATTATAATCTCGTATGTGATTTCGAAGCCGCTGGAGCAGGTCTGTGTGGCGATGGGAAAGTTTCGCAGGGGCGATTTTGAACAGCAGATTGAAATTACCACAAAAGATGAAATCGGTGAAGTGGCGTCATGCTTTAACCAGATGGTAACGGATATCCGCGAGCTGATTAATAAAAACTACGTGATGGTGCTGCGGGAACGCGAGAGCGAGCTTGCCGTCCTGCAGGCACAGATAAATCCTCATTTTCTGTACAATGCGCTGGACAGCATCTACTGGCAGGCGGAGGGAGAGGGCGATGAAAAAACGGCGGAGAGCGTATATGAGCTGGCGCAGCTCTTCCGGCTTGTACTGGGACAGGGAAAGAGTATGGTGACTGTGGAGATGGAGCTTCAGCTTCTGGAGCGCTATCTGGAAATCCAGAAGCTCCGCTTTCATGAGCAGATGAATTACAGCTTTGAGGTGGAGCCGGCGGCTCTGAATGTGAAAATACCGAAGCTGATTCTGCAGCCTTTTGTGGAAAACGCCGTAGTTCACGGGATGCAGGATGCGGTAAAGGATTTTAAAATTACGGTTGCCGCGCGTATGGAAGGGGCATTTGTAAAATTTTTTGTCCGGGATAACGGCGTCGGTATGGATGATGTGCAGCTCAGGCGGATATGGGAGGAAGACAGCGATAAGTTTTATTCCGGCCAGCGGATCGGCAGGTATGCGATTAAAAATGTCCGGGAGCGTCTGGCACTGAAATACGGAGAAAACTTTGAACTGAATATTGAGAGCCGGGTGGGCAGGGGAACGCTGGTGACGGTCTGCCTGCCGGCGGACATGGAAGAGGGGTGAGCGTGTGCGGTTATTAATAGCGGAGGATGAGGATACGATACGAAACGGAATGGAAAAATATATCCGTCTGCATACCGACCGCTTTGAACAGATTTATCTGGCGCGGAACGGGCAGGAGGCGATTGACATCATATTTGAAAAGCATCCCGAAATTATGCTTCTGGACATTCAGATGCCGGGAAAGGACGGAATCGATGTCATGAAGGAGACGAAGGGAGCGGGAATCCTGCCGGCAACGATTATCTTAAGCGGCTATGAGGAATTTAAGTATGCGCAGCAGGCGGTGCGTTACGGCGCCCGCTGCTATATGCTAAAGCCCAGCCGTTCCTCTGATATTCTGAAGCAGATCATGGAAATTGCCGATGAGATAGCCGGAGTTGTGCAGGTGCATGAGGAAGAGAACGCCAGCTTTGGAGCGGTCAGCCGCGCCAGGGAATATGTGGAGGAGCATTATAGCGAAGAGCTTACGCTCCAGCGCGTCGCGGATGTGGCGGGGATTTCGCCGGGCTATCTCTCCACCAGCTTTCCGCAGGTCTGCGGGAAGGGCTTTGTGGATTATCTGAACCAGGTCCGCATAGAGCACGCGTGCGCCTATCTGAAGCAGAAGTATTTTAAAACCTATGAGATTGCTTATAAGGTCGGGTTTAAGGACGAGAAGTATTTTACCCGCGTATTTAAGAAGCTTATGGGAATGACGCCGAATGAGTATAAGAAAAGCAATTAGAGGAAGGGCAACGGGAAAAATACGGCAGGGCGGAAATTGACAAAAAAGAAATGTGATGTTATCATAGCCTGCATGAAGATGAATTTATGCGAGGGCACCTGCGACAGGGATGCCAGATTACTTTTTGAAAATGAAGACTGTATCGCTTACCGGGTGGCGAATGACGACGGCGAGCTGACGATTACGGAATATCCTGTTTTTCCGGGAATCTGGGTGTGCTATAAGGACGCCCGGATGCAGACGTACACCTATCCGCCCTCTTATCCGGCGGGCGTGCTGGAAATCACGCACTGCCGGGAGGGGCGGTTTGAATACGATGCCGGGGAGCAGTTTTTTTATCTTGCCGCGGGCGACATGGCGGTCTGCAAAAGCGCGGGCAGCGGCACCGCCGTATACTGCCCGACGGGGCGTTATTACGGCGTTTCCGTGATTGTCGACCCGGAGCTGACGCCGCGGTGCCTTTCCTGTTTTCTGGCGGATGTGCGGGTGAGCCCGGCTGCGCTTCTGGAGAAGTTCTGCGCGGAAAACCGCTGCTTTATTATGCGCTCCACGGCGCGTCTGGAGCACGTTTTTTCCGAGCTCTACACGGTTCCGGAGGATATCCGCAAGGGCTATCTGAAGGTGAAGGTCCTGGAGCTGTTTCTGTTTCTGAGCAGCCTGGATACGGCGCTTTCGCAGTCCGGTCAGCATTCCTGCCAGAAATCGCAGGTGGAGCTGGCAAAGGACGTCTGCCGTTTTATCAATGAGCATATGGACAGGCGGCTGACCATCCGTCAGCTTGCGGAGCAGTTTTACGTATCCCCTGCCCGGCTGAAAAAATGCTTTTACAGCGTTTACGGGGAATCTATCCAGACCTATCTGCGCGCATACAAAATGCGGGCGGCGGCGCAGCTTTTAAAAACAACGGACACGCCGGTCGCGCAGATCGCCGCTTCCTTCGGGTACGATAACAGCAGCAAATTCTCGCGGGCGTTCCGCGAGGTGATGGGCGTCTCCCCGACGGAATACCGGAAAAGTATCCTTTTGGAGCATTGAAAGAACCGTTTGGAGTGGAAACGGCAGAAGAGAGTCTGTTATAATGCGTTCTGTAACTTAGCACAGAGCGCATTTTTGATTTCTGAAGGTAATAGGCCAGACGAATATCATTGCGCGGACAGGCTTCTTTTTTTTGCTACAAAAGTTAGTTGAAACTAACAATGGAGGGATTGTTATTCGGAAGTATAGTCTTACAATAATTCTGGCAGTCGCCCTGGCGGTGCTGTCCATCTGGTCGCTGTTTATCGGCGTGCTGGATGTGGATGCGGCGGGACTGCTTGCGGGAGATCTGCAGCAGTGGGAGGTTTTCCTTGTTTCCAGACTGCCACGCCTGCTGGCGATTCTCTGCACCGGCGTCGGCATGAGTGTGGCGGGACTGATTATGCAGCAGCTCTGCATGAACAAATTTGTTTCCCCGACCACCGGAGCTACGATTTCTTCGGCACAGTTCGGCATCCTGCTGGCGCTTTTGTTTATGCCGCAGTCCACGCTGTGGGGCAGAGCGATTTTTGCATTTGTGTTCGCCATCCTCGGCACCTGGATTTTTGTATGGTTTATCCAGCGCATCACCTTTAAGGATGTGGTGATGGTGCCGCTGGTCGGCATTATGTTCGGCAACGTGATAAACGGCGTCACAAACTATCTGGCGTACAAGTATGAGATGACGCAGGCGCTGTCCTCCTGGCTGGTGGGACATTTTTCAATGGTTCTGCGCGGGCGCTACGAGATTGTTTATCTGGTGGTTCCGCTGGTGATTCTGGCGTTTATCTTTGCCAATCATTTTAATATTGTCGGTATGGGAAAGGATTTCTCCAGAAACCTCGGCGTCCCCTACAATCTGGTGCTGTTTATGGGACTGAGCATTGCGGCGATGATTACGGCGTCAGTCGTGGTGGTGGTCGGCTCTATCTCCTACATAGGTCTGATCGTGCCCAATGTTGTCGCCATGTTTAAGGGGGACAAAATCCGCGGAACGCTGGTGGACACGGCGCTGTTCGGAGCCATTTTCGTGCTGGGCTGCGATATGATCGGGCGCGTGGTGATTGCCCCCTACGAGCTGCCGATTGAGCTGATTGTCGGTATTCTCGGCAGTATTTTGTTTATCGGGCTGCTGTTGTACCGCCTGAAGCGCGGCAGAAAGGCTGTGCGCTTTGATTTTACGAAAAAAACCGGAAAAGGCGCGGCGCAGAATGGAACAGGAGGGAACGCGTGATGAAAACCAGACGTCTCTCAAATAAAAATAAGCTGATTATCATGGCGGTGCTGGTGCTGCTGTGCTCGGCGGCGTACCTGTTTGTTGCCGTAAACTTTCATAACCCGAAGCTGTTTCAGTATTCCATGAAAATCCGCATTCCGAAGCTGATCGTCATGCTGATTACGGCGTTCGCCATCGGCGGCGCATCCATCGTATTTCAGTCGATTATCAACAATACGATCGTGACGCCCTGCCTGCTCGGCATGAATTCGCTTTACACGCTGATTCACACGGCGGTGTATTTTTTTGCAGGCTCTGCAAGCATTTTCGCGGTGAACGCAAACGCTGCGTTTGCAATGGACGTGCTGTTGATGGGCATTATCGCGACGTTTATTTACAGCTATCTGTTTAAGAAGACGAACCATAATGTGCTTTATGTGCTGCTGATCGGTACGGTGCTGTCGTCCTTTTTCTCCAGCATCCAGTCGACACTGACGCGCATTATGGACCCGAATGAGTACGACACGCTGCTCGCCACCCTGGTGGCAAGCTTCAACAACATAAATTCGGAGATTATCGTTTTGTCGGTGGTTATACTCGCCGCGCTGATTTTTGTACTGCGCAAAGACCTGGCGCTGCTGGATGTGCTGACGCTGGGGAAGGACCAGGCGATAAATCTCGGCGTGGATTACGACAGGAGCATCCGGCGGCTGCTTCTGGGCGTCACCATCTGCATTGCGGTGGCGACGGCGATGGTGGGACCGATTTCCTTTCTGGGACTGATTATTGCCAATCTGTCCCGGCAGCTTCTGCACACATACCGGCATTCGCAGCTGATTCTCGGCTCGGCGCTTTTTGGCATGATTGTGCTGATCGGCGGGCAGTGCATCGTGGAGCGGGTGTATGTGTATTCCGTTCCTATCAGCGTGTTTATTTCCGTGGGCGGCGGCATTTATTTCCTTTATCTGCTGCTAAAGAACAGGAGGTCCTGAAGAATGATTATTGATAAACTGACAAAGAAATACGACGGAAAGGAAGTCGTGCAGGGGGTAAGCTTCGAGATTCCCAAAGGGAAGGTGCTGTCCCTGATTGGTCCGAACGGCGCCGGAAAATCGACGGTGATGGGCGTGATTTCGCGTCTGATTGCGCGGGACGGCGGCGAGGTAGAATTTGAGGGCGCCGACATTTCGAAATGGAAGAGTAAGGAGCTGGCAAAGCGGCTGGCGATTCTTACGCAGAGCAACAATATCCAGATGAAGCTTACGGTGGAGGAGCTGGTGGCGTTCGGGCGCTTCCCCTACTGCGGAGGGCGGCTTACCCCGGAGGATGAGCGTATTGTCGACCAGGCGATCCGCTATATGGAGCTGGATAGCTTCCGCGACCGGTTTATCGACGAGCTCTCTGGAGGGCAGAGACAGCGCGCTTATATTGCGATGGTCATTGCCCAGGATACGGAGTATGTGCTTCTGGACGAGCCGACGAATAATCTGGACATTTACCACGCCACCAATATGATGAAAATTGTCCGTCGCCTTTGCGATGAGCTGGGCAAGACGGTGATTTTAGTGCTGCATGAAATTAATTACGCGGCATTTTATTCAGACTACATCTGTGCATTTAAAGATGGAAAAATCGCAAAATTCGGGACGGTGCAGGAGGTGATGACGAAAGAGACCTTATCCCGTATCTACGATGTAGACTTTGAAATCATGGAGATCGAGGGAAAGCCTCTTTCCATTTACTATTAAAATTTAAGGAGGAGCAAAACGATATGAAAAAAGCAGTTTCGATTCTTATGACAGCAATGATGGCATTTGGTGCGGCGGCGTGCTGCCAGGCGGAGGATGCTTCGGCGGAGACCGTGGAGATTACCTGCCTTAATGGAGCAGGTGAAAAAACAGAGATGGCGGTTCCCTATGACCCGGAGCGCATCGCGATTCTGGATATGGCGGCGCTGGATATCCTGGCTAACCTGGACCTGGGAGACCGCGTGGTCGGCTCTGCCTCCACCTCCCTGGATTATCTGCAGAGCTATATGGAAAATGAAGAAATCGTAAATCTCGGCACGATTAAAGAGGCAGACCTGGAAGCGGTCATGGCGTGCGAGCCGGATATCATTTTCATCGGCGGACGTCTGTCGGCAAGCTACGATGCACTCAGTGAGATTGCCCCGGTCGTTTATCTGTCTACCGACACAGAAATTGGACTTCTGGAGAGTACCCGTCAGAATGCGCAGACCATCGCCTCCATCTTCGGAAAGGAAGCTGAGATAGAAGAAAAATTTGCCGGGTTTGACGAGCGCATTGCCACGCTGCATGAATTTGCGGAAGGAAAGACCGCGGTAATCGGTATGTGCACCAGCGGCAGCTTTAACGTAATCGGAAACGGCGGACGCTGCTCTCTTATCGGCGTGGAAGTCGGCTTTGAGAACCTTTGCGCTGACGTTGCGGAATCCAGCGGCGGCGGACGAGGCGGCAACGGCGGACAGGGCGGCGGCAGAGAAAATGCCGGTGCGCAGGAAGGTGCAGCGGAAGCAGCAGGTGAGGCACAGGAAGGTACAACGGAAGCAGCAACAGAGGCACAGGAAGGCACAACCGAAGCGGTTACAGAGGCGGCTGCCCAGGGAAATGGCGGCGCAGCGGAATCCGCGCACGGAAATGAGGCGTCCTTCGAGCTGATCGTATCGCTGAATCCGGATTACATTTTCGTAATGGACCGCGATGCGGCTATCGGCACAAACGGCGCGCAGCTCGCACAGGAAATCATGGAAAATGAGCTGGTAATGGGCACAGACGCATACAAAAACGGCAATCTTGTCATTCTGGAGCACCCGGCAGTGTGGTACACCGCAGAGGGCGGCGTGACAGCATTCGATGTTATGCTTTCTGACCTGGAGAGCGCGCTGCTGAACTAAGGCGCGGACAGCAGAAGGCAGATGCCCCCGGTGATGATACCAGAACATGTGCAGCATGGGGCAGATACCCTGACTATCCTGTCAGAACATTTACAGCACAGGGCAGATGCCCGGTTATAATATGAGAACAGACATAGCCAACCCGGATGATTTACGCTGTCCGGGCTGGCTCTTTTGTTGCCATGTATAAGAAGGAGGCTGACAGCGACAGCTCCTGTCTGTGACCTCTGTCTAAACGCCATATGTTAAATATCAGAAATATCTGCTTACATGCTTTAAAGGACTGGCTTCCCGTCGAAGGTAAGACACATTTGTTTCTGATATTTGTTGCATGACCGAGAATATTATAAATAGTAAGAGATATTATAAAAATATTTTTAAATATTGACATGTAAAAAATGATATGCTATAATGATTTCACATTTCAGAAAATCTGGCGTCTCGCCAAAATTTCAGTAATGAATACAACAGGAATTGCGGCAAGAGCGTCTGCTGCGGGAAAAATTTCATATAAAAATGGACGCAGATATGAGAAGGGAGATAAATCTGATGTGTAATCTTTCGGAGGCTGTATATGAAAATGGCAGAAAAAGCGGAATAAAGCGTGGGATACGGCGTGGCAGGCGGGCAGAGAAGAGAAGGACAGCGCGGGCCATGCTGGAGGGAAGATATCCGGAGGAGGAGATTCTCAGGCTTGTTGAAATGACGTCCGGGGAGCTGGAAAGCGTGAAACGGGAGATGGAAACGACCTGAGGGAGATATGTCTGCGCGACTGATTTTTACACTTTTAAAAGGTCGGTTGCAAAGGGCACACGTTCAGTAGCAGTCAGAGATAAGCGGAGAGAAAATCCCCGCAGTTCTGCTGCGGTACAGGTCTGATATCACGCAGCTTATTGCGGGGAATAGTATCTGATTACAGTTTTGCCAGCGCCCGCTCTCCGTAGCGGAAAGCGAAGGCGCGCAGCCCGAAGGCAAGTACGCCAAGGACTATGATTCCTGCGGCGAGGATTCCGTAGACGGGAATCCGCAGCAGATAAAGCCCGATGCAGCCAAGTCCGAGCAGCAGGCAGACCAAAAATGCGCCGAGCATGGTGAGCATGGCGATGAAATTCTGTTTGACGGCGGCCTGCTCGCTGGTCCAGGAGAGCTTTGGCTTCCAGAGATCGCCGAGCAACTGGAAATAGCTGACGGTAAATACCGTAAAAACATTGATGGCAAGCGCCGGGAGGAGCAGCCACACCGGGGTCTTTAAGATTGCCGCCCCTGCAAATACAAGCAAAAACGTGTAGGGCAGCGTAGCCGCGAAGCTGAGGCTGACGGCGCAGAGCATTTTTCCCTGGAGCTGCTTTTTATAGGGAACCGGGATGTATTTCATTTCGATAAAATTGCTTCCCTCGCGGGAAATGCAGGTGGCAGCCGACAGATTCATTGTGCAGAACAGCGTCGTGAGGGCGAAAACAGTTAGCATAAGCACACCGGAGAGCTGGTCTGTGCCGAACATCTGAAAAAGCTGCGACACCTGAGGCAGGAACTTCTGCAGCTCTTCCATGTTCCCAAGCAGGGGAACGATGAGCGCTGCCAGAAGGATGACCGGCACAAGAAAGGCGGAAAGCACACAGTTCAGAAAATACACGGGCGTGCGCACCAGCAGCTTCCACTCCCGGAGCGCGCAGCTCTTTACAATGCCCGAAGTCTTCAGCGCGCGCATCTCCTCTGCAGCGGAGAGCTTTTCGCGCTTCTGGGAAACCTCGTTCATGCCGGATACCGCTTTCAGATAAAACCGGTTTCCTGCCAGCAGGAAAACAAGGATTGCCGCCGCGGCAGTCAGCACGTAGAGAAGCAGCATTGCCGGGTCTGTACTTTTCAGTGCCCTTCCGGCGAGCAGAAGATTCGGGAAGAGGTATTCCGCCTGGATGAGCAGTTGCTTATTTCCGGTGATAATGGCGGCGATATCCAGACTGCCCAGCGTCTCGCCAAAGTAACTGAAGAGAAGTCCTGCGCCGCTGGCGAGCAGGATAATCAGGATGGAAAAAAGCGTTGTGACTGCCTCTTTGCGGCGCAGCTTTGTGGTGAGTGGCAGAATCAGAACGCCGAGGAGGCATCCGTAAATCACCGGCAGTATGGGGAGTGCGAGCAGCACGAGCGCAGCAAAAAGAAAATAGGCAATGCCGTGATGCGCCGCCGTTCCGATTCCGGCAAGCATGGGGATGCCGACAGCCGCGGTGGTGATATATTCGTACAGCAGCACCGTACAGAGCTTTGCCCCCGCAATCTGCCACGGGGAAAGCGGCATCGGCAGAAGATATTCAATATCCTTTGCCAGAAATAAAACGGACATCGCAAAGGGCAGCGACAAGATCAGCGTGGTAAGGGAGAGCAGCAGGAGCGTGATGTCATAGGCAAGGTACTCCAGGCGCAGCGGAGACAGCGTCTGATACATGGCTCTGCCAAACTGGTAAAGCAGAACCAGCAGCGGCACGATGCAGACGGCAATCAGCAGATAGAGCGCCCACTGTCCGATTATCTGCCGCTTCTTTTTTCCTGCGGGCAGCATACTGCCCATTCCGCATTTTAACAGGATTTTTGTGAGTAATAATTCTTTACGCATGACTGGTCATCTCCAGGAAAATATTTTCCAGCGACATTTCGCCGGAATAACGGGCGCGGAGCTGTTCCAGCGTGCCCCGGAACACGATGCGTCCGTGATTGATAATCGCCACATAATCGCAGAGCCGTTCGGCGATTTCCAGAATATGCGTGGAGAAAAGCACAGAATTTCCGGCAGCAGCGTGCTCGCGCATCATTTCCTTCAGCGCGAAGGAAGAGCCTGGGTCAAGTCCTGTCAGCGGCTCATCCAGAATCCAGACGGACGGGTTGTGCAGAAGCGCGCCGATGACCATCAGCTTCTGGCGCATACCGTGGGAATAGCTCATAATCCGGCTGGAGAGGGCGTCCGTGAGACCGAAGCGGCTGGCGAACATATCAATCCGCTCTCTGCGCTGCGCCTCCGGAACCTCATAGACATCCGCGCAGAAGCGCAGATATTCGATGCCCTTCAGACGGAGAAACTTATCCGGCGAATCCGACACAAAGCCAAACTGCTTTTTCGCTGCGATCGGTTCTTTCACAATATCGTGTCCGTTGATGACAATGCTTCCCTCGTCGGGGGTCACGATACCGGTAATCATTTTTAAAGTGGTAGACTTTCCGGCGCCGTTCGGACCGATAAAGCCGGTGATGCTGCCGTCCGGAATCTCCCAGGTCTGGGAATCCACGGCTTTTTTGTTGCTGTTTCCGTAAGTCTTGGAAACGTTTGTAAGAGTAATCATGATGAATCTCCTTGTGAGTAAGTATGATCAGCTGCGCAGTGCCTCACTTCCGCGGGCAATGAGCCAGGTTTCGTGCCTGCGACGCCATGCAAGGACTAATCCTTTAGGGTACGGGCATTTGGCGGTGCTGCCATGCGATGCGCTGTGCTGTGAAGTGCTGCGCTCTGTGTAAGTCTCTGTGAAGCAGCGTCAGTCCTTTACGCGCACCGCGGTTCCGTAGGCGGTCACCTCGGCGGCGCCCTGCATAACGGAGGAGGAAGCGTAGCGGATGTTGATGACGGCGTCGGCTCCCATGCCCTCCGCGTCCTCCACCATCCGTTTCATGGCGATTTTCCGCGCTCCGTCCAGCATTTCTGTGTAGCTTTCAATTTCTCCTCCGACGATGGTTTTCATGCCCGCCATAAAATCCTTTCCCAGATGCTTTGACATTACGACGCTTCCTTTGGCGATGCCGAGCGCTTCGGCAATTTCTTTTCCAGGAATATAATCAATATTTAGAAGCAGCATCCTCTTCTCCTCCTTTAATCTGTTTAATACGCTGCCAGAGCGCCAGCAGTACGCCGACGATGACGGCGAGCAGCATCGCAGCCATAGCCGCGATAAATAAAAATTCACCTGTGGACAGGCGTTCTTTCATGGATTCTGTTATCATAAAAAATAAAACAATTCCGATGAAAAGAACGATGATAACCGAAGCCGCTGCGGGCGCGATATAATCCCGGCGGTGGTCCTGCTTTTTCACATCCATAAAGACAGCTCCTTCCTTTTCCATATGCTTCATTTTTTCCAGATAAAGACCGGCGTCCAGCGTATCCAGGGTCTCGCCGTGCTCCTGCATTTCCCGGCAGAGACACTGCGCCTTTTCAAGGGACGCCTGTTCACGCTCCAGCACGATAATGTGGCGGCGCGCGCCGTCCTCCATAGTCAGGACGCCTGCCTGCAGCCTGCGTATTTCCTCCAGCGGGAAAGAAAGACTCCGGAGCAGCTTTATCTTTCTCAGTGTTTCCACGTCCTCCTGCGTATAATCGCGGTAGCCGTTTTCGCTGCGCTTCGGGGACAGCAGCCCTTCATGCTCATAAAAACGGATGTTCTTTTTGGTGATTCCCACCAGTTCCTCTACCTGCTGAATCTTCAAATCCCCACCTCCTGTTCAAATCCTACACCTTCCACAAGGGGGAAAGTCAATACAAAGTATATATTATTTTTAAAAAAAAGGAAAGATGCTTTTCAGAATGGCAGCGTATATGGTAAAATACACGTAAAGGGCAGAGAAGAATGAACAGAAATATGGATGCGGGGCTTGCACAGGCAGCCATATTTCCGTTCATTCGACGAGCGAAGCGAACGAAGAAATGCGGAGCATTTCTGAGTCTCTGCCCGCAGAAGGAGAACGGATATGATTTTTGATACACATGCGCATTATGATGATGAGGCATTTGATGCAGACAGGGAACAGTTACTGGAAGGTCTTCCGGGGCACGGCATCGGGGCGGTGGTAAATGTGGGCGCGAGTATGCGCGGAGCGGAAGAATCCTGGCGGCTTATGCAGAAGTACGATTTTGTTTACGGCGCAATCGGGATTCATCCCGACCATGCCGGGGAGCTGGATGAGGAAGGAATGCAGGCGCTGCGCAGGATGCTGCGTCATCCGAAGGCGGTGGCAGTTGGCGAAATCGGGCTGGATTATTACTGGGATAAAGAGGCGCACGAGGTGCAGAAAAAATGGTTCGCGGCGCAGATGGAGCTGGCGCTGGAGCTTGATAAGCCCATCATCGTGCACAGCCGCGAGGCGGCAAAGGATACCTTCGACTGTATCCGGGCAGTGCACGCCGGGAAAACGGGCTTTGCGGGCGGCGTGATCCACTGTTATTCCGGCTCCGCCGAGATGGCGCGCGAATACGTAAAAATGGGCTACTACATCGGCGTCGGCGGCGTTGTGACATTTAAAAATGCCAGAGTACTGAAAGAAGTGGTGGCGGCGGTTCCGCTGGAGCGAATCGTGACGGAAACCGACTGCCCGTATCTGGCGCCGGTTCCGTACCGCGGCAAGCGCAACTGTTCGCTGTACATTCCATATATAATAGAAGAAATTGCAAAAATCAAAGGACTGACGCCGCAGGAGACGGAGCGGGCGACCTGGGAAAACGCGTACCGGCTGTATCGTCTGGAGTGTATGCAGGCTCCCCTGGCGGCAGAAGTAAAGGAGTAGTATGGAAAAGCTTTCAAATCCACAGAACACGATTGCGGTCATTCAGAAATACGAATTTGCCTTTCAGAAAAAATTCGGCCAGAATTTTCTGATTGACGGTCATGTACTGGATAAAATCATTGCGGCGGCCGACATTACAAAAGAAGATTTTGTGCTGGAAATCGGACCGGGCATCGGCACCATGACGCAGTATCTTTCCGAGGCGGCGGGCAGAGTGCTTGCCGTGGAGATTGATAAAATGCTGATACCGATTCTGCACGAGACGCTCGCCGGTTATGAGAACGTGGAGATTTTAAATGAAGATATTCTGAAGGTGGACATCGCGGCGCTCGTGGAGGAAAAGAATGGTGGGAAGCCCATCAAGGTGGTGGCAAATCTTCCATATTATATTACAACGCCGATTATCATGGGGCTGCTGGAGCAGCATGTGCCGGTGAAAAGCATTACCGTGATGGTGCAAAAAGAGGTGGCGCAGCGGATGCAGGCGCAGCCGGGCAGCAAGGACTATGGGGCGCTGTCACTGGCGGTTCAGTATTACTGCGAGCCATATATCGCGGCGAACGTGCCGCCGAACTGCTTCATCCCGCGTCCGAAGGTGGGCAGCGCGGTCATCCGGCTGACGGCGCACAGGGAACCTCCGGTGAAAACGGAACACGAGAAGCTGATGTTTGCGCTTATCCGGGCTTCCTTTAACCAGAGAAGAAAAACCCTGGCGAACGGGCTGAGCAATGCGCCGGAGCTTACGTTTACAAAAGAAGAAATTACGGGGGCGATAGAAAAGCTGGGCGTACCGGCGGGCGTTCGTGGGGAGACGCTGGCGCTGGAGCAGTTTGCGCAGCTTGCAAATATTCTCGGAGGAAAGAGAACAAATGATACGGATTGCGATTGTGGAAGATGATAGTTTATGCAGGCAGGAGCTGACGGCTTACATCCGCAGATATGAGAGGGAAAGCGGACAGACCATCCAGCTTACCTGCTTTGAGGACGGGGAAGACATCGTCACGAATTACCAGGCGATTTACGATATTATTCTGATGGATATCGAGATGCGCTTTATGGACGGAATGACGGCGGCGGAAAACATCCGCAGGCTGGATGAGGAGGTCGCCATTATTTTTGTCACAAACATGGCGCAGTATGCCATCCGCGGGTATGCCGTAAATGCGCTGGATTATGTGCTGAAGCCGGTTTCTTATTTTGCTTTTTCCCAGCGCCTGGACCGGGCGGTAAGCCGGCTGGGCAAAAAGGAGAAGCATTATCTGGTGGTGCGCGTAAAAGGCGGCTCCAGGAGAATTGCGACGGAGGACATCTACTATATAGAAAGTCAGGGGCACACGCTGTTTGTCCACGCAAAGGACGGCATCTGTGAAACCTCCGGCACTATGAAGGAAATGGAGGAGAAGCTGGAGCCGTTTCATTTCTGCCGCTGTAATAAAGGGTACCTTGTCAATCTGGAGCATGTGGACAGCATCCAGGATGGCTGTGTGACGGCGGGAGGAGACGCGCTTGCTGTCAGCCGTCCGCGCAGAAAAATTTTCCAGGAAACGCTTGCCGCCTATATGAACGAGGTGCTGCTATGATCTTTGAACCGGTAATTCCCAATATTCCCCGCTATTATACGGCGGTGGCGGAGTGGCTGGCATGTGTTGTATATGTCTCAATTCTGAAAAAACGCTATGCAAAGGGAAAAACAGCGCTGATTCTGGCAGGAGGGCTTGCCGGGCAGCTTATTATCCAGATAGTTGCGGGGAAGCTTCCGGAAATTCTCTGGATACCGGGGATGCTGACGGCGGTGGCGGCGATGGGCGGACTGATTATGTTCTGCTGCGCGATGTCGCTGAAGAATGCCATGTATAATGCAGTGCGCGCCTTTCTTCTTGCCGAACTGGCGGCGTCTCTGGAATGGCAGCTTTATTTTTATATGGTACACGGAAAACCGGAGGATGTATTTTATGTGCGTCTGCTCTATGTTGCTGTGATCTACGGTATTGTGTTTGGCATTGCCTGGACGCTGGAGAAGCGGGTGCTCTCGGACGGCGATATGCTGCAGGTTTCCACACGGGAGCTGCTCTCCGCTGTCATGATTGGCGCGCTTGCCTTTTTCATGAGCAACCTGAGCTTTCTGTACGAAAAAACGCCGTTCAGCAGCAGTATAGAGACGGAAATCTTTAATATCCGCACCTGGGTGGATCTGGCGGGCTTTTTTATTTTGTACGCCTATCACGCGCTTCTGAATGAATTTTACCTGCGCTACGAGCGGGACACGATGGAAAACATGCTGCAGAACCAGCTTATGCAGTACAAGCTTTCCAGGGAGAGCATTGACCTGGTGAATCGCAAATATCACGATCTGAAGCATCAGATTGCCGTGCTGCGCGCAGAGAGCAATGCCGACAGGCGCAACGCCTACCTGGATGAGATGGAAAGCGAAATCCGGGTGTACGAGGCGCAGAATAAGACCGGAAATGATATCCTGGACACTGTGCTCACCTCCAAAAGCCTGTACTGTGAGAAGCATAAAATCGGGATTACCTGCGTGGCGGACGGACATCTCCTGGAATTTATGGACGTTATGGATATCTGTACGATTTTTGGAAACGCGCTGGACAATGCGATTGAGTGTGAGCTGAAAATAGCGGATAAGGAGAAGCGCCTGATTCATCTGTCGGTGGCGGCTAAAAAGCAGTTTCTGACGATCAGTATCGAAAATTACTGTGAGGAGGAGGCGGTGTTTAAGGACGGGCTGCCGCTGACATCCAAAAAAGATCATGCCTATCATGGTTTCGGGGTGAAAAGTATTCTGCACAGCGCGCAGAAATACGGCGGTTCTATTACTGTGAGCCAGGAAAAAAACTGGTTCCGCCTGATGGTTCTGATACCATTTCCGAAGGAACAGGAAAACAGCGAAGTGCACAAAAATAAAAAATAGAAATTGTGCAATATATTTAAAACATATCCTATACCACAAAACAGAAGCGACAATTTATGCAAAAAAAGAAACAGCTTGTGCAATAAATGTGCCGCAAAGCTGTATTTGTGGTATATTTTTTTTACAGTCGGCAGGTGTGGGAAAAGTCGACAGATGTTTTTTGCGCCCAGCCGGACCGGAGAGAGGGGAAGTAGCTCACCCCGTCGTTCCGGGAAAGAGAAAAGGAGGAAAAGTATTTTGAAGAGAAAGAAAGTGTTATCACTGTTGCTGGCTTCGACGATGGCGCTGAGTCTTACCGCATGCGGAGACTCCGGTTCTCAGAAGAAGGCAGAGACGACTGCTGCGACGGAGGCAGAAACCGAAGCGAAGGAGACTGAGGCAGCAGAGACAGAAGCAGCGGAAACCGAAGCGGCAGAGACAGAAGCAGCAGAGACAGAAGCAGCGGAAACCGAAGCAGCAGAGACAGAAGCGGCGGAAACTGAAGCAGAAACGGCAGCGGCAGACCCGTATAAGACAGCGGATGCGGCAACGGCAGATCCGTATAAGAACGCAGACGCAGCAACGGCGGACCCGTATAAGAACGCAGACGCGGCAACGGCAGATCCGTATAAGAACGCAGACGCAGCGACAGCAGATCCGTATAAGAACGCAGATGCGGCGACGGCAGATCCGTATAAGAACGCAGACGCGGCAACAGCAGACCCGTACAAGAATGCAGACGCAGCAACAGCAGATCCGTACAAGAATGCAGACGCGGCGACGGCAGATCCGTATAAGAACGCAGACGCAGCGACAGCAGATCCGTATAAGAACGCAGACGCGGCAACGGCAGATCCGTACAAGAATGCAGATGCGGCAACAGCAGACCCGTATAAGAACGCAGACGCAGCGGCAGACCCGTACAAGAATGCGGACGCAGCGGCAGATCCGTATAAGAATGCCGGCGCAGCAGAGGAAGAGACCGAAGCTGAGACAGAGGCGGCGACAGAAGCGGAAACCGAAGCAGCAACCGAAGCAGAGACCGAGGCGGCTACGGAGGCAGCCACCGAAGCGGAAACAGAGGCAGAAGCTTACGTTCCGGTTCCGGGCGATGACGCAAAATATACCGTTACGGTTACAGACGACAACTGGATCAAGATTGAGAACGAGGATGGCGATACTCTGGGACTGTCCTCCAGCTCCGGCGTAAAGATTATCGAAGAAGATGGCTACGCATTTAAGGATCTCGACCAGGATGGCGAGCTGGACGTATATGAAGACTGGAGAAAGACAGGCGAAGAGCGTGCAGAGGATCTCGTAAGCCAGATGGAAGGCTCCGAGATGGCGGCAATGCTCACACATGGCGGCTGGGGCGATTTCACCACTGAACCGCTTACCGATGAAGACGGCTCCGCAACCTATTTAAGACAGGGCGGCCGCGGCGGCGTTACCCGTAATATCTCTCTTGGCGGCGGCGCACATGCAAAATGGACCAATGAAATCCAGGCAGTAGCTGAGAGCTGCTTATACGGTATCCCGGCTATGATCTCTATCGACCCGGCAAACATTTCCGGTCTGATCGAGACGGTTTCCCTGGCATCTACTATGGATCCGGAGCTGGCGGCTGAGATCGGTGAAGAAACCTCGAAGCAGTACCGCGCGGCAGGCGTTACCGCGCTCCTTGGACCGCAGGTTGATATCGCATCTCCAGTTATGGAACGCGCAGGCGGAACCTACGGCGAGGATCCGCAGCTTACACTGGACATCGCTACCGCTTATGTAAACGCGATGCAGTCCACCTATGATGAAAACGGCGAAGACCTTGGATGGGGCGACGAGTCCGTATACTGCTTCACAAAGCATTACGGCGGCGCAGGCTCTACCGAGGGCGGACGCAACGACCACAGCAATGCGGGACGTTATGCTACGTTCCCAGGCAACAACCTGCAGGCACACCTGATCACCTACTTTGACGGCGTATTTAATCTGCCGGGTCTGACAGGTGCATCGGGTATCATGACAGAATATGCGATCAACGTAGATGCAGACGGCAATCCGTACGGCGGTGAGTGGGCAGGCGCTTACAATCCGTATATGTATGGTCTGCTGGAAGAAGCAGGCTATGACAGTCTGAAGATTACCGACTGGGGCGTATATCAGTTCGCAGGCGTATGGGGTGCAGAATCCCTGGAAGAGCCGGATCGTATCGCTACAAGCTGGGAGAGAGGCGCAAACCTGCTCGGCGGTTACAGTAATGTTGAGAATGCTGTAGCAGCTTACAACATCCTGGTAGAGCGCGACGGACAGGAAGAAGCTGACGAGATCGTTGGACATGCAGCTTACAACTATATTATCGTGATGATGAACCTGGGAATGTTCGATCAGCCGTACAGTGATTCCGCATATGCTGATTCCATCATTTTCAGCGATTCCGCAAACGAGTATGGTCTGGAAACACAGAGACAGTCTGTAGTTATGATTAAGAACGACGGCGTGATCAGCGAGAAGGAAGCTTCCGAAGAAAAACCGACCGTATACGTACCGTACGTTTACAACACAGGCTTCAGCGCAAGCTGGACAACCGGCATCAGCCAGGGGACACCGTCCTGGACACCGGGTATGGATCTGGAAGTTCTCGGCAAGTATTTCAACATCGTAACCGATACACTGGGCGATCCGACCGGCGAGGCGGATGCAGACGGCAACGCGACCTACACGAAGGACGACCTTACACGTGCAACTGAGGAAGAGATTGCAGCGTGCGATTATATCCTGGTTGGCATGAGCAATGCATACAGCGTTTCCTACAATGCGCTTATGACAGGTGCATTCGGCGGCGCTCCGGCTCCGGAAGGAACGGAAGATGAATGGTATCCGGCATCCCTGCAGTATGCTGAGTACACGGCTGACACTGCATGTGAGGTTTCTATCTCCGGTAAGATTCTGGAGGATGGCACGAAGGAAAACCGCTCCTACAAGGGCAAGACTGCTCCGGCGGCGGCAAACTACGGCGACCTGGAAGCACTCCAGTATGCGGATTCTGTAGCAGGTGACATTCCGGTTATCGTATCCATGAAGATGGAACGCGGCATGGTTTGGGATGAAGTAGAGCCGCTGGCAGACGCTATCCTGGTATGCTACAACAAGCAGTACAATGACGTTGTTGCTGAGATCATCCTTGGCCAGACAGAGCCGAACGGTCTCCTTGTATTCCAGCAGCCGGCTTCTATGGAAGTTGTGGAAGCACAGCTTGAGGACGTACCGCGCGACATGGAATGCTATAAAGATGCAGCAGGCAACACCTATGACTTCGCATTCGGTATGAACTGGGCAGGCGTAATCAGCGACGAGCGTACAGAGAAATATTCTGCAGAGCCGCTGACCACCATCCAGAGCCTTGATTATGATGCATACGCTGCTTCCTGGGCAGGAGAAGATGCTGCAGAGGGAACTTCGGAAGCGGAAACAGAAGAAGAAACGACGGAAGCGGAAACAGAGACAGAAGAAGCGGCAACAGAGGCGGAAACGACAGAAGCAGAGACGGAAGAAACAACAGAGGCGGAAACTGCAGAAGCGGAGACGGAAGAAGAGACAACGGAAGCAGAAACCGCGGAAGAAGAAACAACAGAAGCAAAATAATGGATCAGAAAAGAAGTTAAGATGCTTTTCGGATTGCGGGGCTGGATGAGCTCAGCCCTGCAGAAACTCTTCCTTTAGAGTCCGGCAGGGGATTATCCTCTGCCGGATTTTCTATATGTTAAAAACTTACACAAAAAAATTGCCCCTTTTTTTGTCTGGCGGGAGTGACGTACAGGCATGTAGTCTGCGGCGATAATCTGTACAGGGGCTTCTGCCGGGGTCAGCCAGCGTCCTGTGTCCGGCGCAGACACGTTGCTTTCTTGATTTTGCTGCGCCGCCTATCAGACAGCTTTCTCCGCTAACTCGCCTGCGATGCAGGCTCAGACAAGCTTCGAAAGCTGCCGCTATGCTCGCAAAATCTGCAAAAGCTGCCTATTGTCTGCGCTGGACACAGGACGCTGGCTGACCGCACAGTACCGCCCCGCGCGGTATCTGCAGATACTTAGCTTTCACATTTCTGCCATACAAATGGACTGCGGTCAGTGAATTACCTTATAGCGTAATCTGAGATAGGAATTTTCCAGAACGACGCATTCCTGCAATTTCAACACGCATAATTTTGATAATTCGTTTTCCGACAGTAAGGATTTTCCATCGATTAAAGTGGCGGTATCTTTCCCTCCGACTAATACAGGCGCTACAACAATATCAACAAAATCTATCAGCTTTTCACGAAGAAACAGTCCGTTTAATGTACCACCAGTCTGTATTGTTATCCTTTCACAGCCATAGTCTGCTTTGAGCCTGGCAAGAGCGTCCTCTGGCGATAATTCATTTTGGTATATGATATGAAGATTATCCTCTTCCATTTCAAATGCCGGATGATTTTTGTTGGATGTAATCAGAACGAACTGTTTTGATAAAGCACAAAAATAGCGGATACCGTGTTCCGTTAAATGTTTATTATCAATGACAACAAAGGAGACAGGCGTTTTAGCTGGCATATCCGCTGTGTTGACACCGATTTTCGCCTGCACTCTTCCAGAATTAAGTGACCATAAATCTGTTGTCTGCTCAATTTCATAATATTGATGTAACCCCTCTTTCACGCCTGTAATTTTAGGAAAGTCCTTATCCATATCTAAATTATCTGACGCACCAGTGCTGATTTTACCATCAACAGACATTAGCATAAACAAGGTTGTAATTGGTCTGTCCATTTTATTCCTCCATCTTTCGATTTATTCATATGCACATTATATCATGGAAATGAAGATTCTTAAAGGTTCTTAACGATAGCAATATTTTTATCAATAAGCATTTCCACTTTTGCGGCACAATCGGAAACGGAAAATATGATTGGAGAAAGGGCTGGCAGGGGTGCCTGTCAGCCTTACATTGTTTTTTGTCTTTTTATTTGCTTAGCCGATTAAAATTTTCTTTCCCTGGAAGGCGAAGCCGTACCTGCGAATCTTTTCCGGGGGAATTCCACGTGAAATCAATGCTTCGGCATATTTCTTTTCCTCAATCTGCTGCAATGCCGACTGGACCGTTGCATTTAAATCTGGTTCTTCCTGCGCATCGCGCACTTTAAATTCCAGAATGATTGCATCATCTGCCGGATTTTTTGGCTCCAGCATCACATCATATCTTCCAAAACCGCTTTCCCGGTTAGAAGTGATCACATAGCGTTCTCCTAAATCTACCAAAAGTCCTAAAACAAAACCGTGATAGAAACGTTCCGGTTCACTTTCGGCAGAAGGTCTGCTGCCGCTGTCAAAAAAACTGAATGTTGCCATAGCCACCCGGTTCATATATACATTCATCGCTTTCAGGTCATTTTGCAGCAGAGCCTTAACAAAATCATTATAACCACTGTCATAATCTGCAAACCATTCATGTATCATGTTGCAAAACATGCTGCGCACTTCTTTATTCGTTAATTCCAGATAGTAATACACAGTACCTGTTGAGGCAATCTGTTCTGTCTGCACTGCCTTCAGGTATCCGCCTGCCAGAAGCAGACTCCAGATGGCGCTTTCTTTTGCGTGAAGCTGATTATATACGATTTGCTCATCAATCACTTTTTTCAGACAGCCGCCCTTCAGCAATATTTCAAAATCCTGTTTGATATTTTTGCTGCCCTCCCTGAGCAGCTTTCCGACCAGGCTGTTTGAACTGGTATTTGCCCAGTATGCGCCCAGCTTGTGCTCAGCCAGATAATTGATAATAGACCACGGATTATAAATATCCGCTTTGTTACCAAATACAAATCCATCATACCATGCCTTCACTTCCGGCTTTTTGTCAGAAAGTCCGTATTCATCCAGGGCGGAAAATACTTCTGCCTCTGTAAAACCAAAGCAGTCTGCGTACTTTTCAGAGGTTACGGTTATCGCCTTCAGGTTATTTAAATCTGAGAAAATAGATTCTTTGCTGATTCTGGTAATGCCGGTCATAATCGCACGCTCCAGATAGGGATTTCCCTTAAATGTTGCATTGAACAAATTACGTGTAAAAGAAGATAACTCATTCCAGAACCCGTTGACATACGCCTCCTGCATTGGAGTATCGTACTCGTCCAACAAAATCAGCACGTTTTTCCCGTAATATCGATAGAGATAATTTGATAACTGTTGTAACGATAAAGATGCCGCGTAGTCTTCCATATCCGGTGACACTTTTAAAAATTCCTCTTTTTCACTTTCGCTCAGTAAATCACCCTCAAGCAGGAAACTGTATTTACGGTACAGAAGCTGAATTGTTTTACACAGCTTTTTCCTCGTCTCAGAAAAGGAGGTTTCCTTTACATTTGCAAAGCTCAGAAAAATAACCGGATATGTCCCCTGCAGTCTGCGGTATTCTTCCTTTTGCCAGATATACAATCCTTCAAACAAATCGCTGCGATTCTGGTAATCAACAGAAAAGAACTGTTCCAGCATGCTCATCGTCAGTGTCTTTCCAAAGCGTCTCGGACGGGTAATCAATGTTACATCATCCTGTGATTCCCACCATTCCTGTATAAATTTTGTTTTATCTACATAAAAGACATTTCGCTTACGGACTTTTTCAAAATCCTGTAATCCGATTCCTACCGTTCTTGCCATATAATCACCGCCCGTATATGATATCTATTATTGTAAATCATATTTCCGGCATCTTCAATGGGTTTTGTACCCGAATTAGAGTACACTGTCCTGCCGTCGCTAATGTGAACGGAGCGAACAGTAACCTATCGTCGTCAACTATGCATCGTGCACAAAACTGACCTGTTGAATTTGTACAAAATAGACATATGAGGACAGGAATTGAAAAAAGCATAGGACAATTTAGGAAGGAAAACATGCAATTCGTGCAAATAACGCACCATAAATCAAGATGTATGCTATAATTTTTTCATCAAAATCACGAAGGCGTTTCGGGGCGCCGGAGTGAAAAGTAAAAGGAGGAGAAAAAATGGTAAACTTATTGGCAAATCTCTTAGGTCCGATTTTCGGCAGCCTGGGAGTCAGTGAGGCAGATTTGCTCGCCTACCTCACACAACTGCAGGGATACGTGTATTTCATCCTTGCCGCTCTGGTTGTACTGATTGTGGTATTGATCCTTGCATCCAAAGCAAAAAAGGGCTTCAAACACGTAATCCGCTGGGAAGCGGTGATGGCATTCTTTGCTGCGCTGCTCATTACGGTCAATGTAATTTGTTACGGACCGATGTACACAAACGTTTCCGGTTTTCTGAATGCATCAAAAGCAGATCTCTCGGAAGAAACGATTGCACAGAGTAAAGACATCATTAAAAGAATCGGTGAAGAGGGTACGGTTCTTTTGAAGAACAACGGTCTTCTTCCGTTATCTTCTGATGTAAATGCCCTGAACGTATTCGGATGGGATTCCACCAACCCGCTGTTTGGCGGAACAGGCTCCGGTTCCTCGGATGCATCCACCGCAGTCGGTATTCTGCAGTCTCTGCAGGACGCAGGCTATGCAACCAACGAAACACTCACAAAGCTGTATACGGATTACCGCACAGAGCGTCCGACCATCGCGATGTCTTCGCAGGACTGGACGCTGCCGGAACCGACGGTAGACGCTTATACAGATGATATCATGACAGAAGCGAAGGAATTCTCTGATACCGCCGTAATCGTTATCGGACGTTCCGGAGGCGAGGGCGCAGACCTTCCGATGGACATGAACGCCATCATCCACGGCACCTATAATCCGGGTCTGGAGGTTTCTGTTGCTCCGGCAAACTGGTGTTACATGAATGCTTACTACACCAACAACGGCAGCTATGATGATTTTGAGCCGGGCGAATCCTACCTGGAGCTTTCCGTAACCGAGGAACAGCTTGTCGAAAAGGTTTGCTCCGAGTTCGACAATGTTATTGTCATCATCAATGCGAACAATACGATGGAGCTTGGCTGGGTAGACGAGTATGAACAGATCGGCGCCGTTCTTCTGGCTCCGGGCGCAGGCAACACCGGATTTGCAGCGCTTGGTGAGATCATCAACGGTTCCGTGAACCCGTCCGGTAAGACTACCGATACCTTTGTAAAGGATCTGATGGAGACACCGTACATCAACAACATCGGCAATATGCCGTACAACAATGTGGAGGATCTGAAACAGCAGATCGCTGCTGCGGACGCTTCCTACGAAGGAAACATTGCATTTGCAAACTATGTAGAAGGTATCTATGTCGGATACAAGTTCTACGAGACAGCAGCAGAAGAGGGCTTCTTAAAATATGAAGATTACGTGCAGTATCCGTTCGGCTACGGCTTAAGCTTCACCACCTTTGAGAAGACTATCGAAAACTTTGCGGACAACGGCGACAGCATCTCCTTTGATGTAGTCGTAACCAACACCGGCGACGTTGCAGGCAAAGATGTTGCAGAAATTTACTTCACACCGCCTTACACGAATGGCGGCATTGAAAAGGCTTCTGTAAACCTTGTTCAGTTTGAAAAGACCGGTGTGCTCGAACCGGGCGCATCCGAGACGCTCTCCTTTGAAATCGCAAAGGAAGACCTTGCTTCCTACGATTCCGAGGGCATCAAGATCCAGGGCGGCGGCTACATCCTGGAAGAGGGCGATTATGTGATTTCCGTTCGCTCTGATTCACACACCGTAGATGCAGAGGAGACCTTCACGGTTGACGCTGACATCGACTACAGCACAGAGGGACGCGCAGGCGACGCTGTGGCGGCAACCAATCAGTTTGAGGATTACTCCCGCGGCGATTTCGTACAGCTCTCCCGTGCAGACAAATTTGCAAACTATGACGAAGCGTGCGGTCCGCTGAAGGACGAGCAGTTTGTGATGTCCGATGAGACGCGCGCAGCCGTAGAGGAATATGCTTTTGGCACCTATGACGGCACAAAGTATAACAACGATGAAGATGTAATGCCGACGCTCGGCGCGGATAACGGTCTGACCCTGTTTGATTTGAAGGGTGCACCGTATGACGATGCGAAGTGGGAGCAGCTTCTTGACCAGCTTACTTTTGATGATATGTCCATGATGATCAATGTGGGCGGATGGCAGACGGTTGCTATCGATTCCGTTGGCAAGGTGGCGACCTCCGACTGTGATGGTCCTGCAGGTTTAAGTAACTTCATCACTGGTTCCTATGGTACCGCTTATCCGTCTGAGGTTCTGCTTGCGCAGACCTGGAACAAGCAGCTTGCTTATGAAGTGGGACAGGCTATGGGACAGGAATATGCAGACGCAAACAACTACGGCTGGTATGGACCGGCTATGAACACGCACCGCTCCGCATTTGCAGGACGTAACTTCGAGTATTATTCCGAGGATGGCGTTCTGGCAGGCTATCTGGCGGCGAACCAGGTAAACGGCGCGGCAGAAAAAGGCGTATACGCTTACATCAAGCACTTTGCAGTAAATGACCAGGAAACGAACCGCTGCTCCTTCCTGCTGACCTATGCATCCGAGCAGGCGATTCGTGAGATTTACCTGAAACCGTTTGAGATCTGCGTGAAGGGCTTCACCGGAAACAGCCAGGCGTGCATGTCCTCCTTCAACTGGATCGGAACGATTCCGAGCTGCGGCAACCCGTATCTGCTCAACAACGTTCTGCGCGGTGAGTGGGGCTTTGAGGGCATGGTAATCACCGACTACGACGGTTCCTACGGCTACATGATTTCCGACCACTGTGTACGTTCCGGCAACGATCTGATGCTTGGCTTTGCAAGCGCAGCGTCCAACCAGTTCACAGACCAGAGCGCAACAGCGACTCTTGCAATGCGCCAGGCTTGTAAGAACATCATGTACACCATCGTAAACAGCGGCTATTATGCAGGCGACACCAACCCGGTAGGCGGCATGACAAATATGGATAAGCTGTTCGTTATGGTTGACGTTATCGGCGGCGTGATTATCGTGGGCATCGCGGTTCTCGTACTGGTACGTTATCTGCTGAAGAAAAAGAAAAAAGCATCTGTTGAGTAAATAAAAATAAGACATGAATTCTGCGGAAAGGGATTGCGGCGAAAAGCCGGGTCCCTTTCCATAAAAAGAAAAGAAGGTGAAAAGTTGGATATCAAAAAAATGGTCCGGGATATGACCCTGGAGGAAAAATGCTATCTGCTTTCCGGTAAGGATTTCTGGCAGACCAGAAGCGTGGAGCGTGTGGGTATCCCGTCCATCTTTCTGTCGGACGGCCCTCACGGCGTGCGTAAGCAGGCGGGAGCGTCGGACCAGCTTGGACTGAACGCCAGCGTACCGGCAACCTGCTACCCGACGGCGGCGACGATGGCGAATAGCTGGGATGAGAATCTGGCGGAGGAAATGGCGCGCTCTCTCGGAGAGGAAGCACTCGCCCAGGAGGTAAATGTCCTGCTCGGACCGGGACTGAATATTAAGAGAAGCCCGCTTTGCGGACGTAATTTTGAGTATTTTTCGGAAGACCCCTATCTGGCGGGGAAAATGGCGGCGGCTTACGTAAAGGGCATCCAGGCGTCCGGTTCCTCAGCATGTCCGAAGCATTTTGCGGCGAACAGTCAGGAGCTGCGCCGCATGGCAAGCGATTCGATCGTGGATGAACGGACCCTGCGTGAAATTTATCTGACCGGCTTTGAAATTGCGGTGCGGGAAGCGCATCCGAAGGCAATTATGTCTTCCTACAACCGGGTAAACGGGGAGTATGCAAACGAAAACAAACATCTTCTGCGCGACATTCTTGTGGACGAGTGGGGATTTGATGGATTTGTGGTATCCGACTGGGGCGGGTCGAACGACCACGTAAAGGGTGTGGAGAATGGCTCCCATCTGGAAATGCCGACGACCGGAGGGGACAGCGATGAAGAGCTGATTGCGGCAGTAAAGAGCGGCAGGATACCGGAAGCCGCGGTAAATGAGCGCGTGGAGGAGCTGGTAAAGGTCATCATGCAGCTGGCACCGGCAACACAGGCGGCAAAAGGAAAAGTATTTGATGTGGAAGCACATCATGCAATGGCACAGAAAGCAGCGGAGGGCAGTATTGTCCTTCTGAAAAATAAAAATGGTATGCTGCCGCTGGCGAAGGGCACAAAGGTGGCGGTAATCGGAGATTTTGCACAGAAGCCGCGCTACCAGGGCGCAGGCTCCTCAGTGGTAAATCCGACGAAGCTGGAGAGCACGCTGGATGTCATCAAAGATTCGGGTCTGGTAATGACAGGCTTTGCGCCGGGTTATGTGCGCACCGGTGAGGCAAACGATGTGATGAAGCAGGAGGCGGTGCGTCTGGCGAAGGAAAACGAGACCGTACTGTTGTACATCGGACTGGACGAGGTGAGCGAGGCGGAGGGTCTGGACCGCTCCCATATGCGTCTGCCGAAGAACCAGGAGGAGCTGCTGAAAGCCCTTCTGAAGGTAAATCCCAATATCATCGTCGTGCTCAGTGCAGGTTCTCCTGTGGAAATGCCGTGGGCGGACGAGGTTCCGGCGATTATCCACGGATATCTTTCCGGACAGGCGGGAGCGCCTGCGATGCTCAAAGCCATCACCGGTCAGATTAATCCGAGCGGCAAGCTGGCGGAGACGTATCCGTATAAATACGAGGACACACCGGCGTACAGCTATTTCCCAAGCAAAGAGCGCAGCAGCGAGTACCGCGAGGGTCTGTATGTGGGCTACCGTTATTATGCGACGACGGGCGTGAAGGTGCGCTATCCGTTCGGATACGGATTGTCCTACACGACATTTGCTTACTCTGACATTACGGCGACAGATAAGAGCGTTACCTTTACTGTGAAGAATACCGGCGGCGTGGACGGCGCAGAAGCCGCGCAGGTCTACGTGGCGGCAAAGGGCGGGAAGGTATTCCGTCCGGCGCTGGAGCTGAAGGGTTTTACAAAGGTATTTTTAAAGGCGGGCGAGAGCAGAACCGTGACCGTGCCGCTGGATGACAAGGCGTTCCGCTACTTTAACGTAAAGACGAACCGCTGGGAAGTGGAGAGCGGCGAATATGAGATCCTTGTCGGAGCCTCCAGTGCGGATATCCGTCTGCGCGCGACTGTTTCTGTGAAGGGAACAGAGGCGGCGTGCCCGTATGATAAGGAAAAGCTTGCGGATTATTACAGTGGAAATATCTGCAAGGTGCCGGATGCGGAATATGAGGCGCTGCTTGGGCACGCTATTCCGGACGGAAGCTGGCGGACCGACGGGCTGCTGGATGTAAATGACGCTATCTGTCAGATGTATTACGCAAAGAGCGCCCCGGCAAGACTTGTGTGGAAGATCATGACCAACATGAAGAACAAGAGCGAGGCGAAGGGCAAGCCGGATCTGAACATTCTGTTCATATACAATATGCCGTTCCGCGGAATTGGCAAGATGGCAGGCGGCATGTGCAGCCAGGAAATGGTCGGCGGCATCATGCAGATTGTCAACGGTCATTTCTTCAAAGGGCTTGGTAAAGTAATCAGCGGCTTCTTCCGTCAGCGGAAGGTTATGAAAAAAGCAAATGACATGAAGTGATGCCAGGGGGTGAGAAGTGCTGGGACTGTCGTGCTTGCACGAAACAGAATCCAGTACTTTTGAATCCGCAGGCATCACATAAACAACATATATAAGGAGAGGGTAAACATATGAATGCTTTAAAATCCTGGTGGGGAAATTTTGCCGATAAACACCCGTCGGCAGCGAAGTGGGTGCGTGAAGGCGGTCTTTTCCTCATCTTCAGTAACCTGGTAACGGTTGTCCAGTATATCATCTATGCGTTCCTGCCGAATCTGCTCGGTCTGGAGCTGGCAGGAACGGAATGGAGCTGGCCGGCGCTTCCGGTAAGCCTGTTCGGAATTGATTTTACATGGAATGCGCTCGGCTATGATGTCCTGTACAACGAAGCCGGAGAGGTAATCATTGGCGGCGGTCTCGGCTACTTTATCGCCATGCTGGTAGGTTCCTTCCTCGCGCAGTGCATCAATTTCCCGCTGCAGAGGAACATTACTTTCCGCAGTCACGGAAACATTCCCTGGCAGATTATGTGGTATGTGATTGCCTGGGCAGTGATCACGGTAGTGGTAAACTCCATCAACTGCGTGTGGGTGGCGGTTGCAAGCCAGCTTCTTCCGGGATGGCTGTACAACATCGGAACCACGGTACTGATGGGCGGTATATCGATGGTCATATTCTTCTTTGTCTTCAAAATCATATTCCCGGAGGGGGAAGCGAAGAAATAACAGGAAGTAAAGAAAGGCGGTCCGGCACGTTATATCCGCGTCCGGATTTGCCGCATGGCCGGGCAGAGACAAAAACGGATAGCAGAAAAGGCAGATGTCACATATGTGATGTCTGTTTTTTCAATATATTGATTTTTGGGGCGCGTGTGATAAGATAGTAAGTAAGAAAATAAGCAAGAAAATAAGCAAGATAATAAGCAAGAAGGAGGCTGGACAATGAAGAAGGAGCATTTTACGTATCATTCCAGTGATAATGTGACAGAGATTCACGCCATCCGCTGGATTCCGGAGGGAAAGGTGCGCGCGGTACTGCAGATTTCCCACGGTATGGTGGAGTTTATCGACCGCTACGATGAATTTGCGGCGTACCTGGCGGAACGGGGAATCCTGGTGACGGGCAACGACCATCTGGGGCATGGTGATTCGGTGCGGTCTGAGGAATATTATGGCTATTTTGCGGATAAGGACGGCAACAAGACGCTTTTACGGGACATTCACAGACTGCGCAGGCTGACGCAGAAAAGATATCCGGACGCCCCATATTTCCTGCTCGGACACAGCATGGGCTCTTTTCTGGTGAGGCAGTACCTCTGCATTCACGGAGAAGGGCTTGCGGGTGCGGTGATTATGGGGACAGGCTGGCAGCCGCGCATTGCCACGCAGTTTGGAATGGTGCTTACCACGGCGATGGCAAAGGTTCTCGGCTGGAATTACCGCAGTTTTCTGGTGGATGCGATGGCGTTCGGCGGCTATAACCGGAAATTCGGAAAGCTAAGCGGCAAGGCATGGCTGAGCCGGAACGAGGAAAACGTGAATACATACATGAAGGAAAAGCTTTGCAACTTCCGTTTTACCTTAAATGGCTATTACAATTTGTTTTACAGCATTTATACACTGAGTTTTGAAAATTTTCTGGACGGGATGCCGCGCAGCCTGCCGGTGCTGTTTGTCTCCGGCGACGATGATCCGGTAGGGCAGTTTGGCAGGGGCGTCAGAAAGGTATATAAACAATTCCTAAGGATGGGGATGACGAACGTAAAATGCAGGCTTTACCCGCAGGACCGCCATGAAATTTTAAATGAAACAGACAGAGAGGATGTCTACGGGGATATTTATTACTGGATGACAGAAATTTTTGTATCCGGCGGAGCCGGGCAGGCAAAGGGATGATGGACTGGCGGCGGATGCCGGACAAAAGAGCGGGGACCAACGAAAAGCGGATGAAAGACTGAGGGTTTGCGCCGGATAAGCTGAGGGTTTATGCCGGATGGGAGCACGGGATTTTGCTGTGATGATAGAATAAACAGAGGGCGGCAGGGAGATTCGGATAAAACTCCCTGCCGCATAATTAATCCTGGGATGTCTGCGAATCTCCGGTGCAACACACCACCGGTTTTGACAGCATACCCGGACATTTAATTTTCAGCCGTATCAGAACCCTCATCTGTCAGCGCTTCGCTGCTGTTTTCATCAACCTCCGGAACGGAAAATTCTTCATCCGGTACAGGCTCTTCGTCATCCTGCGGAATATATTTATCAAAAATCCGCACCAGGAACCAGGAATTTGCCAGTGCGATGGTGGCGAATCCAAGCAGAATCCAGACCAGGATACCGTAAGAAATCGTCCAGCTGTTAATGAACGTGACCAGCACAGCGGCTACCGTGATGACAATCATGATAAGCGTCTGCGGCAGATGACGGATAGACATCAGGAGCGCATTTTTCACAGTGTTTTTGATAGAGTTATAAAACTTTGACTGCAGCGGAAACAGGTAGGTGAGAATCAGCGCCAGAAATACTGCTACAATCGTCAGCCCTATCAGCATTGCCTGCTTCAGCGTTCCATCCATAACGCTCACAATACGGTAATCGAAGAAAAGCAGTACAAACAGCGCAAGCATAACCAGCCACATAATCGTGGACTGCTTGAAATTCTGCTTAAAGGACCGGAAATAGCTGCGCACGATATAGGATTCCTCATTGCGCACCATTTTCAGCGTCACGTAATAAAGAGCCGTCCAGGCGGCGCCGATTGTAACAATAGGAATGCATGTTATGATAAAAATGATGTTTAAAATCATCAAATCTGCAATCCTGGACAAAACCTGGAAAAAACCGTTGTCCATGTTAAAAAAACGATTCATGATATCACCTCGGAAAAATTTTTAGATATAAATAACAGTATAGCGAATTTTATCGAAAAGTGCAATCCCTAAAGAACTGTGTTTTTATAAAATAAATATAATTTGATTGCAGGGTTTTGCGACACCTTTGCTGTTTTTTTACGATTTATTATATAAGCCGGGAAAATGGACAGGAAGCATTTGCCGGGCGGATAGTGTTGACAGGGCGGAAAGGAGGAAGATATGGAGGATATTCAGATAGTGGATCTTTTCTTTCAGAGAGATGAGAAGGCGGTAGAAGAACTGAGCGCGAAGTATCATGCTTACTGCACGAAGATTGCGTGGAATCTGCTGGGCAGCAGAAGGAGCCGGTACGCAAAAAAGATGGCACGGCAAAAAGACGCGTGGATTTTTCAGAGGAGAGGGGGATATTATGAACAGAAAGCATTTTGAACTGCTGGAGGCGCTGCAGTGTGCGGACGATACATTTGTTGAGACGGCGGGGCAGCCGTGGAACGGAAAAAAGAAGCGTATCCTGGAAAGCGCCGGTGTGCGCGCGGCGTGTATGCTGCTGGTAGCGGCGGCGGGGCTCGGCGGAATTTTCCATGAACAGGTGGCGGCGGCAATCAGCAGCTTTACCACACAGATTGCCCGGTGGCTGGGAAATGAAAATGACCTGCGTCCCTATACGGAGGTGATAAATGAGAAACAGACAGAGAATGGCGTCACAATGACACTGAGAGAGGTTCTGATTGATGCCAGCAGCATCAACGCCGCCATAGACGTTTCCTGGGAGGACGGCGTTGTGACGGGGCGGCCCTGGGTGTACTATGGCGCAATTTATGTGAACGGAGAATATGTCGATACCCTGATGCTGCGCAGCTATGAAATGGAAGCAGAAGGGCAGTATGTGCTGTCTGCTCCCTATCAGGAGGGCGCGGTTCCGCAGGAGATAGAAAATGCGGAGCTGATGATACGCTTTGTCCAGACGCAGGAGGACAATACCATTGACGGAATCGCTGATTTCGACTTCGCTTTTGAAACCTCTGGAGAAAATATCAGAGAGCAGATAATGACTCTGCCGGTTGACCGGACGCTGAAAACGGAGGATGGAATTGTTTTCCATGTGCAGGACATTGCCTATACAGAAGCTTCAGCGCGCGTTCATGTGCAGATGGAGGGAGATCCGCGCACTTTCTATGGCGAGGGAGAGGAGCGCTACAGTGAGATTTATTACCGGCTGGATATGACGGACGATAAGGGAAACCGGATGCTGTTTGAAGCGGTTGACTATGATGAGAAAACGGGTGCTCTGGTTCTGGACTGCGCATACGGCACACCGACGGTGGATACGGCGGAATATCTGGACATTGAGCTGGCAGAGTATTCCACAGTACCGGTATCCGCGATAGGCGAAGAACCCTCCGGGGAAGAAATTGCAGAGCAATTCCCGGACGGTCTGTCAAAGATACTGGACGAGACGCGGCTGCCGCTGAAAACAGAGTGAGCAGTGGCGCTGCCGGAGAAATAGTATTTGACAGGAAAAGCGGTCTGCTATAAAATAAATTTATGCAAAGGGGCAAACTTCTGAGAAAGGTTTGCCCTTTTTTTTAAAATGTGCTATACTATCCGCAAATTAGTAACTATCAGGAGAACAGCACATGAATAAATTACAGGCAGCACAGATGGAAACGCTGGTTGCGTCCCTGCTGGAGAGCTATGAGGAGCATTCGGTTATCAGCAATATCGATTCAGATAACCGGCTCAACCGGGAAATGATTATCCAGATATGCGAAATGGTGCGACAGGTACTGTTTCCGGGATATTTCGAGGATAAGAAGCTGAAAAGCGGCACCGTGCGGTATCATGTCGGGGAACTGCTGGAAAATATCGAATATGAGCTGACGAAGCAGGTGGGTAAGGCGATGGAATGCGCCGGTGCGCAGGCGGAATGCGAATGCCGATGCCGGGCGGAGGAAATTGTGCAGAGCTTTTTGTACAGACTGCCGTGGCTGCGTGAAATGCTGGCGAAGGATGTACAGGCGGCATACGACGGCGACCCGGCGGCGTTTAATACGGATGAGGTCATTTTCTCCTATCCGGGCGTCTTTGCCATCACTGTCAACCGCATTGCGCATGAGCTTCATGTTCTGGGCGTTCCGATGATTCCGAGAATCATGACGGAGTATGCGCACAATCTTACCGGCATCGATATCCATCCGGGGGCGACAATCGGGGAATATTTCTTTATCGACCACGGAACCGGCGTGGTCGTTGGAGAAACGACCGTTATTGGCAAAAATGTCAAGCTTTATCAGGGCGTGACCCTGGGCGCGCTCTCTACAAGAGGCGGGCAGACCCTGCGGGGCGTCAAGCGTCATCCGACACTCATGGACAATGTCACGGTATATTCCGGCGCCTCTATTCTGGGAGGAGACACCGTTATCGGGGAGGGCGCCGTGATCGGAAGTAACGCGTTCATCACCTCGTCCGTGCCGGACCATACCAGGGTGAGCATCAAAAACCCGGAGCTGCAGTTTAAGGTACGCGGAAGTGTACAGACGCAGGAGCTGGGACAGGAAGGATTTTTCAACCGCAAAGAAAACGACTGACATGCAGACGTCTCCGGAAGGTGCAGCCGTCTGCGGGAAAAGGAGGCTTATGTATGAGCGAAGAAAGAAAAAAACAGGAACAGAGCGAACAGGAAAAAGAGGCGTTAAAGGAAACTGCGGCTACAAAGCTCAGCCCGACCTGGGCGCAGGAGTGCATTGAGGATATCGACGACTGGATCGAGTCGCAGGGAATCTATTTAAGGCAATGAATGCCGCCGCATTCCGGAAGTGCAGAGCACGGGAAACGGACGGAGGCTTCATGGGGCATATATAACTGCCCTTATCATAAACTTTAGGAGGAGAATGAAAAAATGGCAGCGTACAAGGATTTAAGCAAGGAAGAATTACTGAAGGAAAAGAAAGTACTCACGAAGAAATTTGACCAGATTAAAGCGCAGAATCTGCATCTGGATATGTCCAGGGGAAAACCCTCCGCAGCGCAGCTTGACCTGGCGATGGGTATGATGGACGTTTTAAACAGCACTTCCAACTTAAAATGTAAAGCGGGCGTAGACTGCAGAAACTACGGCGTTCTGGACGGTATTCCGGAAGCGCAGGAGCTTCTTGCGGATATGACGGAGGTTCCGGCAAACCAGATTATTATTTACGGAAACTCCAGCTTGAACATTATGTTTGATACCGTTGCACGCTCCATGACGCACGGCGTAATGGGAAGCACGCCGTGGTGCAAGCTGGATAAAGTAAAATTCCTCTGCCCGGTACCGGGATACGACAGACATTTCGCCATCACGGAGTATTTTGGAATCGAGATGGTAAATATTCCGATGACGCCGGACGGACCGGATATGGATATGGTTGAGGAATACGTAAACAACGACGAGTCTGTAAAGGGTATCTGGTGCGTGCCGAAGTATTCCAACCCGCAGGGCATCACCTATTCCGATGAGACCGTGCGCCGTTTTGCGCGACTGAAACCGGCGGCGGAGGACTTCCGTATTTACTGGGATAACGCCTATGGCATCCATCACTTATATGAGGATAAGCAGGACCATCTGATCGAGATTCTCATGGAGTGCAAAAAAGAGGGCAATCCGGATATGGTATACAAATTCTGCTCCACCTCCAAGGTAAGCTTTCCGGGCTCCGGTGTGGCGGCAATCGCAGCGTCACCGGCAAACCTGGAGGACATCCGCAAGCAGATGCGCATCCAGACCATCGGTCATGACAAGCTGAACCAGCTCCGTCATGTGCGTTTCTTTAAGGACATCCACGGAATGGTAAGCCATATGAAGAAGCATGCGGAAATTATGCGCCCCAAGTTCGAGGCGGTGCTGAACGTGCTGGACAAAGAGCTGGGCGATCTGGAAATCGGAAGCTGGATCCGTCCGCGCGGCGGCTACTTTATCTCCTTTGACGCGCTGCCGGGCTGTGCAAAGGCAATCGTGGCAAAAGCTAAAGAGGCGGGACTTGTTATGACGGAAGCGGGCGCTACCTATCCGTACGGAAAAGACCCGCAGGACAGCAATATCCGTATCGCACCGTCTTATCCGACGCCGGAGGAGCTGGCAATCGCATCGGAGATTTTCGTGCTCAGCGTGAAGCTGGTAAGCATCGACAAGATTCTGGAGAGTAAATAAAATCATAATGAATTTTTAAGATAAAGGAAGTGATGATACACTTGTATTATGACTTCCTTTTAGGTATACTTTAAAGGGAGGCGAGGTTAAAGGAATGAAGATTGTGGTACTGGCAGGGGGGACCAGCACGGAGCGCGATGTTTCCATTGTGTCCGGGACAAAGGTCTGTGAAGCGCTGCGCAGCAGAGGACATCTGGCGATTCTGCTGGACGTATTCTGCGGAAAGGAAGGACTGCAGGCGGAAACGGCGTTTGCAGAGGAATATGATGTGGAGCGCGAGGCGGCGTACATAAGAAGCTTTAACGATTCTATCGAAAAGATAAAGGCAGAGCGGCGGGAGTTTTTCGGACCGGGGGTTCTGGAGACATGCAGAGCGGCGGACACAGTATTTCTGGCGCTGCACGGAACCTGCGGCGAGGACGGCAGGATACAGGCGGCATTCGATTTACTTGGCATTACCTACACCGGCAGCGGCTATCTTGGCAGCGCGCTGGCGATGGATAAAACAATTACAAAGCAGCTTTTCCGGGAAAACGGCGTGCCGGCGCCGGCGGGCGTGATTGTGAGAAAAACAGATTCGCCTAAAAGCGCGGCGGAGCTTGGCATGGAGCTGCCATGTGTGGTAAAGACAGCGTGCGGCGGTTCCAGCGTCGGCGTTTATATCGTACATACGGAGGAGGAATTCTCCGAGGCGGTAAAAAATGGCTTCTCTTATGAAGATAAGCTGATTGTGGAGCAGTACATCAGAGGGCAGGAGTACACCGTGGGCGTGATAGACGGAAAAGCCTATCCGATTGTGGAAATCAGTCCGATTGCCGGCTTTTACGACTATAAAAACAAATATCAGGCGGGAAGCACGATTGAGACATGTCCGGCGCCGCTGAGTGCTGAACTGACGCAGAAGATGCAGGAAATTGCCCTGAAAGCGTATGATACGCTCCGCCTGGAGAGCTATGCGCGCATGGATTTCATGATGGATGAAGACGGCGGAATCTACTGCCTGGAGGCAAATACCCTTCCGGGCATGACTCCGACCAGTCTGCTCCCGCAGGAAGCGGCGGCGGTCGGAATGAACTTTGCTGATTTGTGCGAAAAGCTGATAGAGGTATCAAAGAGGTAGTTTATGAAAAATCTCACATTGGAAAATATTGCCGGAGCCTGTGGCGGAGCATATGTTGGAAGTGACGCCGACCGCAGCCGGGAGGTGGCGGATATCGTCACGGACAGCCGCAGGGCGAAGGAAGGCAGTCTGTTTGCGGCAATCTGCGGAGAGCACGTGGACGGTCACAGATTCATTCCGCAGGTTTACGCGCAGGGAGCGCTCTGCGTGCTCTGCGAGAAGGCGCCGGCAGAGGCGCAGGGACCGTATATCCTTGTGGAATCCACTCTGAAGGCGCTGATGGCGATTGCGGAGTTTTACCGGCAGCAGCTTGATATAAAAGTAGTCGGGATTACCGGCAGTGTTGGAAAAACCAGCACGAAGGAAATGATAGCCAGCGTGCTTTCGGAAAAGTACCGGGTGCTAAAGACGCCGGGAAATTTCAATAATGAGCTTGGGCTGCCGCTCACCGTTTTCCAGCTTACGGAGGAAGACGAGGTGGCGGTTCTGGAAATGGGCATCAACCATTTCGGGGAGATGCACCGGCTGAGCAAAATTGCCCGTCCGGATGTCTGTGTGATCACAAACATCGGCACTTGCCATCTGGAGTTTCTGGGAGACCGGGATGGTGTGCTGCGGGCAAAGTCGGAGATTTTTGATTTCATTGCCCCCGACGGACAGATCGTCCTTAACGGGGATGATGATAAATTGTCCGCTTTAAAGGAGGTCAGAGGGATTACGCCGCAGTTTTTCGGAATTGAGCATGCGTGCGCTATCCGGGCGACGGACATTGAAAATGCGGGCTTAAAGGGAGTAAAGTGCAGAATCCATGATGGAACGGAAAGCTTTGCTGTGACGATTCCCATTCCGGGATATCACATGGTGCTGAACGCTCTGGCTGCAACGGCAGTCGGCAGGGCGCTCGGCATGAGCCTGGAGGAGATCCGGCGGGGAATTGAAAAGCTTCAGGCGCTTGGCGGCAGGTTCCGTATTCTGGAGGCGGGCGGCATTACGGTGGTGGATGACTGCTACAATGCCAACCCGATGTCGATGAAGGCGTCTCTTGGCGTGCTTGCGGATGCTCCGGGCAGAAAAATAGCGGTTCTCGGAGATATGGGAGAGCTGGGCGAGAACGAACAGCAGCTCCACGGGGAGGTCGGCAGATTTGCTGCGGGGCTCGATATCCCGGTGTTTTTCTGTGTGGGCGCGCTGTGCCGTTATATGGCAGAGGAAATCCGGAGGCTGTCTCCGGAAAAGCAGGTCATCACGGCGGATTCGGTGGAAGAGGTCTTAAGGCTTCTTCCGGACAGTGTGCAGAAGGGGGACACCGTGCTTGTAAAAGCGTCTCACGCAATGCATTTTGAGAAAATCGTGGAGGCACTCACAAAGTAACTGCCGCGCAGGCGGAAGCGCTGCAGGACAGGGCAGTTGCGCAAAATAATTCTAAGGAGGATATGGATATGAAGAAGAAACTCGTCAGCAGCATCATTCTCTCGCTGGCAGCGGTGCTGGTATGTGCGGTTCCGGCGCTGGCGGACAGCCGCAAGGTGGTCACGCTGGGCACGGATTTATCACAGGACCAGAAGGATACCATGATGCGGTATTTCGGAGTAACGTATGACAGCGTGGATGTTATTTATATTAACAATACCGATGAGAGAAATCACCTCGGTTCTTATGTTCCGCTGGAACAGATTGGAAACTATACCTATAGCTGTGCGCTGGTGGCGCCGACCAGCTCCGGCGGTATCCAGGTAAAGACGGCGAATCTGGAGTGGGTTACCTGCAATATGATCGCGTCCACCCTGTCGACCTCCGGCGTTACAAACTGCCAGGTAGTGGCGGCATGCCCGTTCAAGGTATCCGGTACCGGAGCGCTCACAGGCGTTATTATGGCTTATGAGCAGGCAAGCAAACAGTCGCTTGACCCGGTTAAGGTGGAGCTGGCAAACCAGGAACTGGTGACGACCGGAAATCTGGCGAACGAAGTCGGACAGAGCAAGGCGACCGCCGTTATCAATGAGACAAAGATACAGGTCATCGAAAACAATGTCACCAATATAGAAGAGATTACAAACATTGTCAATGAAGTGTCGAATAATTACGACGTTACTATTAACGACGACCAGAGTGAAGAGATCGCAGAGCTGATGCAGCAGATTGCACAGCAGGAATACGATATCATCCAGCTTCAAGCGACGCTGGAGCGTGTGCAGGCAAATGTAGCGGGCGACGCCGGCGCTTCCGAGGAGGAGCAGCAGCAGGCTGAGGAGCGCGCGCAGGAAGCTGAAGCAGCGGCAGAAGAAGCGGCGAAGCAGCAGGAATCCGAAGCGCAGGAGACAGAAGCAGGCGGCGATGTGGTGATCGTCGACGATGTGACAGACCTCGATAACGATAATATTCTGAATAACACTGACCCGTCCGTGCTGGAGAGCGACGGCGGTACGGTTTCCGAGGAGGATACCACCCAGACAGTGCAGGAGCAGTCCGAACAGCAGGAGCAGACGGAGAATGAATTTGGTATCCCGGAGGCGACGGACGACGGCACGATCCAGCTGGAGACCCAGGCGGCTTCTGAGAACGCAGATGGCAGCGTGGAAGACCCGGTATTTACCGATGATACGAATGCTGCGGAAGCCGGTGGAGAGGCACTTCCGGAGGATGGAACCGGAAGCAGTGACGCAGTGATTCCGTCGGAAGAAACGGAAAGCACGGCGGGAACAGAAGCGGCAGCTCCTGAGACAGAAGCGGCTGCAGAGACAGAAGCGGCGGTTCAGGAAACGGAAGAGGTTCTGACGGCGGACAGCTTAAATGCAGAAGACCGTGAGATTTACGATGCTGTAAAGAAGGATCTGGAGAGTGCTTTCCAGAGCACGACCATCACCAGCGAGGACGGCATGTCCCAGGTATATCTGACTGAGACGGCGGCGAAGCTTTTCCCGGAAAAGATTGAGCAGTATCTGCTGAAGGTGCTCACGAAGGGCGCGGATGCGGTTGCAGCGGAGGAAGCGGCGGATACATCCATCAGCCAGACTATCGTTGCGGATACCCAGGCGCAGGCGCCGGATAAGTCCTATGAGGACAGCGATATGGTGCAGCTTGATAAGTATGTAAGAAGACTGATTTTCAAAGATTCCGAGGAATTCCTTGCAGACAGCAATCTGGAGGACGCGGATGAGGTGGTTCTTTATAATCTCATCATGGGTATTCTGGAGGATGCGTATAAGGTAGAGGATGCCGCAGACATGACGGAGGCGGCGATGGAGGAAACCGCAGCAGCGCCGGAAGAGGGCGCTGCGGACGCGGCGGAAACATCGGCGGACGTGAATGTCGATGAAATCCTGGAGAGCATCGACGGGGAAATGTCAGACGAGTTTGCGGATTTTGAGGAAGAAATGGGAAATTTCTAAGGCATGGGAAATTTGTTCCCGCGGGCAATGAGCCGGGTATCATGCCAGCAGCGGGATATCTGATTTGAGCGCGGGGAAATTTAAAAGGAGCTGCGGTTACTAAGATACCTTCTCTGATAAGAGGGGGATATATGTAACCGCAGCTCCTTTTTGCTGCCGTGCGCAGCTTAAGTACCGGAAGCTGTTTTTATGCTGATGGGAAATGCGGCCTGCATGGCGGCGCATTTTCCGGTTCTACAGCTATTCAATAACATGTTTGTCAAGCATATCCTGAATGATGTTCTGCGTATAGGATCCGAGGAATTTCCGTTCTTCTTTGCTCAGGTCTTTCGGATAGATGGGCTTGCCGTATTCCAGAATGACGTGCGCAGGACGGATTTTCGGAAGATGGTCCTCAAAAATATCGCCGGAATTGGTAATCGCCATCGGGACAATCGCACAGCCCGTTTTTTCCGCCATTTTCAGACTGCCCTCTTTAAAGGGAAGAAGCCTGGGCTCGTGGTTTCTTGTCCCCTCCGGAAAAATACACATTGAAATCCCGTTTTTAATCTGCTGGATGCCGGTGAGAATGGTTTTCAGCCCCTGTTTGATGTCGGAGCGGTCCAGAAACAGGCAGTACAGGCGCTTCATCCAGGTGGAGAGCAGCGGGATTTTTTCCATGCTGTCCTTTGCCACATAACCAGTCAGGTCCGGGCAGCGGCAGTAGGTCATCAGAATATCGAAATAGCTTCTGTGATTCCCTACATAAAGCACCGTTTCATTCTGCGGCACGTTTTCATAGCCGATTACCGTGATTTTTGCGCCGGTCTCCCAGAGGATAAACCGGAATACCGCCTGGATAATCCGCAGCGAGGAAATGTCCCGCGCGCGGGGATTGAATTTTCCGATGATCCATTCCACGATCAGAATCGGAATGGAGAGAATCAGAAAGCCGATAACTGTAACTGCAACAATGAGAAAACGTATCATGATATACAAAGCCTCCCTTGAAACATACGCGCCGCCGGGGACGGACGCTTTTGTGTGTCCGCTCCCGGTGCCCGGTCGTTTGTACTGTGTTTAGTATACAGAAAAAACGGGCGGCTGGCAAGCATTTTGGAAAAAAGGAATTTATTTTTCACTTGCATTATAAATAATAACATATTATAATTAATACACAACATTAAAATAAATATTGCAAAACGGGAAGACCTGTGATATGATAAGCTCATTGAAAATGTGTTATCTGTAGTTTCTGGATTACAACTCAAAGCCGTTCGGCTACACATTTCAGAAAAATCAAAATGAATGCATGGAGGAGCTTATTTGCAGGAAAAAGATATTATTTTAAAAGAGTATCAAGAAAACAGCCGTCATTTCTGCGATTTTGTAAATGGTGTGCTGGCACAGGGAAAGCCACTGGTGCAGTGCGGACAGATGGTACCGGTACCCACGGAGCTGGTACGCATAGAAGAAATTCCGCAGAAAGGAAAAGAAAACAGAAAGAGTGTCAGAGGCGTACAGCGCTTCCGGGATTTAACAAGAAAATTGTGGCGCCGGACGGAGAGATTATTGTTGCGCTTCAGAATCAGACGACAGTTGATTTTGGAATGCCTCTCAGGGTTATGACAGAGGATGCGCTGGAATATGATGTGCAGCGGCGCATGTGCAAAGATGAAAAACTGCATAAAGGAGAAAAACTAGCGCCGGTAATCACAATCGTGTTTTATTATGGAGCACAAATCTGGAGCGGACCGACAGATTTGGCTGATATGGTGAAGATACCGGAGGAGTTTAAGTGGTTGAAGAAGTATATCAGACCATACGCCATGCTTCTGATTACGCCGGAAAATGTAGATGCGGCTTGGTTTTCGGGAGGCTGGCGAGAGGTATTTGAAATTTTGCAGAGACGGAATGACGAAAAGGAAATGCAGCGCTATCTGCAGAAAAAACGGTCTGTATATGAAAAACTGCCGGAGGATACCAATCGTTTGATTTTTGCGTTGACGGGACATCTGGATTATTATAATGCCTTGAAAAGGAAAGGAGAGAGAGCAGTTATGTGTAAAGCATTTGAGGACCATTACAAATCGGGAGTGGAAGAAGGGAAAAATATCGGAATCCATCAAGGAATAAGCCAAGGACTCGGTCGGGGAATCGGGGCGATGATACGGGAAAACCAGGAGGAGGGAAAAACAACGGAATCAATTATAGACAAGCTGCAGAAATATTTCTCGCTGAGCCGGGAGGAAGCGCTGGGTTATATCAGATGTAATCAGAAATAATTTTACAAATTGCCAAAACCGCATTATACTATCCTTATAGATTATGATACTGCCGGGCAGAAGCCGTTCAGACTTTTTGCCGCGGCGGCAGGAAGAACTTGACTGGGAGGATGTGCAGGATGAAAAAAAGATTCTGGATGACGGCAGCCGCAGCGGCGGTAATGACCGAATGCCTTGGAAATGCGGCGGCAGCGGAGGAGACATATCATGTCGGTATCTGCCAGCTGATACAGCATGAGGCGTTAGACAGTGCGACGCGGGGCTTTAAGGATGCGTTGACGGAAAAATTCGGCGATGAGGTAGTGATTGAGGAGCAGAACGCGCAGGGGGATTTTTATCTGTGCTCCACGATTATAAACGGTTTTGTGGCGGGAAATGTGGATTTGATTCTGGCAAATTCCACGGCGTCCCTGCAGACGGCGGCCACGGCGACCAGTCAGATACCGATTCTGGGGACATCGGTCACAAAATATGAGGCGGCTCTGCAGCTGGATGATTTTGACGGCACGGTGGGCGGAAATATTTCGGGCACCTCCGATCTGGCGCCGCTCGACGAGCAGGCGTCCATGATACAGGAGCTGTTTCCGAAGGCGGAAACGGTAGGTCTGCTTTACTGCTCGGCGGAGCCGAACTCGCAGTATCAGATTGACGTGATGACGGAAGAGCTGGAAGCGCGCGGTTACACATGCAGAGAATATGGCTTTTCGGATTCCAATGATATTGCTTCTGTCACCACGAACGCTACGATGGAGTGCGATGTGATTTTTGTTCCGACAGATAACACCGCAGCGTCCAACGCGGAACTGATTGCCAACGTGTGCATTCCGGCTGGTATCCCGGTTGTGGCTGGCGAAGAGGGTATCTGCAGAATCTGCGGTGTGGCAACGCTTTCGATTGATTATTACGACCTTGGCTATACCACCGGGCAGATGGCGGTACGCATTCTGGCAGACGGGGAGGATATCTCCACCATGCCGATTGAATATGCGCCGGCGGTAACAAAGGAATATAATAAAGAAATCTGTGAGAAGCTCGGTCTGGAAATTCCGGAGGACTATGTAGAGCTGCAGATGGAATGAGGGATAAGAAGTGGAGAAGATAAAGAAGGCGTTTGCTGCGGCGTTTCCGCACACCATTCCGATTTTTGCGGGCTTCTGGTTTCTTGGTCTGACCTACGGGATTTATATGAATGTGTCGGGCTTTGACTTCTGGTATCCGATGGTGATGAGCGTCACGATTTTCGCCGGTTCGATGGAATTTGTGACCTGTGATCTGCTTCTGGGCGCATTCAATCCGCTGCAGGCGTTTGTGATGACGCTGATGATCAATGCGCGCCATCTGTTTTACGGCATCTCCATGCTGGACAAATTTAAGGGGACAGGCTGGAAAAAGTTTTATCTGATTTTTGGGATGTGTGATGAAACATTCTCTATTAATTATACCGCAAAGGTGCCGGAGGGGGTGGACCGGGGCTGGTTTATGCTTGCTGTCACGCTGCTGAACCAGTTTTACTGGTTCCTGGGAGCGACGCTTGGCGGAATTTTCGGCTCTTTTCTGCACTTTGACACAGAGGGGCTGGAATTTGTGATGACCGCGATGTTTGTCGTCATCTTTATGGAGCAGTGGCTGAAGGATAAAAATCATACCAGCGCCCTGCTTGGTCTGGGACTGTCGCTTTTGTGCCTGATTATGTTTGGGGCGGACAATTTTATTATTCCGTCTATGCTGGGAATTCTCGGAGCGCTGACGCTTCTGCGGGGAAGCCTTGAAAATGAAGAAGAGAAAAGGGAGGAGGCGTGGCGATGACACTTGCACAGCAGATTATAACCATTGCAGTGGTAGTTCTGGGCACCATGCTGACGCGCTTCCTGCCGTTTTTAATCTTTCCGGCAGGAAAGCAGACGCCAAAATATATCCAATATCTTGGAAAGGTGCTCCCGGCGGCGGTATTCGGGATGCTGATTATTTACTGTCTGAAAGACGTTTCCGTATTTTCCGGAAGTCATGCCCTGCCGGAGCTCATTTCTATTGCGGCGGTGGTTTTGCTGCACCTGTGGAAACGGCAGATGCTGCTGTCAATCGCCGGCGGTACGGTGCTCTATATGCTGCTCGTGCAGTTTGTGTTCTGAAGAGGCTGCTGCCTGGTGGCGGACGCTCTGCGCTCCGGCACAGGACCTGCAGCCCGCGCCTGCCGCTTTTGGCTGTACGGTGCGCTTTGCCGGACCTTTAAATCCAAGATGAATTGCCTGCACCGGGCAGGCGTCGCGGCATTCGCCGCAGCGGATACATTCCGCGGAATCCGGATGCTTTACCGGATCGACATCCATTTTACAGACGTGGGCGCATTTCTGGCAGCCCACGCATTTTTTTTCGTCAACCTCCAGATGATAGATGCTGATTTTATTCAGCAGCCCGTAAATAGCGCCGAGCGGGCACATCGCCTTGCAGAAAAAGCGGTAGACGGACATGCAGCCGAAAAGCGTCAGCACCAGAATGGCTACCTTCAGGCTGAACAGCTCCCCGATGACAGAGCGCAGCCGCGGGTTTGCCAGAAGCAGCGGGATACCGCCCTCCAGGGTTCCAGCCGGGCAGATAAATTCGCAGAACGCCGGTTTTCCCATACCCATATAGTCGGTGGCGGTAATCGGCAGGATAATGACAAAAACCGCCAGAATCACATATTTCAGATAGCGCACGGGTTTCGGGAGCTTCCGTTTGGGAAACGGGATCTTGTGCAGCAGCTCCTGCAGCAGTCCGAAGGGACAGAGAAAGCCGCAGATTGCACGCCCGAAGAGAACGCCGGCGGCAAGCAGAAAACCGACCACATAAAAGCTGAATTTAAAATTCATGGAGCCGCTGACAGCCTGCAGCGCGCCGATGGGACAGGCGAGCGAGGCGGCAGGGCAGGAATAACAGTTCAGCCCCGGATTGCAGAATTGTTTCCAGGAGCCGGTGTACAGACTGCCGCTTTTAAAGTTTCCCAGATGAATATTGGAAAAGCCGAAGGCGGCAATCTGAATAAGTTTTCTTTTTATAGGATTGGTAAGCTTCATCATATCATCACCCCAGCCCGATGCATTCCATACAGATATGGATGGCTTTATTCAGGACGATTGCAACCTCGCCGCGCGAAACGCCGTAAATCAGAAACAGCGCCGCCGCGGCAAGCGCGCCTGCCTGAAGCAGGTGCCGTGTAAGGCTACGCATTCTGTTTCTCCGCGGCATCTGCGCCGGTTTCGGATTCCGCACCGGTACCGGTCACTTTCGCACTGGCTTCGGTGTCCGCATCCGTGCTGTCTGCCGGGTATTCTGCCTGGTATTCTTCCAGACGCTCTTTATAGGCGTCCACATCCGCGCCCTCAATCCACTGACCGAGAATATTGCCGTCCTTATCAACAAAGAAGGTGCTGGGTACGCCCGTCACGGGAGAGAGAAATTCTGCAAAATCTTCATTTGCAATCAACTGAGTGAATCCGGCATCCGCCTTTTCCACGATCTGGTTGGCAAGGTCCAGATTTGTCTGTGAAATCTCATTATTCTGGTCCATGACATCAATGACCAGTCCGACCATCTGCATGTTTTCCGGGAGACTGCGCGCGATTTCGCCAAGCTCCGGCATTTCGCTGATACAGGGAGAGCAGAAGGTGCCCCAGACATTTACCATTGTGACATCTTTATCCGAAAAAATATCTTCCGTTACCTCGTTGCCCGCAATGTCCTCAGTCGTAAAGGAAGGAACCTCTGTCGGGAGCTTGTCGCTGTCCCAGAGCATTGCCCCGGCGGAAAGACCGGAAAAGGCGGAAAGTGCAACGGTGCAGGAAAGAATTGCCGCTATTTTTTTCTTTAACATAATACGTACCTCGCTTTTTTTATTTTGTGAATCTGATATAGCTTTTATTGTAGTGTATCGGGGTGAGAAAAGCAATTTTATTTTTATGAATTTCCTGTGTTTTTCCTGTGAAAAGACATATGCGCGGAAAATATTTCATAAGCATATAAAAAAGAAATGTGGGAAGCCATGAAGTATTTATGGAAAAAAGTGTGTCTCTGTCTTCTTGTGCTCGGCGCCGCCGTGCTGCTTGCCGGATGCGGGGAGACACAGCCGGAGGACAAAATCCGCGATCTGGAATTTACGGTTCTGGAGGAGAGCGATATACCGGAAGCGCTTGCTGAGGTAATCGCAGAAAACCGGCAGAAGGAAATGAAGCTGAGCTATCAGAAGGAGGGCTATCTTTACATAGCGCGCGGATTCGGCGAACAGAAAACAGCCGGATACAGCATTGCGGTGCCGCAGTGCTACCTTGCGGAGGATGGCATTCATGTAAAATTCGAGCTGATTGGACCGCAGAGCGGGGCGGAACTCAAAGAGGAAGCGTCCTATCCCTATATTGTCATCAGGATGGAGGCGATGGATGAAACGATAACCTTCGAATAATTGCAAAAATAATGCTTGCAATATACCCCGACAGGGTATATAATACCGATATACCGGTCGGGGGTATATGAAATGCGGAAAATTATAAAGAGGATAACCGGCGCGCCGCACATGAGGCTGAAAAGATATGCCGGTGTATACACGAAAGAAGGAGGACGTATATGGAAGAGTTAAATGGGGAAGTCTGTTCAGATAATGGCAAAAAAGAATGCTGCTGCGCCAAAACCAAAGAGCGCGATGAAAAAGAATACAAGGATCTGATTCATCGTCTGAACCGCATCGAGGGGCAGATACGCGGAATTAAGGGAATGGTGGAAAAAAATGCCTACTGTCCCGATATCCTGGTGCAGGTGGCGGCGGCAAACGCCGCGCTGAACAGCTTCAATAAGGTACTGCTTGCCAATCACATCCGTACCTGCGTTGTCCGGGACCTTCACGAGGGAAAGGATGAGACGGTGGACGAGCTGGTGGCGGTTCTGCAGAAGCTGATGAAGTAAAGGCGTGTATCTGATTTCGGACACTTTGCCGGATATCCGGACAGCTATAAGACACAATAAACACAAGGAGTGAGATGAAAGATGAAGCAATATACAGTGACGGGTATGAGCTGCGCGGCGTGCAGCGCGCGCGTGGAAAAAGCGGTATCGAAGGTGCCGGGAGTTACGTCGTGCTCGGTCAGTCTGCTGACAAATTCGATGGGCGTGGAGGGAACCGCTTCCGATAGCGCTGTCATAGCGGCTGTCACGGACGCCGGGTACGGAGCCGCTGTGAAGGGAGCGCCGGACGCCCCGAAGGCGGCAGCGGCAAATGATGAGGAGCTTTTAAAGGACAGGGAAACGCCGGTCCTGAAAAAACGTCTGATTGCGTCCGTCGGGTTTCTGCTGGTTCTGATGTATTTTTCAATGGGGCATATGATGTGGGACTGGCCGTTGCCGTCCTTCTTTGAAAATAATCATGTGGCGATGGGGCTGCTGCAGCTTCTTCTCACGGAGATTATTATGGTGATCAACCAGAAATTTTTTATCAGCGGTTTCAAAGGACTGTTGCACGGCGCGCCGAACATGGATACGCTGGTGGCGCTCGGTTCCGGTGCTTCCTTTGTATACAGCACCTACGCCCTGTTCGCCATGACGGATGCGCAGGTGAAGGGCGATATGGCGGGCGTGATGTCGTACATGCATGAATTTTATTTTGAGTCCGCAGCGATGATTCTCACCCTGATTACGGTGGGCAAGATGCTGGAGGCGCGCTCAAAGGGCAAAACGACCGACGCACTGAAGGGTCTGATGAAGCTGGCACCCAAAAAGGCGACGGTCCTGCGCGACGGTGTGGAAACGGAGGTTTCCATTGAACAGGTGCGCAAAGGAGATATTTTTGTTGTCCGCCCCGGTGAAAATATCCCGGTGGACGGTATTGTGCTGGAGGGCAGCAGCGCGGTAAATGAAGCGGCGCTGACCGGTGAGAGCATTCCGGCGGACAAAGCGGCGGGGGACGCTGTCTCGGCGGCGACCATCAACCAGTCCGGCTTTTTAAAATGTGAAGCGACGCGCGTGGGAGAGGACACCACTCTCTCGCAGATTATCCAGATGGTAAGCGACGCGGCGGCGACCAAAGCGCCGATCGCAAAGGTGGCGGACAAGGTGTCCGGCGTGTTTGTTCCGGCGGTGATTGCGATTGCGATCGTGACAATCATCGGCTGGCTGCTTGCCGGTGAGAGCGTCGGCTTTGCGCTGGCGCGCGGAATTTCCGTGCTGGTGATCAGCTGTCCGTGCGCGCTGGGGCTTGCCACGCCGGTGGCGATCATGGTCGGCAACGGCATGGGTGCGAAAAACGGTATTCTGTTTAAGACGGCGGTTTCTCTGGAGGAAACAGGCAGAACGGAAATTGTAGCGCTTGATAAAACCGGCACCATTACGCGCGGAGAACCGCAGGTGACGGACCTTCTTCCGGCGGACGGCTTTACAGAGGAAGAGCTGCTTACGCTTGCCTGCGCGCTGGAGCAGAAGAGCGAGCATCCGCTGGCGCGCGCTGTGCTTGCGCGGGGGCAGAAGGAAGGACGGGCGCTGCCGGAGGTATCCGATTTTAGGGCGCTTCCCGGAAACGGGCTGACGGCGGTTCTGGCGGGCAGCTCCCTGAACGGTGGAAACGCGCAGTTTATCAGCACGAAGGTACAACTGCCGGAAAGCATCCGCGCACAGGGCGACCGTCTGGCGGAGGAAGGAAAAACGCCGTTGTACTTTGCAAAGGACGAGAAACTTGCAGGCATTATTGCGGTGGCGGATGTTATAAAAGAGGACAGTCCGCAGGCAATCAGCGAGCTGCAGAACATGGGTATCCGGGTGGTGATGCTCACGGGAGATAATGAGCGGACGGCGCGGGCGATCGGCAGACAGGCGGGCGTTGACGAAGTGATTGCGGGCGTGCTTCCCGACGGCAAAGAGAGCGTTATCCGTGGCTTGAAGAAACAGGGCAGGGTGGCAATGGTCGGCGACGGTATCAACGACGCCCCGGCGCTGACGCGGGCGGATATCGGAATCGCCATCGGCGCGGGCACGGATGTCGCCATTGATGCGGCGGATATCGTGCTGATGAAGAGCCGTCTGAGCGATGTTCCGGCGGCAATCCGGCTGAGCCGTGCGACTCTGCGGAATATTCACCAGAACCTGTTCTGGGCGTTCTTTTACAATGCGGTGGGTATTCCGCTTGCTATGGGACTCTGGATTCCGCTCACCGGCTGGAAATTAAATCCGATGTTCGGAGCGGCGGCGATGAGCCTGTCCAGCTTCTGCGTAGTGACAAATGCGCTGCGCTTGAATCTGTTCAAAATATATGATGCAGGCAGAGACAAAAAAATCAGAAAGAAAAAAGAGAAGGAGAGTAAAACAATGGAAAAAACAATGAAAATTGAAGGAATGATGTGCGGACACTGCGAGGCGAGAGTGAAGAAAGTGCTGGAAGCATTGCCGGGGGTAGAGCAGGCGGTGGTCAGCCACCAGGAGGGCACGGCAGTTGTTACCCTGAATGCGCCGGTAGCTGACGAGCTGCTCAAAAAGACGGTCGAGGACCAGGACTACAAAGTAATTTCTATTTCATAGGTATGATATACGGAGAACGCCGGGCGCATCATGTGATAAAGCTGCTTCATCCGACGTATGCCTGCAGCAGCCGGAGCGTATTTTCTGCGCCGTCGCGGTGAGAGCGCTCATAGCCGTGGGAGGCGTAGACGCCAGGACCGATCAGACCGTGTCTGGCGTCGATTCCGGCAGCGAGCGCTGCGTCGGCGTCGGAACCATAAAACGGATACACATCAGCAGCGTAGTCGATTCCGTGATCCTGCGCTGCTTTTATTAATGCTTTTACCACATCGTGATGATAGGGACCGCGGCTGTCCTTCACGCAGATGGACACCTGGCGTTCCGTGCATTCCAGACCACTGCCTACGCAGCCCATATCGACGGAGAGAAGCTCCGTTACGTCAGACGGGATCGAGGCGCAGCCGCCGTGTCCGACCTCCTCAAAGACCGTGGCGTGCTGCCAGACCTTTCGCGGAAGTACGACGTTTTCCTCTTTCACGTATTTTGCGTAGCCGAGCAGGATCGCGGTGCTGAGCTTATCGTCAAGATAGCGGCTTTTGATGTAGCCGGAAGCCGTGATGCGTGTGCGCGGCTGCGGGCAGACATAGCACCCGGTCATGATGCCAAGCTTTTTCACATCATCTTTGGAGAACACCGGTTCGTCGAGCACCAGCTCCACGCTGTCGAAGGTGCGGGCGGTATCGTTGTAGGATTTGTTTACATGGATGGAGGCGTCCGCGAGCTGGATGGTTCCCTCGTATGTTTTTCCGTCCATCGCGTAGACGGTGCAGTTTTCCGCCTCGACATTGTTGGCGTTTAAGCCTCCGATGGGCGTGAGGCGCAGACGGCCGTCGCTTTTTATCTCCGCGACCATTGCACCCAGCGTATCCACGTGCGCCAGCAGCATCAGCGCGTTGCCGTCGCCTCCGAGGTCGGCAAGAACGCCGCCCTTCACGGTTTTCTGCGGGGAATATCCGAGACGCCGGTATTCCTCCATCAGATAATCGGAGACTGCCCCGGTAAAGCCAGAGGGGCTGTCAATGGCGAGAAGCTTCTGCGCCTGTTCAAGAATATAATCTACATAATGATTCATATTGTGCCATCTTCCTTTCTGTCTGTATAAATGTTCGCCGCGTTCGTGCAGGAAAAACTGTGTTGCTGCTTCATCTGCTCACAGCCACAAACCCGTACAGAATTCAGTTTAACATACTTTGCGCCAGACCGGAGCAAAAAAAGAAAAAATCTTATACGATGGATGAAGGACAGATTGTAACAGTTCAGCTAAGCTGCCCTGTTACATGCAAAAATCCATTTAAAATCGCTTCGCGATGGGATTTTTGCACTCTTGTATCATTTTCTTACGGTCTTTGCAGCGAGTGCAAAGACCTGTCTGAACTGTTACGACAGATCACAAGAATAGAACAAAAGTTCGAAAAATGTACTGTACTTTTTCCGGCTTGTCTGTTATACTATGCTCAGAGCTATTTTTGGAGGACAATGCGATGGAGCAGATGACCTTATTTGATGACAGAGAGAAAACGGTGCCGCTTGCCAGTCGCCTGCGCCCGGAGCGGCTGGAGGATTTTGTGGGACAGGAGCACCTGCTCGGACCGGGGAAGATGCTGCGCAGGCTGATTGAGGAGGACCAGATATCCTCCATGATTTTCTGGGGACCGCCGGGCGTCGGTAAGACGACGCTTGCCGGAATCATTGCGGCGCACACGAAGGCGGAGTTTATTAACTTCAGTGCTGTCACCAGCGGCATCAAAGAAATAAAAGAAGTGATGCAGCAGGCGGAAAACAGCCGCCGCATGGGGCGCAGGACGGTGCTTTTTGTGGACGAGATCCATCGTTTTAACAAGGCGCAGCAGGATGCTTTCCTGCCATTTGTGGAAAAGGGCAGTATTATCTTAATCGGGGCGACCACGGAAAATCCGTCTTTTGAGGTAAACGCGGCGCTTCTGTCACGCTGCCGGGTATTTGTGCTGAAGGCGCTGGAGGAGAAGGACCTTGTGCGTGTGCTGGAAAATGCTCTTACCAGTCCTTCCGGCTTTCTGCACTCCCATGTAAAAATGAGCGGGCGCCAGCTTCAGGCAATCGCGGCATTTGCAAACGGGGATGCCCGCACGGCGCTGAATACCCTGGAAATGGCGGTGACAAACGGCGAGATCAGCGCGGAGGGGATCACCGTCACGGACGAAGGGCTGGAGCAGTGCATCAGCCGGAAGTCTCTTTTATACGATAAAAGCGGCGAGGAGCATTACAATCTCATCTCCGCACTGCATAAATCCATGCGCAACAGCGATCCGGACGCGGCGATCTACTGGATGTGCCGGATGCTGGAGGGCGGGGAAGATCCGCTGTATATTGCGCGCAGGCTCATTCGTTTTGCCAGCGAGGACATCGGTATGGCGGACAGTCAGGCGCTGCAGGTGGCGGTGGCGGCGTACCAGGCGTGTCATTTTCTTGGAATGCCGGAGTGCGATGTGCATCTGACGCACGCAGTCACCTATCTTTCGATGGCGCCGAAGTCGAATGCGCTTTATACAGCCTGCGAGGAATGTAAGCGCGATGTGAAGGAGCGGCGGGCGGAGCCGGTTCCGCTCTGGCTGCGCAATGCCCCGACCGGGCTTATGAAGGAGCTGCACTATGGAGACGGCTACCAGTATGCGCACGATACGCAGGAGAAGCTGACGGCGATGCAGTGTCTGCCGGAAGCGATGGCGGACCGGGAGTATTACCATCCGACTTCGCAGGGCGCGGAGGCGGCAGTGAAAAAGCATTTAGAAGAAGTAAAGGAGTGGAAGCGACATGAGCGTACAGCTCACAAGGGAACTGTTTGATTTTATAGAAGGAAGTCCAAGCTGCTTTCATGCGGTGGAATCCATGCGCAGGCAGCTTGACGGTGCGGGTTATACACAGCTTCTGGAAAGCAGGCCGTGGAGCCTTGCGCCCGGCGGAAAATATTATGTGGTGCGCAACGGTTCCTCTCTGATTGCGTTCCGTATCCCGGAGACGGAAATCTGCGGCTTTCAGATTATGGCGAGCCACAGCGATTCTCCGTGCTTTAAGATCAAGGAAAATCCGGAAATGGAAGCAGAAGGACATTATATAAAGCTGAATGTGGAGAAATACGGCGGAATGCTGATGGCTCCCTGGTTTGACCGCCCGCTCTCGGTAGCGGGACGTCTGATGGTGCGTGAGAACGGGCAGATTAAGGTAAAGCTTGTCAATGTAGACCGCGATCTTCTGATGATCCCCAACCTTGCCATCCACATGAACCGGGAAGCAAACGACGGCATGAAATACAATGTACAGAAGGATCTGCTGCCGCTTTACGGGGATGAGACGGCGAAGGGCAGCTTTCAGGCGCTTGTTGCGGAGGCGGCAGGGGTATCGCCAGAGGCGGTGACCGGCAGCGACCTGTTTTTATATAACCGGATGCCGGGCAGCATCTGGGGCGCGAACCGGGAATTTATCTCTATCGGAAGGCTGGACGATCTGCAGTGCGCCTTTTCTTCGCTGAAGGGCTTCCTGGAAGCAGAAGAGGGGGAGAGCATCCCGGTGCACTGTGTGTTTGATAATGAGGAAGTGGGCAGCGGTACCCGGCAGGGAGCAGCCTCCACATTTCTGTATGATACGCTGGCGAACATCTGCGGGGCGCTGGGAAAAACGATGATGGAATACCGCAGGATGCTTGCCGCCAGCTTTATGCTCTCGGCGGATAACGCGCAGGGCGTGCATCCCAATTACGGGGAAAAGGCGTGCCCGACCAACCGCCCGTACTTAAACGGCGGTATCGTGCTCAAATACAGCGCGAACCAGAAATACACCACGGACGGCATCGCGGCGGCAGTGTTTAAGGAAATCTGCACGATGGCGGAGGTGCCTTACCAGAATTATGTAAATCGTTCAGATATTCTGGGCGGCTCGACGCTCGGCAATATTTCCGGAACGCAGGTGGCGGTTGCCACGGCGGATATCGGGCTTGCGCAGCTCGCCATGCACTCGCCTTACGAGACGGGCGGTATCCGGGACACGGAATATCTTGTGAAAGCGGCAAAGGTATTTTTCGAAAGTTCCGTCTGCGAAACCGGGTACGGAAGCTTTCGAATACAGCGCAAAGCTTACTGAGACGATACGAGTGCCAATAGGCGCACCCGGAATAATCCTATGATATAGAAAACGAGGAGGAGACGACTATGAAGTTTAAAATGATTCACGAAAACTATAATGTTGCCAATCTGGAGGTTTCTAAAGCGTTTTATGAAAAGGCACTTGGTCTTACGGAGAAGCGCCGCATTAACGGCGAGGGCTTTGTGATCGCCTATCTCGGCAATGAGCAGTCCGATTTTGAACTGGAGCTTACCTGTCTGGAGGAGCATCCGCAGAAATATGACCTGGGCGAGTGCGAGTTTCATCTGGCGTTCCGCGTGGACGATTTTGACGCGGCGCATCAGCTTCACAAGGAGATGGGCTGCATCTGTTTTGAAAATCCGGAAATGGGCATTTACTTTATCGTCGATCCCGATGGTTACTGGCTGGAGATCGTTCCCACAAGATAAACGGGAGGAATATATATGACTTTTAAGAAAAACAGCAGCGCAGCGGACAGCATTTTTGATAAGACTGCCGGCGATTGTCATGAGAATATGACCGGCACCCGTATCCCGCTGGAGAGCCTGCCGAACACCAGGGACCTTGGCGGTATCCGCACCGCCGACGGCAGGATAATCAGACCGCACCGGCTTGTTCGCAGCGGAGCGCTCGCGGGAATTTCCGATGCGGACCGGGAGATTCTCTTAAACGAATATAACGTAAAAACCGTGATTGATTTCCGGACGGATACGGAGCGCGAAGAAAAGCCGGACCCGGAGATGGAGGGCGTGCGCCTTATCATCGACCCGATCGCGGAAGAAGAGACAATGGGAATTACCAGAGGCAGACAGGGACTTCTGGAGCTTCTGAATCTGAAGCAGGATGCAGATGCGCTGATGCTGAAAATTTATCCGGAGCTGGTCGGAAGTGAGCTGTCGCAGAAGCATTATGCCAGATTCTTATTCTTCGAGTATCTGCTTGCGCAGGAGGAGGGCGCTGTTTTGTGGCACTGCAGCGCGGGAAAAGACCGCGCCGGTCTTGGAAGTGCGCTGGTTCTGGCGGCGCTGGGCGTACCAGAGAGCGTCATCCGGGCGGATTATCTGCTCACGAACGATTATCTGCAGGCGGCAAACAGGCAGCTGGTTGCGCAGCTTTCGAAGGTTCCCGGAGCGGATGAAGAAAAGCTGGCAAAGATAAAGACTATTTTTGACGCAAAAGAAGCCTATCTTGACAGCGCGCTGGATTACATTAAAAATAAGTATGGGACGATGCGGGAATATCTGGAAAAGGCGCTCGGCATGGATGAGGCGAAGCTGCGGAAGCTGCAGCAGATGTATCTGATGGAAGCAGTGGAGACCGGCGCATTAAAAAAGCATATGATTGATACGGTAAAGGAGTGGCAGCTTAAAATCGGCTACATGGAGGAGAACATGAAGCTCTATTATCCGGCGCAGTCGCTGAAAGCGCTTCTCGGACTTCCGGAGGAAGCCGCGCAGGAGGAGCTGGATACGGCACTTGCCGTTTTCGCAGAGAAAGTATATCCGTCGCTGGGAAGATTAAAAATATCACATAATAAAGAGCGCTATTGTCTTGATATTCCGGCTGAGGGATGCGCTTATATTGCCAGGGAGGTACCGGAACCGGCGTTTTTAAAGCAGCTTCTGGCGGTTATCACCGCGCCGGGCAAAACGCTCTCTGACGTGCGCCGGTGCTTTGCGGATTATGCCGCCGGGCAGAAGACCGGCTTTGTGGAAGAGGACGGAGCGCACGACGGTATGGGGCATGTGTTTTATTTCGAAGAGGGCGCGGATGACTGTTACGTATACTGCGTGGAGGAAAACGAATTCGGGCTTACCTACCACCGTTTCGGGAAGGAAGACTATGAATACGCCCGGACATAAATGTATCCGGATATAGGTACATCCGGACAGAGGAATGCCCGGTTATAGCCAGACCCGGCTGTGCCCACAGCGGGAAGAGGTCTATTTATATCCTTCTCTGCATAGACTGCTAAGAGACTATGCAGGGAGGGATTTTTTGTGGAATTATTGAAGAAAAATATACATATGATGCGCGAAAAGGGGAGAACTGTCAGCCGGATTACGCTGGAGGAGGACTGTAATGTGCCGGATTCCCAGGCGGATGCCGGGCGTATCATCCAGAACAAGGCGGAAGTGAAGCCGGAGGATGTGCAGGTGGACACCGACAGAGTCACGGTCGCGGGCTTTCTGCAGGTTTGCGTGCTTTATATCACAGACACGCCGGAACGTTCGCTGGGCAGGCTGGACGCAAAGCTGCCCTTTAGGGAGGTGCTGAATCTGCCGGGAGCGGCTCCGGGAGAAAATGTGCATCTGAAGTGGGAGACGGAGGACATCAGCGTGTCGCTGATTAACTCCAGAAAGCTGAGTGTGAAAGCGCTGCTTGCATTTACCGCTTCGATGGAAGAAATCTATGATGCGCAGGCGGCGGTGGAGCTTCACGGCGTACCGGAGGTGAGCACGCTGACAAAAGATCTGGAGCTGCTGCAGCTTGTTGTGCAGAAAAAGGATATTCTGCGGATCAAGGACGAAGCAACGGTTTCTTCCAATAAACCTAATATTGCCAATGTTCTCTGGGAGAGTATCCAGCTCAGAGGAACAGACAGCCGCGTACTGGACGGGCAACTGGACATTAAGGGAGAATTATTCGTATTTGTGCTGTATGAGGGGGACGATGAAAACCGCACAAAGCAGTGGCTGGAGACTGCCCTGCCGTTTCAGGGAACCATCGAGTGCAAAGAATGCACGGCGGATATGATTCCACAGATTGACATCGTACTCTCCCAGAGCAGCCTGGAGGTGCTGGAGGATTATGACGGGGAGCGGCGTCTGCTGTCCATTGAAGCGGTGCTGGATTTAGATATCAAGCTATACCGGGAGGAACAGGTGCGCGTGCTGGAGGATATTTATTCGCCCGTCAGGAATCTGCAGCCAGTCACACAGCAGCAGGTCTACGAGAGCCTTCTGGTGAAAAACTTTTCCAAAATCCGGGCGAGCGAGCGTATCCATCTGGATGGCAGGCAGCCGCGTATGCTTCAGACCTGCAGCAGCCGTGGGGAGGTGCGCATTGATAACACCGCCATTACAGAGCAGGGAATCGAGGTGGAGGGAGCGGTTTTTGTCACGATTCTGTATGTCTCTCCAGATGACCAGGCTCCCTATGCAGTCATGGAGGGCGCCGTGCCGTTTACGCAGACCATCGAGGTGAAAAACATCACGCCGGATTGCCGCTTTACGCTGCAGACCGACCTGGAGCAGTTGTCCACGACCATGATTGACAGCGAAGAAATCGAGGCAAAAATCTGCGTAAATCTGAATGCCTTTGTGGTGCGCATCCATCATGAGCAGTGCATTGTGGATATTGAGGAGCACGAGCTGGATCTGAAGAAGCTGCAGGAGCTGCCGGGAATTGTCGGATATCTTGTACAGCCGGAGGATACGCTCTGGGAAATTTCTAAACACTATTTCACGACACCGCAGCGGATATGCGCGCTGAACAAGATAGAGGAGAAGGATATCCGGCCTGGCACGCAGCTTATAATTTTGAAAACAGTTTGAAAACTGTGAGCTGACAACGGTTGCAATCCTGCACGGAACATGATACAATCTTGACAGGATTGTATACAAAATACGAGTGAGGTACACAATGAAAGAAATAAAACTGAAGGCAAAGGCGAAAATCAACCTCGGTCTTGATGTACTTCGAAAAAGAGAAGACGGTTATCACGAGGTACGAATGATTATGCAGACCATCGGGCTGTACGACAGACTGGTAATCCGCCCGGCGGCGGACGGACAGATTTCCATACGGACAAATCTGCGCTTCCTGCCTACCGGGGAGGATAATCTGGTATACCGGGCAGCAAAGCTTCTGATGGACGAGTTTCAGATAAAACAGGGCGTGGAAATCGAGCTTGGCAAATATATTCCGGTGGCCGCCGGCATGGCGGGCGGAAGCTCGGATGCCGCTGCCACGCTGGTTGGCGTAAATAAATTGTTTGAGCTGGGACTGGATACGGAGCAGCTGATGAAGCGCGGTGTGAAAATCGGCGCGGATGTTCCGTTCTGCGTCATGCGCGGAACCGCGCTGGCGGAGGGAATCGGGGAAAGGCTGACGCCGCTGCCGCCCATGCCGGAATGTCACATTCTGATTGCGAAGCCCGGTATCCATGTATCCACAAAATTTGTGTACGGGAATCTGCGGGCGGACGAATTAAAAGAACACCCGGACATCGACGGACAGATCGAGGCCCTGAAGCGCGGCGATCTGCACGGACTGGCGCGTCTTATGGGAAATGTGCTGGAGACGGTTACCATTCCGGAATACCCTGTTATCCGCCGGATAAAGGAAGTGATGAAAGAGCACGGCGCACTGAATGCCATGATGAGCGGAAGTGGTCCGACCGTGTTCGGATTATTCGAGGATGCCGCGGCGGCGCAGGAGGCTTACCGGGCGCTTGACGGAGGCGGGGAAGCAAAACAGGTCTATCTTGTATCATAGAGGCAGAGGATGCCGTGCAGACTGCCGGGAGGCGTAGTGCGGGGCATTATGTAATACGGAGGAGAAAATGAACGATAATTTCCATGTGGATATGAACGAATATCTTCCGCTGCGGGATGTGGTATTTAACACATTGCGGAAGGCAATTTTAAAGGGCGAACTGAAGCCGGGCGAGCGCCTTATGGAAATCCAGCTTGCCCAGCGCCTGGGGGTGAGCCGCACACCGGTGCGTGAGGCTATCCGGAAGCTGGAGCTGGAAGGACTGGTGCGCATGATGCCGCGGCGCGGCGCGGTGGTGGCGGAGATTACGCTGCAGGATCTGGAGGACGTGCTGGAGGTGCGCGCCGCCCTGGAAGAGCTTGCTGTCCAGAAGGCATGTGAATACATTACCGAGGAGCAGCTCCGCGATTTGAAAAAAGCGGCGGGCGAATTCCGCCGCAGCCTGGAGGAGGACAATCTGCTTGCCTGTGTGGAAACAGACATGGCATTTCATGAGATTATATACAGTGCGGCCAACAACCGCCGCCTGCAGCAGATGCTGCAGAATATCCGCGAGCAAATGTACCGTTACCGTCTGGAATATCTGAAGGATAAGCGGATGCACCGCCTGCTGGTGGAAGAGCACGACACCATCCGCCGTGCCCTGAAGAAGCGGGATGCGGCGAAAGCCGGAAGCGCTATGCGCGTGCATATCAATAACCAGAAGGATTCAATGGTGCAGAGCCTGACAGGAAATGTTAAAATAGAACAATACTGAAGATTACAGGAACAGTGCATGCAGGGCTGCAAGGCAGTCACGTCATAAGGAAAAGTGGACTGCAGGGGAAAAGCATTAGAGAATAAAAAGGAAAGAAATGGACAGGATAAAGAGAGAACGTTTTTGCACGGTTCTCTCTTTTTTTGATGTTATGCATACTAAAAAAATTCTGGTGGATGTTTTAGTGCTGCCAGGTATCCGGAGAATGATGCAATATATTGATTATAACAGCGACAGGAGGAAATCTATGGAAATACCAAAAGCGGAGGGTGAAAAAAACATCCGCGGCTCCAGAGAGGCTTTTACGGAGGATATCGGTACGAATATTTCTCTGATAGAGAAGCGCATCCGTGACGGTGCGCTGACGCAGGAAAAATGGGTGCTGGGGCGCCGCACGAAGACGGAGGCGGTTCTTCTGTATCTGGAGGGAGTGGCTTACGGAAAGATTCTGGAGCAGGTGCGGACGAAGCTGCGTGTGCCGGATATTGACAGTGTGATGGATGGCGGTATGCTGGAGCAGCTTATGAAAGAAAATGTCTGGTCGCCGTTTCCGCAGTGCCAGGCGAGTGAACGCCCGGACCGCACCGCCCAGGCGCTGCTGGAGGGAAGGGCGGCAATTCTGCTGGACCATTCACCGGAAGCGCTGATTCTGCCGGCTACCGTAAACAGTATGTTTCAGACGGGCGACGATTACTACCGTCATTTTATGGTGGTTTCCTTTTTGCGCCTGATACGGTATCTGGCGGCATTTCTGGCAGCGTTTCTGCCGGGGCTGTATGTGGCTGCAAGCTGTTATCATACACAGCTTCTTCCGACAAATCTCATATTGTCTCTGGCAGAGGCGAGAGCGGGAGTGCCGTTTCCGGTTCTTCTGGAGGTTCTTTTAATGGAGCTTGCTTTTGAGCTGATTCGTGAGGCAGGGCTCAGAATGCCGGGAGCAATCGGAAATACCATCGGTATTGTCGGTGGGCTTATCATCGGGCAGTCGGCGGTGTCGGCAAATCTTGTCAGTCCGATGACCGTCGTGGTGGTTGCGCTGACGGCGCTTGGTTCCTTTTCGGTTCCAAATGAAGAATTTTCGGAGGCGCTCCGTCTCATAAAATATGTAAACGTTTTTCTGGGAGGGGCTCTTGGCATTGTGGGAATTGCGCTCGGAGGTTATTTCCTGGCACTGCATCTGACCCGCCTGCAGAGCTTTGGTGTTCCGTACCTGAACCCGTTTGCCATGCCGGAAGTAAATGACGCATATGATCTGCGCGACAGTCTGCTGCGCTGGCCGATGCGGACACTGCAGAGACGCCCGCTTTTTGCCTGGCACAGACAGCGGGTCCGTATGCGGCAAAAGGAGGGGGACAATGCTCGCAAATAATGGGAAAATATCGGTTCATCAGATTTCACGTCTGCTTTTTATCAGTCTGACTGCCAGATTAATGCTGTTTCTGCCATATGTGGGCACGGGAATGTCGGGAGCGGAATTTCTGGCGGCGGTGGCACTTGGAATTTTCTGGGCATTCCTTTATACCGGACTGATTGCCGGGATTGCGGAATATACCGGAAATTCCGCAGATACCGGAACTACGGTGCGTAACGAAAATCCGGTATCTGCACCGGGCGGCTTCACCGTATATCTGCAGGAGCGGGTGGGCAGATATACGGCGTATGCCTTCAGTATTCTGATGATTTTATTTTTAATACTGCATCTGGCGTATCTGGCGAGGCTTACGGGAGCCATCTGCCGACTGTACCTGCTTCCGGAAACGTCAGAGAATACGCTGCTGGTCTGCACGCTTCTGGCAGGCGCGGCGACGGCATCGGGAGGGCGGTGCCGGATGGCAGGGAGCCATATGGAAAAGCAGGAGATAAAGCCGCAGGGCAGGAGCGCGGACGACGGACAGATATGCGGACGGATGGCGGAGATATTTTTCCTTCCGGTCGCGGCGGCGCTGATTATTATGCTGCTTGCGTCGGCGGGGTCGGTAAGACTGGAAAATTTATCCGGCAACGGAAGCTTTCATGATGCGGGGAATTTTGACATAATGAAAATTCTGGGCAGAAGCGGCGCAGCAGCCGGCAGTTTCTTTGAAGTGACCCTGATTTTATACGAACTGCCGTATATCAGCCGCCGGAAAAGCCGGTCCGTAAAAACGCTTAGAGGAGCGATGCAGAAGGGAATACTTCTTACGGCGGGGGTTCTGCTTGCCGTATTTGGGATCGCGCTGGGAGTTTTCGGGGAGAGCAGCTTTTCGCGCCTGCCCTGGCCGGCTCTGACGCTCATGAGCAGCGCCTCGGTACCGGGCGGGTTTTTACAGCGGTGGGACGCAGTATTTCTGGCGGTTTTGCTTCCCGGTCTTTTCCTTGCTGCCGGGAATGCATTCCATTATCTGAGGCGGATAGCGGGAGAACTGTTGCCGGAAAACAAAAGCGTCTGGCTGACGGCAGGCACATTTGCGGCAGGAACACTTCCGGCGCTGCTGACGGGAAGCTATGAAAATGCCGCGCACCTGTATTTCAGATGGGGACTTTGCGCTCTGGTGCCGCTGCTGGCGGCAACGCCTGTTTTTCTTAGTATACTGGAAAGGATGAAGAAAAAATGCGGATTGTGAAAATGCTGCTGATGTGTGCGGTATGTGCGGCGGCACTCTGCGGATGCGCGGCGCGCGAACTGGAAGACCGTATCTTTGCACAGGCAATGGAACTGGACTGGCGCGGCGGAACGCTGACGGGCGGGTTCGGGGATTTTCTGGTGGAGGGAGACAGTGTGGACGAAATCCGGGCAAACTATCAGAATGAACTGGATAAATATCTGGATCTGGGGCATATCAAAGCGATTGTTCTGGGAAAAAACCTGTGTATGGCTCCGGATGAGCTGCGGGAGGTTCTGCTGGATCTGGAACAGATGCCGGTAATTTCCCGGAACAGTCTGGTGTTTCTGCACACCTACAGGGATGAAGAAAGTTATTTAAAAACACTGTCCGATGAGGGACGTGTTCCGGGAGAGTATCTCAGTGACCGCTACCGGAACACACCGCACAGCGAACCGGCAGAAACTCTGGGGGAAATGCTGTCCGGTGTTTTTTAGCAGTGCAATGCCGGCAACAGGACTTTCGCAGAAAATCAGCAGCCGGCTGACCGGCTGCTGATGCAATACTCTGCGGGTTTTATACTTCAATTAATTCATATTCATCGGTTCCGATACCGATTTTCTTTGCATGTTCGATGCAGGATTTCCAGTTTGTATCCGGATGATTCATGTGGAAATGGTCATGTCCGGTATGGTCGTGCTTCTGGCGGGCTTCATCCAGAATACTGCCGTGAATGACCGGCTGTGCATTTACAGCGTCGGCACATGCCACATCAAGCGCAACCGGGTCGAAGGAAGCGAACATGCCGACATCCGGTACGATTGGCAGGTCATTTTCCGCATGGCAGTCGCAGTTCGGGGAAACATCCACCACCAGACTGATATGGAAATTCGGTCTGCCGTCGATAACTGCCTTGGAATACTCGGCGATTTTGCAGTTTAAGATATCATTTGCCTCATCGCTCGCTGCCTCTACGGCATCCTTCGGACAGACGCCGATGCATCTTCCGCAGCCGACACATTTATTGTGGTCGATAGAAGCTTTTTTGTCTGTTACAACAGCGGCACCATGTGCGCAGATACGGCTGCAGGCTCCGCATCCTATGCAGGCATCCGTATTGACCGACGGCTTTCCTGCGCTGTGCATTTCCATTTTTCCGGCGCGGGAACCGCAGCCCATGCCGAGATTCTTCAGAGCGCCGCCAAAACCGGTTGCCTCGTGTCCCTTAAAATGATTCAGGCTGATTACAATATCGGCGTCCATCACAGCGCGTCCGATTTTCGCTTCTTTTACATATTCACCGCCGCTTACCGGAACCTGCACGTCATCCGTTCCCTTCAGACCATCGGCAATCAGGATATGGCAGCCGGTGGAAAACGGAGAAAAGCCGTTCACATAAGCGCTTTCGATGTGGTCCAGCGCGTTTTTCCTTCCGCCGACATAAAGCGTATTGCAGTCCGTAAGAAACGGCTTTCCGCCGAGTTCCTTCACGATATCTACAACCGTTTTTGCATAGTTCGGGCGAAGGTAGGCAAGATTACCCGGCTCGCCAAAATGGATTTTAATTGCAACATATTTATTTTCAAAATCAATATTGGCAATGCCTGCTTTTTTAATCAGTCGGGTGAGCTTCTGCTGCAGATTATGATTTCCGTCTGTACGCAGATTTGTAAAATAAACCTTTGACTTTTCCATATGTACCTCCTATGAATTCTGTTTTCTTTATATTATATATCATAGAAGGTGATTCGCACAAGTGTTTTTGAAATGGTTGTGGAATCCGTTAAAGCGGTTGTTACTGTTCACTCTGTTCACAGTAACCAGCGGTTCTGGAAGTCTGTGTGACTTCAGCCGCGGGCGCCGGGCAGTCTGCCATGCGCGTCCGTTTTTCCGGAAGCGTCGCCCGGTCCTTCTTTGTTTGCAATATGTGGCGGAAGAAACGGATATATATTTTCATAGGATTCCAGCTCGTAGTCGCTCTGCGGCGCGGAGGGAATCAGCCCGGTACAGTCCGTCCGGGAAGCCGATTTTCCCAGATAATCATAAGATTCTGTAATATCTTCGTTTTTTGTATATCTGCTCATATAAATGCTCCTTTCTGTGATTGCTGCAGCCGGGGCGGGCGCCTGTCTGAATTGCTGCAATACACGCATTGTCTGCTTCGATTAGTGTATGCAGAATCAGAAGTATCATTCAGAAAGATTGTGTTCCAGGAAGCTCTGTATAATTAATTTCGTGGACATCGGGCGGCAGAATATGGTATGATATTTTGCAGGGGTGCTTTATGGAAAATACAATATGTCAGAAAACAGGGATAAAAGAAAAAGTTCTTGCTGCGCTTAAACAATATGCACAGGAGTGCAATATTGAGCGCGTGATATTGTTTGGTTCACGGGCGAGAGGAGATTTTAAAGAAAGAAGCGATATTGATTTGGCGGTGTTTGGCGGAAATACGGATAAATTCACTATCCTGGCGGATGAAGAGGCGCCGACGCTTTTGAAATTTGACATAGTGAATCTTGGAGCAGCCGTTGAGCCGGAGCTCAGAGCGGCAATCAAGGAGGAAGGAATACTGCTTTATGAAAAAATTTGAGAATTTTTGTAATGCGTATAAAAATCTGAAAGATATCTTTGACTATACGGAGCCATATGGAAATGTGGAACTGACCGGGATGGTTGGTCTCTACGAGGTCTGCTTTGAGCAATCATGGAAGGCAATGAAGGAAATTCTGGAGCGCGATGGATTTGCGGAAGGAAAAACCGGGTCGCCCAGGCAGATTCTGAAAACCGCCTACCAGGCAGGTCTGATTTCTGATGAGGAACTATGGATGTCGGCGCTGGTTGCCCGCAATAATGTCACACACGCGTATAACAAAGCGATTGCGGAGGATATTATAAAGGATACAAAAACCCGCTTTTATCCGATGTTTGGGGAACTGAAGGAGACAATAGAAAAAGAGTGGATGATGTAAAATGATAGATTTTAAAATAATTGCAGCGCCGGTGATTGGCGGTCTGATTGGGCTTATTACAAATGGTATCGCCATCAGAATGTTGTTCCGCCCGTTTCACCCGGTGAAAATCGGGAAGTTTACGCTGCCCTTTACGCCGGGACTGATTCCCAAAGAGCAGCCCAGACTGGCGAAGGCAATCGGCAGAGTCATCGGGGACAAGCTGCTGGATAAGGATACGCTGCAGAAGGCGCTTGCGTCGGATACGCTTCACGATGCGTTTCACAGAAAAGTGGACAGCGTAATAGAAAAGCTGGGGCATGAGGAAGGTACCGTGCAGGAATATCTGGAACGAAAGGGCGTGTATCCGGCAATCAATTCCGCAGAGGAATACGCGGGGGATACGATATCAGCCTACGTTACGGATAAAATAATATCGCAGAAAATCGGGGATACAATCCTGGAATACGCAATCACGGAGATTCTGTCAAATCTGAATACGATGGTGGCAATGGTTGCGGAACCGGCTATCCGCAAGTCGCAGGATGCGATTGCGGAGCGGATTGACGAGGTGATTGCCATGCAGTGCCCGGCTATCATAAAAGGCTATATTGACGACGGGTACCGGAAATGGATGGACAAGCCGGTAAAAGAGGCGGCGACGCTGCTCTGGCAGAAAAAAGATGTGTTCAAAGAAAAAATCTGGGACCTGTATCTGGAGATACTGGAAAAGAAATCCGGGCGTTTTATCGAGCGGCTGGATGTTTCCGGCATTGTTGAAGAAAAAATTAATGAATTTGATATACGGGAACTGGAAGCTCTGATTATGGATATTTCACGCAGGGAGCTGAATGCGCTGGTGTGGATCGGCGGTCTGCTTGGTGCGGTTATCGGTTTTGTGAATCTGCTTTTTTAATGATGGAAAGGAATTTAGTATGCTGAAAATAGGAAATCATCTGTCATCCTCAAAAGGCTATCTCGCAATGGGGAAAATGGCAGTCAGGCTGGGCGCAAATACCTTTGCGTTTTTTACCAGAAATCCGCGCGGCGGGAAAGCAAAGGAGATAAATCCGGAGGACGCGGCAGCGTTTCTTCAATTCGCAAAGGAACAGGGCTTCGAAAAGCTGGTGGCGCATGCGCCTTATACGTTAAATCCGTGCTCGGCGGATGCGCATCTGCGGGAATTTGCGAAAAATACTTTTGCGGATGATTTGAAACGGCTGGAGTACACGCCGGGAAATTACTATAATTTTCATCCGGGCAGCCATGTGAAGCAGGGAGCGGAGGCGGGAATTGCCTACACGGCGCAGATGCTGAATGAAACGCTCACACCAGGGCAGAGTACGATCGTGCTGCTGGAGACAATGTCCGGAAAAGGCAGTGAAATCGGACGTACTTTTGAAGAGCTGCGCGCCATACTGGATAAAGTTGAACTGCAGGAGAAAATGGGCGTCTGTCTGGACACCTGCCATGTATGGGACGGCGGCTACGATATTGCCGGAAACCTGGACGGCGTTCTGGAAGAATTCGACCGTATTATCGGGCTGGAACGGCTCTGCGCAATCCATCTGAATGACAGTATGAACCCGTGCGGCAGCCATAAGGACCGCCACGCCAGAATCGGCGAGGGCCAGATTGGGCTGGAAGCGCTGGTGCGCGTAATAAATCATCCGAAGCTCTGCCACCTTCCGTTTATTCTGGAAACACCCAACGATGACGAAGGCTATGCGCGGGAAATTGCGCTGCTTCGCAGCCGGTATGAGCATTAACGGAAATCGGAAGGAGAAGCATATGACAGAAAAAACAGATAAGCTGCAGAGCATTCTGCAGGAAAAAGGCAGGCTTGCGGTTGCTTACTCCGGGGGAATTGATTCTCATTTCCTGCTGGCGGCGGCGCTGCGGGCGCTGGGGAAAGAGCAGGTGCTGGCTGTTCTCTGCCGGGGACTGATGATGCCGGAGGCGGAGGTGTGCGAAGCAGAGCGGCTTCTTAAAGATATGGGGGCAGATTACCGTATTCTGGAGGTGGATGTGCTTGCAATTCCGGAGTTTGCAGAGAACGATAAACGGCGCTGCTATTTTTGCAAAAAGCATCTGATGAGCCGGATAAAGGAATGTGCAGCAGAAAACGGATTTACGGCGGTGGCGGACGGCAAAAATGCGGACGATGCCGGGGTATACCGGCCGGGTGCGCAGGCGGCGGAGGAAATCGGTATCATTTCGCCGCTTTTTGAGAGCGGATTTACAAAGCAGGATATCCGCACCTGTGCAAGAGAGTGGGGGATTTCCATCTGGAACAAGCCGTCGCAGGCGTGCCTGGCATCCAGGTTCTCATATCATACGCATCTGACTGCGGAAAAACTGCAGCGGGTGGGGGAGGCGGAAAAAATTCTGCATGATGCCGGATTTGCGGCTTGCCGTGTGCGGGTTCATGATATGATTGCGCGTATTGAGGTGCCGCGGGAAGATATGGGACGTCTGGTGACGCTTACCGGACAGATTCAGAAAATCAGAGAACTGGGATTTTCGTTTGTCACACTCGACCTGGAAGGAATCCGCAGCGGCGTGTTTGATTAATATAAGCGGGACCGGTCCGCTGTAATAAAAACGGTCTGCCGCAGGTGACAGGGCAGCCCGTCTGAACGGTTACGAAGCCGGAAAAGGAGATGACGCTTTGTGAATACAATGGAGATTTTACAGAAACTGGAAAAGGGAGAAATACGGGCGGAAGAAGCAGAAAAAATGCTCAAAATAGAGCCTTTTGAGGAGCTGGGATACGCCAAGGTGGATTACCACCGGGAGGTGCGCACCGGCGTGCCGGAAATCATCTACTGTGCCGGAAAGACGCAGGAGCAGATTTGCGGAATTGTGAAAAATATGCTGGAGCATGGCGCGGAGCATATTTTCGGAACACGCTGCAGCCGGGAAAAATATGAGGCTGTCAGAAAAATCTGCCCGGATATGGAATACGATGAGCTGGCGCGTATCATCAGCCGGGGCAAACCTGCGCAGCCGTTTAATAATGGCATGATTCTGGTGGCGTGCGCCGGAACGTCGGATTTGCCGGTGGCGAGAGAAGCGGCGCTGACAGCGCGTTTCCTCGGAAATGAGGTGGAGGAAATCTACGATGTGGGCGTGGCGGGCATTCACCGCCTGCTGGCAAAGATGGATGTGCTCACCCGCGCGAATGTTGTAATTGCGGTGGCGGGAATGGAAGGAGCACTGGCATCTGTAATCGGCGGTCTGACGGACAAGCCGGTAATTGCGGTGCCGACCTCTGTGGGTTATGGAGCCAGTTTTAACGGTCTGGCGGCGCTGCTTGCCATGCTGAACAGTTGCGCGAGCGGCACCAGCGTAGTCAACATAGATAATGGTTTCGGCGCGGGCTATATGGCGCACAGCATTAACTGTCTGGCGGGAAAACGCAGCCGGTGAAATGACGGTATATAAGGGGAGGAAAGTAATTTGGCGAAGAAAGTATTGTACTTTGACTGTGCATCCGGTATCAGCGGAGATATGACTCTGGGCGCTCTGCTGGATCTTGGCGTGGATGAGCAGAAATTTCTGCAGGAGCTGGATAAGCTGCACGTAGAAGGATATCACATAAAAATAGAAGAAACAGACAAAAACGGCATTCGCGCGAAGCATGTAAATGTATGCGTGGACGGGGTTCCGGAGGAGAGTGGGGATATACACTTGAACGGGCATGAGCACGGGAAAGCGTCCGGGCATGAGCATACACACACGCATGACCATGCTCACCCGCACCGTAACTTTGCGGATATCCGCCGCATGATTGAGCAGAGTGCGCTGGAGGAGAATGTCCGGGAGCTGGCGCTCCGGATTTTCGGACGAGTGGCGGCGGCGGAAGCGAAGGTGCATGGAAAATCCATAGATGAAGTACACTTTCACGAAGTGGGTGCGGTGGATTCCATCATTGATATCGTCGGATGCGCCATTCTGATAAATATGATAAAACCCGATAAAATCTGCGCGTCAGTGCTTCATGAGGGGCATGGTTTTGTAAGGTGCCAGCATGGACTGCTGTCTGTGCCGGTTCCCGCCACATCGGAAATACTGGCAGCGGCAGGCGCGCCGCTTGCGCAGATAGACATTGAGGGTGAACTTATCACGCCGACGGGGGCGGCGATTATCACGGAGCTGGCGGAGCACTTTGGCGTCATGCCGGGGATGCGGATTACCCGGACGGGGTGGGGAGCAGGCACGAAAAATCTGCCGGTTCCCAACGTGCTGCGGGTTTATCAGGGCACTGCAATAGAAGCGGAAGGAGCAGAAACGGGCAGAGCGCCAGAAAGTACAGACGCGGATGGTCTGGCGGAAAAGAGAGCCGGGCAGGAAGAGAACACGGACTATGTGCAGGATGAAATTCTCGTTCTGGAAGCGAACCTGGACGACTGCACCGGAGAAATGCTCGGTGCAGCGATGGGGGCGCTTCTGGAGGAGGGGGCGCTGGATGTATTTTATACACCCATATATATGAAGAAAAACCGCCCGGCATACCGGCTGACAGTCCTTGCAAAACCGCAGGACGGTGCGCGCATGGAACGGCTGATGTTCCGGCATACGACGACTATCGGGATCCGCAGGCGGACGGAGATGCGCAGCATATTAAAAAGAGAACAGGTGCAGGTAAACACGCCATGCGGGAAAATGGCGGCAAAAAAGGTATATCTGGGAGAAGAAGAGCGGATTTATCCGGAATATGAAAGCGCAGTAAAACTGGCGGCGGAAAACGGAAAATCATTGTGGGAGATTTACAGAAGCTATGGAAAATCTTGAGGCATTATGCAGACGGGCAGAAGAAATAGCAGTACATGCGCACGCAGGGCAGGTGGACAAGGGCGGAAATCCTTATATCAGTCATCCGCTTGCGGTTGCGGCGGGCGTAGAAGGGTATGAACTGAAAATCGTAGCGTTGCTGCACGACGTTCTGGAGGACAGCAGCGTGACGGCGGAGGACCTTCTCAATGAAGGCTTTCCGCCGGAGCTGGTGGAGGCAATCCGCGTGCTCACTCACACGAAAAATGATTCTCTGACATACCGGGAATATATTTATCTTGTCAAAAAAAATCCGATTGCGCGTGCAGTCAAAATATCGGATATCACACACAATCTGGATTTATCACGGATTCCCAATCCGTCAGCGAGGGATTATAAGCGGTGCAGAAAATACCAGAAAGCGCTGGCATATCTGCAGGAGAACGGGGAACCGTAAGCGTTTTTATGGAGGGGTTGCAATGAGCAGGACGCAGGAAACACAATATGATGTAATTATTATTGGCGCGGGACCGGGCGGGATATTTTCCGCATACGAGCTGTCAAGGAAAAGACCGGAGCTGAAAATTGCGGTATTTGAGAGCGGAAATCCGCTGGAAAAACGGAAATGTCCGATTGACGGAAAAAAGGTGAAAAGCTGTGTAAAGTGTAATCCATGTGCGATTATGAACGGCTTTGGAGGAGCCGGTGCTTTTTCTGATGGAAAATACAACATCACAAATGATTTCGGCGGGACGCTGTACCAGTATATCGGAAAAGAAAAAGCGATTGAGCTGATGGAATATGTGGACGCGATCAACGTATCTTACGGCGGCGGTCAGACAAAAATGTATTCCACTGCCGGGAGTGAGTTTAAGAAAATCTGTATGCAGAACAGGCTGAAGCTGCTGGATGCGTCTGTCCGGCATCTGGGAACCGACATTAATTATGTGGTTCTTGAAAAGCTGTACGCGGACCTGAAGGACAAGGTGGAATTTAAATTCCGCACGCCGGTAGAACGGATTGAAATAACAGACAGCGGATACCGCGTATTTACAAAGGAAGAGACGGCAGAGTGTCGCCGGTGTATTGTCTCTGTGGGAAGAAGCGGAAGCAAGTGGATGGAGAAAATCTGTACGGAGCTTGAAATTCCCACAAAATCCAACCGTGTGGACATTGGCGTGCGTGTGGAGCTTCCGGCGGTCATTTTTTCGCATCTGACAGACCAGCTCTATGAGAGCAAAATCGTGTACCGCACGGAAAAATTTGAGGATAATGTCCGCACCTTCTGCATGAATCCGAACGGTATCGTTGTAAACGAAAACACCAATGGCATCGTGACGGTAAACGGGCATAGCTTTGAGGATGCGTCAAAAAAGACAGAAAACACGAATTTTGCGCTGCTGGTGGCAAAGCATTTTTCCGAGCCGTTTAAGGACAGCAACGGCTATGGCGAAAGCATTGCCAGATTGTCCAATATGCTGGGCGGCGGTGTAATCGTGCAGCGTTTTGGTGATTTGGAAAGAGGCCGCAGAAGCACAAAATCCAGAATAGAAGAGGGACTTGTGCGGCCGACGCTTGCCGCTACGCCGGGCGACCTCAGTCTGGTGCTGCCCAAGCGGATCCTGGACGGCATCATCGAGATGATTTACGCGCTCGACAAAATAGCTCCCGGAACAGCCAATGACGACACGCTCCTGTACGGCGTGGAGGTGAAGTTCTATAATATGGAAGTAGAACTGGACAATCACCTGGAAACAGTCCATAAAGGACTGTATGTAATCGGCGACGGCAGTGGTGTAACGCATTCGCTGTCTCATGCATCCGCCAGCGGGGTATATGTGGCGGATGTGATTGCGGATGAGATAAAAGACGAACTTTTATAATATGATAAATAAAAAAAATTTATGATATGCGCTTTTCCTATGGTTGTCAATTATTTTTATCGGGAAGTATGCGTAGCGTAAACTATTGGACCGCGCAGTACCGAATGGTACGCTGCGCGGTGTGGAAGGGGAGAGTCAGTCTCCCCTATCCGATTTTATTTACAGACAAAATCTGTCGGGCTATCAATTAAAGAGGCAACCTGGAACTCATGTCTGTGTCCGTCAGTTTCCTCGGTGCAGGCTTTTGCAAAATGCACATGCTTGCCGCCGCCGACATCAATAGCACCGGAAGATTTGCCGCAAAACTCATGGTAGTGTCCGTCGGCGAAATCCGTGCGGAATTTCACTTCATGATAGTGATCCTGTTTACCCGGAATCGGCATAGCTTCTCCGGAAACGGTAGCCAATCTATGATTATGACAGTCATGACATTCTCTGAAAATCTCGGTAATACCCGTAATTTCATGAACGTGCTTCTGTCTTTCGCAATCATTCTGAGTGCTCATCATATTCCTCCTATCCTTTTTTATTATCATATGCGGATAGGAGAAATCTGCTAATCGCCTTAGAGTATAACGGTATTCGCGAATCAGTTGGAAGTTTGGCTTAAGAGGAACATATATTTTATATGATAATTTTGCGAATTAAGTTGCACAAAATATAAATATGTGATAATATATGATGCAGACAACCGTGTAACAGGGTGGGGAGCCTCCCGTACTTGAAAAAGAAGGGAGGTGGTGTGAAATGTCTGTATTCGAAGCGATTTCCCTAATGATTTCATTCGGTATATTCGTAGTAACACTGCTTGCCTACATAGATAGGAAAAACAAGCGAAAATAAAAATAAGCCTACCTTGTACTTGACCGGTCTGGGTAGGCTTATAGCCAAAACGGGAGGTTAACCACTTTGTGGGCGGTTGTTCTTCCTTATGTTTACTATAGCATAGTTTGTCATTACATTCAAGCCTTTTTGCAAGCACTTCTGTGGTGTCTATCCTTTTTGTTTTTTCATACAATACCGGTAGCTGAAAAACAGCACCACGTCCGCACCTGCCCAGGCGGAGATTTCCGCATAGAAGATGCCTTCCTGTCCCATAAGAAGTGGAAGCAGGAGAGCGGCACCAGTCCGCATCAGAAATTCTGCAATGCCGGAGACCATCGGCAGCACGGTGTTGCCCATACCCTGGATGCAGGAGCGGGTGACATGCAGATAGTACAAAATGGGCAGACACACGCTCATGATAAACAGATAATGATAAGCGATTGCCAGCGTATCCTCCACCGTCTGCGCGTCGCCGGAAATAAAGCACCGGAGGATTGCCCTGCCGCCGAGAATCATTGCCACCATAATGACAAGCGAGGTAAGCATAGCGATTCCCATAGCGGCGCGGTAGCCGCTGCGGACGCGCTCCTGCTTTCCAGCGCCGATATTCTGACCGGTGTAGGTGGTCATGGCAAAGCCGTAGGAGGTGGCAGCCACCTCAAGCATACCGTACAGCTTGTTTGTCGCGGTGAAACCGGCAATGAAATGCACGCCGAAGCTGTTTACAACAGACTGGACAATCATGCCGCCCACAGAGATAACAGCATTCTGGAACGCCATCGGAAAGCCAAGCTGCAGAAGCTTGCCATGTGTAGCGGGCGTCAGAACAAAATCTGTCTTTGCAAGCCTCAGCATTTCGATGGAGCGGAGACGCGCCAGGCAGAAAATAGCGGAGGCGAGCTGTGCCGTGACGGTGGCGGCGGCAGCGCCTGCCACGCCCCAGTGAAAGACGATTACAAACAGTAAATCCAGCGCGATATTCAGTACGGAGGCAAAAATCATTGCGTACAGCGGCGTTTTTCCGTCGCCAAGAGAGCGCAGGATGGCGGCAAGCAGGTTGTAAACCATCACAACCGGGATACCGGCAAACATTGTGCGCATATAAATCTCCGCCTCCGGGAATACTGTGGCGGGAGTATTTAAAATATGAAGGATAGGCGCGGCGACAAGCTGTCCGCAGAGAAGCATCAGCACGGCGATGGCGGCAGACAGAACCGCCGAGTTTGCAACGACACGGCGAAGCTCGTCTGTCTTTCCGGCGCCGAACGCCTGCGCCATCCAGATGGAAAAGCCCTGGGTAAAGCCCTGAATCATTCCCTGCATCAGCCATATCATCCACTCGGCCGCCCCGACGGCGGCGATTGCTCCGACACCGAGCACCTGTCCGACAATCATGGCATCGGCAACCGTATAGAGCTGCTGGAACAGATTGCCGACCATCAGCGGAAGCGCAAAAGAAAAAATCAGTCTGCCCGGACTGCCGGAGGTCATACTCTTCACAGAATCCATAAAATCCATCCTTTCTTCGAATCTAAAACAGCGCAATATTGCCGGTTCTGCCCGGATGGACAAAACAGACAGATGGCGCAGGATATCTAATTCTATCACAGTTCCGGCGCAAAGAGAAGCGGTCTGTTCACGTAAATATTTCAAAAATATTTACATGTTTTGAAAAAAAGTGCTTGCATTTTCGAAAACTTGTGTTATAGTAGTTATAGAACAAATGAAACGATGCTTCATTTGTCTGGAAATTCTCTGTGAAGAGGAGGGGAATGTTATGAATATCAATAAATTTACGCAAAAATCCCTGCAGGCGATCAACGACCTGGAGAAAGTCGCCTATGAATACGGGAACCAGGAAATTGAAGAAGAGCATCTTTTGTATGCGCTTATGAATCAGGAAGACAGCCTGATTAAAAAGCTGATAGAAAAAATGGAAATCCAGCCGCAGTATTTTGCCAACGCTGTTATCTCGGCTCTGGAAAAGCGGACAAAGGTATCGGGCGGGCAGCCCTATATCGGAAACGATTTGAACCAGGTGCTGGTATCCGCCGAGGATGAGGCAAAGGCGATGGGCGATGAGTACGTTTCCGTCGAGCATCTGTTTTTGGCGCTGATCCGTCACCCAAACAAAGCGGTAAAGGAGATTTTCAGGGAGTTTGGTATTACGCGGGAGCGTTTTCTGCAGGCATTGTCCACTGTGCGCGGCAATCAGCGCGTCACCTCGGACAATCCGGAGGCTACCTACGATACCTTGAAAAAGTACGGGCAGGAGCTGGTGGAAAAGGCACGCCAGCAGAAGCTGGACCCGGTCATCGGGCGTGATACGGAAATCCGCAACGTCATCCGTATCCTGTCCCGAAAGACGAAAAACAATCCGGTGCTCATCGGAGAGCCGGGCGTCGGCAAGACGGCGGTCGTGGAAGGACTGGCGCAGCGTATTGTGCGCGGCGACGTTCCGGAGGGACTGAAAAATAAAAAGATTTTCTCGCTGGATATGGGGGCGCTGGTGGCTGGCGCCAAGTACCGCGGCGAGTTTGAGGAGCGTCTGAAAGCGGTGCTGGAGGACGTGCGCAAGAGCGATGGCGAAATCATCCTGTTTATCGATGAGCTGCATCTGATTGTTGGCGCGGGCAAGACGGACGGCGCGATGGATGCCGGAAATATGTTAAAGCCGATGCTGGCGCGCGGCGAGCTGCACTGTATCGGCGCCACCACGCTGGATGAATACCGTCAGTACATCGAAAAGGATGCGGCGCTGGAGCGTCGTTTCCAGCCGGTCATGGTGGACGAGCCGACCGTGGAGGATACTATTTCCATCCTGCGTGGTCTGAAGGACCGTTATGAGGTTTACCACGGGGTAAAGATTACCGACGGCGCGCTGGTGGCGGCGGCAACGCTGTCTGACCGCTATATTTCCGACCGTTTCCTGCCGGATAAGGCAATCGACCTTGTAGATGAAGCGTGCGCGCTGATCAAGACGGAAATGGATTCCATGCCGACAGAGCTCGACGAGCTGCGACGCCGCGTCATGCAGATGGAAATCGAGGAAGCGGCGCTGAAGAAGGAGACCGATAAGCTCAGTCAGGACCGTCTGGCAAATCTGCAGAAGGAGCTGGCGGAGCTGAAGGATGAATTTGCCAATATGAAAGCGCAGTGGGATAACGAGAAGAGCGCTGTGGAAAACCTCTCAAAGCTGCGTGAGCAGATAGAGGCAATGAATAAGGAAATCGAGAAGGCGCAGCGGGAATACGATCTGAACCGCGCGGCGCAGCTCCAGTACGGCGAGCTGCCGAAGCTGCAGCAGCAGCTTGCTATCGAGGAAGAAAAGGTGAAAAACAAAGACCTTTCCTTGGTGCACGAGAGCGTTACGGAGGAGGAAATCAGCCGTATTATCTCCCGCTGGACGGGTATCCCGGTGGCGAAGCTGACGGAGAGCGAGCGCAGCAAGATCTTAAACCTGAGCGGCGAGCTGCATAAGCGCGTAATCGGACAGGACGACGGCGTGCAGAAGGTGACGGATGCCATTATCCGTTCCAAGGCGGGCATCAAAGACCCGACCAAGCCCATCGGTTCCTTCCTGTTTATGGGACCGACCGGTGTCGGCAAAACGGAGCTGGCGAAGGCGCTGGCGCAGAGCCTGTTTGACGATGAGCAGAATATGGTGCGTATCGACATGAGTGAGTACATGGAGAAATACTCCGTGTCCAGGCTGATTGGAGCGCCTCCCGGATATGTAGGCTACGAGGAAGGCGGACAGCTCACGGAGGCAGTGCGCAGAAAGCCGTACTCCGTTGTATTGTTCGACGAGATTGAAAAAGCGCACCCGGATGTATTCAACGTGCTTCTGCAGGTGCTGGACGACGGACGTATCACGGATTCCCAGGGCAGAACGGTTGACTTTAAGAATACCATTCTGATTATGACATCCAACATCGGTTCCACCTATCTGCTGGAGGGCATTGAGGATGACGGAACGATTAAGCCGGAGTGCGAAGAGCTGGTAATGAACGATCTGCGGGCGCATTTCCGTCCGGAGTTTCTGAACCGTCTGGATGAGATTATCATGTTTAAGCCGCTCACCAGGGAGAATATCGGTCACATCATCGATCTGATGATGGCGGATCTGAACAGGCGGCTGGCTTCGCAGGATATTTCGCTGCAGCTTACGGACGCGGCGAAAGCGTTCGTGATTGACGGCGGCTACGAGCCGATGTACGGCGCGAGACCGCTGAAGCGGTTCCTGCAGAAAAACGTGGAGACGCTGGCGGCGAGGGAGATTCTCTCCGGCGAGGTGCGCGGCGGCGATGTTATCACCATCGATGAAAAGGATGGAAAACTGACGGCGGAGGTGCGGGCATGATACCAAAGGACCCGATGATGCTGTTAAGCTACATCAACACACAGCTTCGCGATTTCTACCCCAGTCTGGACGCACTTGCGGAAGGACTGGAGCTGGACAAAGATGAGCTGACGGAAAAGCTGCGCGCCATCGATTATGAATACGATGCGGAGCTGAATAGATTTGTGTAGTCCGCCGGAAGCGGCAGAAAAAGGGTGCAGGCTTATAAAACCTGCACCTTTTCTGTTTGCGCGTCATGGGCGCGCTCTAACGGGTGCAAGTCCCGAACATGCCCGGATAGTGGAAAATGTATAGCTGAACAGCAAGGGTGTCCATCGTGAGGTGGAATCTGAAGGAAGCTGTAGGCAAATCTCTGGTCCGACGGACAGAAATCGCATATAAGGCTAGGCTACGAGAGATAAGCTGGCAGAAAGCAACGAAGTCTAATAACTATCACGTTAGTAGTAGCAGAGTAAATGCGGCGGATATATGGAGAGAAAGAGCGTGCACCTTAAGCGTGGAGGTCTCACAGAGGTTCCATCAGCCTAGTAACAACGAACTGTGAGAAGTCAGCAGAGTCCATAGTAGTGAGGAAGTCTCAGTAATGGAGATGGAGCGAAGGGGCGAACAATCAATCAGTTTGAGTAGGTCTCGTGTTGCAGAAGAGACAGACATCCGCCGTAACCAATCGGGGAAAAGATGGTCAAATCAAGCGAGACGGAAAGGAAAGAACGCATGGACACAAGTAGTCTAATGGAGCAGATATTATCCAGAGATAATCTCAACAGAGCGTACCTGCAAGTCGTACGAAACAAAGGTGCAGAGGGAGTGGACGGAATGAAGTACACGGAACTTAAGGAGCACCTTGCAAAGAACGGCGAAATCATCAAGGAACAGCTGAGGACAAGGAAATATAAGCCTCAGCCAGTACGAAGAGTGGAGATACCAAAGACGGATGGCGGTGTCAGAAATCTGGGAGTACCAACAGTAACAGACAGATTTGTACAACAAGCCATAGCACAAGTGTTAACACCAATCTATGAAGAACAGTTTCATGACCACAGTTATGGATTTAGACCAAACAGATGTGCACAGCAGGCAATCCTTGCGGCACTCGACATGATGAATGACGGAAATGACTGGATTGTAGATATTGACCTGGAAAAGTTCTTTGACACAGTAAACCATGACAAGTTAATGACTTTAATTGGCAGAACAATCAAAGATGGAGATGTTATCTCTATTGTAAGGAAATATCTTGTAAGCGGAATCATGATAGATGATGAGTACAGGGAATCAGTTGTGGGAACACCACAAGGAGGAAATCTTTCTCCGCTGTTAGCAAACATCATGCTCAATGAACTCGATAAGGAAATGGAAAAGCGAGGGTTGAACTTTGTAAGATATGCGGATGACTGCATTATCATGGTAGGAAGCGAAATGTCTGCAAAGCGGGTGATGAGAAATATATCACGTTTCATCGAAGAGAAACTGGGACTCAAGGTCAACATGACCAAGAGCAAAGCAGACAGACCACAAGGGTTAAAATACCTTGGATTCGGATTCTACTATGACCCAATGGCACACCAATACAAGGCTAAACCACATGCAAAATCAGCTGAGAAATTTAAGAAGAAGATGAAAGAACTCACCTGCCGTAGCTGGGGCGTTAGCAACAGCTATAAGGTGGAGAAACTCAACCAACTCATCAGAGGATGGATAAACTACTTCAGGATAGGAAGCATGAAAACGCTCTGTAGAGAACTGGACGGAAACATCAGATATAGATTGCGCATGTGTATATGGAAACACTGGAAAACTCCCCAGAACAGAGCAAAGAATCTGATGAAACTTGATGTACCAAGATGGGCGGCATACAATATCGCTTATTGTGGCGATAAATACGCTCGTCTCGCACACAATGGCTGGATACAGAAAGCTATAAGTACAAAGAGACTAACCTCATTTGGATTAGTCTCAATGCTGGATTACTACACCGAGAGGTGTGTCACTTGTTAAGTTGATTGAACCGCCGTGTACCGAACGGTACGCACGGTGGTGTGAGAGGTCGGAATTTCTCATTTAAGAGAAATTCCTCCTACTCGATTTGTAGATTTTTTTAAGAAGAATGGTATTTAAAACCAGGGACACGATCTCGGCGATGTCGTAGCTCCACCACACGGCACCCAGACCAAGCGTAACCGCGAGCAGATACGCTGCCGGCACGAGCACCAGGAGCTGACGCGCCACAGATACGATCAGACTGTAAACGCCGTTGCCGAGCGCCTGGAAAACGGAGCCGATTACGATGCAGTACCCCGCAAACAAAAAGCTCAGACTGATGATGCGCAGCGCCGGCACGCCAATCTCCAGCATATTTTCCGATGCGTTGAAAAGCAGCAGAAGCCTGTCCGGAATGAGCTGGAACACCAGCAGGCCAATCAGCATAATGCCAACAGCAATAAAGACGCTCAGCTTCACCGTCTCCGTGATGCGCTTTTTATTTCTGGCACCGTAGTTGTATGCGATAATCGGAATCATACCGTTGTTCAGACCGAATACCGGCATAAACGCGAAGCTGTTCAGCTTGAAGTAGACGCCGAACACCGCAGTCGCCGTGGAGGTGAACATCAGCAGAATCTTGTTGAAGCAGAAATTCATGACGGAACCGATTGCCATCATGATAATGGACGGAACGCCGACCGCGTAAATCGTGCGGATAATGCGCCCGTTTGGACGGAAGCCCTTCAGATTTATCTGGATTTCCGGGTTCTTTGTCAGGTTGAAGTACAGCGCGAGCAGCATGGCGACGATCTGTCCGATGACGGTAGCCGCCGCCGCTCCGGCAACGCCCATTTTCGGCATTCCGCAAAGACCGAAAATTAGGATGGGATCGAGAATGATATTGATAATCGCACCGAGCCCCTGCGTAATCATGGTGTAAAAGGTCTTTCCCGTCGCCTGCAGGAGACGCTCAAAGGTAAACTGCATAAAGACGCCGAACGAGCAGATGAGAATAATCGACAGATACTGTGTGCCGTATTCGATGATGGGGGCTTCGGAAGCTTTTGTAATCTGGACAGAGAAAAAGAACCGGGAGCCGAAAATTCCTATCAGCGCAAACACGATGTAGCTGAGGATGGACAAAAAAATACCGTTGTTGGCGGCAAGACTGGCGTCGCGCTGGTTTTTGGCGCCCAGGCTGCGCGACAGCAGGGCGTTGATGCCGACGCAGGTGCCGGAGGCGACCGCAATCATCAGATTCTGTATCGGAAATGCCAGTGAGACGGCGGTCAGCGCGTGTTCATCGATTCTGGATACAAAAATACTGTCTACGATGTTATAGAGCGCCTGCACCAGCATGGAAAGCATAATCGGCACCGACATGGAAATCAGCAGCTTCGGAATGGGCATGATGCCCATTTTGTTTTCTGTTACCTGTGTTTGTGGCATGTGTCTCTTCCTTTCTTTTGCACATAAAAAGCAGAATCGGTATAGCTCACCCGGTTCTGTTATTAACTATACTATAGCAGGATATATATAGTTTGTCTACAAATGTTTTGCAAAAGCGGGAAGAATAGTATATACTGGTACTATATTTATAATACGCAGCACGGAGGTATCCGGGAGCGTTATGGCGGCAGGGGGTATTATGGAGGAAAATGTGAACAAGAGATCATGGGTTCTGTATCTGGCGATCGCCCAGCTTGTGCTGGCGGTGGCGGTCATGGTATACGGAACGGTTACACGGAAAATGACAGGACGGCAGTCGGATATTCTGATTGCGGCTTCCCTGCTGGTTTTCTGGATTTTATCGGATATTCTGGAGCCGGTCGTGATGAAGCGGTTTAAAGACATCACGCAGGAACAGAAGACGGCGTATATAAAGTTTCTCGTTCTGGATTTTGCCGGACTTGCCGGTATCGCGTATTTTCTGTACAGTATGGGAAATGCCGGCGGCAACGGTCTGGTGGGCGCCATCATTTATGTGATTACCATGAAGCCGAAGCGCGACAGCCAGGATATTTTTTACCACGGCGTGCCGGAAGAAAAGGATGAGACGGAACAGGAAACGGAAAATGTATTGGAACAGACGGATGGAGAGGCAGATGAAAGTGAAGACGAAAATGTGGACGACCCGCGTACGCTGTCGTAATGCGCAGGCGTGCTCCGGATGACCGCCGCACAGAGAACACTTGATGCAGACGGTGCGGTGCGGTTTCCATGCGGAAAACGGATAACATAAATCATGGAATCTGCGCATACCGGATAACATAAGTCGCGGAATCTGCGCATACCGGATAACATAAGTCACGGAATCTGCGTATACCGGATAACATAAGTTACGAAATCTGCGCATATCATAGAAGCAAGAAACCGGCAGAGTGTGTCTATGAAGGAAACGGGAATCCGCGGCGGGCGGTGGATGTTTGTGCTGTTCGCATTTATGATTTTTTTCAGTATTTATGTACAGAAACAGCAGGAGGTGCAGGAGACCGGCGCGCAGCAGGAGGGAAAACGGCAGCAGGAAGCGATGGTATCCCCTGAAGCGCAGGGAATGCAGGCGGACGCCGGGGCAGATACAGGGGAAAAGGCGGAGAGTATGCAGACGGACGCTGCAGAAGAAACGGAGCGTGAGCAGGCGGATGTTGGAGAGCGGAAAATTGCGCTCACCTTCGATGATGGTCCCCATCCGGTATATACGGAGCTTCTGCTGGATGGTCTGAAGGAACGTGGTGTGAAAGCCACGTTCTTTGTAGTCGGGAAAAATATTCCGGGGCACGAGAAAGTGATTTTGCGGATGGCGCAGGAAGGGCATCTGATTGGAAATCACACCTACGACCACGCGGACGTCAGCAGACTGAGCAGCAGCCAGGTGTGCGAGGAGTTTCAGAAAACGAGCGACCTGGTGGAGGAGATTACCGGGGAGGCGACGCCGTATGTGCGCCCTCCGTTTGGAAACTGGGACGATGAGCTGGACTGTCTCAGCTCCATGATTGCCGTAAACTGGACAATCGATCCGCTGGACTGGACGACGGCGAACACGGCGCAGGTGGTCGAGCGGGTAGTGACGGAGGCAGCCGGAGACGACATCATTCTGCTGCATGATTATTACAAATCGTCGGTGGAAGCGGCGCTGCAGATTGTGGATATCCTGCAGGCGCGGGGCTTCTCATTTGTTACTGTCGAGGAGCTGCTTCTGGAGTAAGCAGCAGGAAAAAGAAAGGAAATGCAATGGATTTATTTGACTATATGAGACAAAATACAATGGAGAAGGAAGCGCCGCTGGCGTCGAGACTGCGTCCGCGCACTCTGGAGGAGGTGGTCGGACAGCAGGAGATTATCGGGGAGGGCAAGCTGTTATACCGTGCCATCAAGGCGGATAAGCTCGGCTCGCTGATTTTTTACGGACCGCCGGGAACGGGAAAAACGACGCTGGCGAAGGTAATCGCCAACACGACCAGCGCGGATTTTAAGCAGATTAACGCGACGGTTGCCGGCAAAAAGGACATGGAGGATGTGGTGAAGGCGGCAAAGGACAGCCTTGGCATGTACGGAAAAAAGACGATACTTTTCGTGGATGAGATTCACCGCTTCAACAAAGGACAGCAGGATTATCTTCTGCCGTTTGTGGAGGACGGCACGCTGATTCTTATCGGCGCGACAACGGAAAATCCGTATTTTGAGGTGAACAGCGCGCTGATTTCCAGGTCGGTGGTATTTGAGCTGAAGCCGCTTTCAAAGGAGGATATCTGCACCCTGATAGACCGCGCCATAAACGATAAGGAGCGCGGCATGGGAAATTATAATGCGGTGATTGACGGGGACGCAAAGGATTTTCTGGCGGACGTTGCGGACGGAGATGCGCGGGCGGCGCTGAATGCGGTGGAGCTGGGGATTCTGACGACAGAGCGCAGCGGAGACGGAAAGATTCATCTGACACTGGAGGTGGCGTCGGAGTGCATCCAGAAGCGTGCGGTGCGCTATGATAAGACCGGGGACAACCACTACGATACTATCTCGGCGTTTATTAAAAGTATGCGCGGCTCCGACCCGGACGCGGCGGTCTATTACCTTGCCAGAATGCTGTACGCGGGCGAGAGCGTGACGTTTATTGCGCGCAGAATCATGATCTGCGCGTCGGAGGATGTGGGCAATGCGGACCCGCAGGCGCTGCAGGTGGCGGTTGCCGCTGCGCAGGCGGTGGAGCGCGTCGGAATGCCGGAGGCACAGATTATCCTTTCACAGGCGGTGCTCTATGTTGCCACGGCGCCAAAAAGCAACGCCGCCTGCAACGCCGTCTTTTCGGCGGCGGAGGCGGTGAAAAATTTTAAGGCGACGGTTCCGGTGCATCTGCAGGATTCCCATTATAAGGGAGCGGCAAAGCTCGGACATGGCGTCGGCTATGAGTATGCCCATGATTTCCCGAAGCATTTTTCCAGACAGCAGTATCTGCCCGACGAAATCAAAGACCAGGTCTTTTATCATCCGTCTGAGAACGGATACGAAAAGCAGATACGGGAATATATGCGGTGGCTCCGCGAGGAGTAAGGCGGAGACACTCCGTGTTGCCATGCATACGACAAAAATGTCCGGTGGACGTTTTTTAGTGAAAAAACGGAGCCGACGGGCAGAGCTTTTTTGTGTGCGGAAATCCGGGTCTGCCGGGCGGAGGCGTTTAGCGGGCGGAAAATCCGGGCCTGCCGGATAAAGGCTTTGTGCGGGCAAAAATAAGCGGTCCGCGCTTTCCGGACTTTCTGGCGCGCTGCAGCTTTGCCCGGTATTTCTGTTTCTGCAGCTTTTGCTTCATGGAGTATTCATTTTTCTGCAGCTTCTGCTTCATGGCATATTCGTTTTTCTGCAGACGTGCCTGCTGCGCGGCATCCTTTTTTGCCAGCTTCTTCATTTCGGCGGTCTGTATCCGGGCGCTGTTTCTGATGGACAGACCGATGACCAGTATGCCGACGGCAGCCTGGATGGCGAGCGTCAGCTTTTCACGCTGCTCCTGGTTCAGATTCCTGTTCATATGTACTCCTTTCTCTGACGGCAGCGCGGCATGGGAAACGCTGCTGTGCAAAATCCCGTAAAGCAGGACTTTTTTCATGTTTTATATGTTCTGCTATCAGTATAGCACAGGGGCGGGAAAAGAGAAACAGTGGATTGACTCACATTGACAGGAAATGTGCAGGAAGCTATAATAAAATGATGCCAGGGTCAAAAGGTCTAAATATGATGCCTACGGATTTTTGCAGGCACCAGGGCAGCCTGGCTGAACTGTTACGGAAAGGCAGAGAGGAAGATACGGCGGATGGAGAGAGACGGGGCACAGATGCAGAAGACAAAGGGGCGGATGTGGGGCGATAAGCCATATCGGTCCCTGGATTTCCGGCTGCGGGAGCAGTTTGGGGAAAAGGTATATAAGCTGTCTCTGAACGGAGGAATGACCTGTCCGAACCGTGACGGGACAGTGGGAACGGGCGGCTGTATTTTCTGCAGTGCAGGCGGGAGCGGGGAATTTGCCGCCGACAAAAGACTGCCGGTGGCGGAGCAGCTCCGTATCCAGAAAGAAGCGCTGCGCGAAAAAAAATCCGCCAGAAAATATATCGCCTATTTTCAGGCGTACACAAACACCTACGCTCCGGTGGATTATCTGGAAAAAATCTTCACGGAAGCTATAGAGGACGACGAAGTGGTCATACTTTCGGTGGCAACGCGTCCGGATTGTCTGCCAGCGGATGTTCTGGAGCTTCTGGGGCGTCTGAACCGCAGAAAACCGGTATGGGTGGAGCTTGGCCTGCAGACCATCCATCCGCAGACAGCACGGTTTATCCGCAGAGGCTACGGGCTTTCCTGCTTTGAGACGGCGGTGCGCGGTCTGCGAAGCCGCGGCATTGAAGTGATCGTGCATACCATTCTGGGACTTCCGGGCGAAGGACGCAGGGAAATGCTGGAAACGATCGGGTATTTGAACGATGCCGGTATCCAGGGAATCAAGCTGCAGCTTCTGCATATTCTGCGGGGCACTGATCTGGGGGCGCTCTATCTGCAGCAGAGTATGCGGGCGGCAGAAAATCCGGGCGCGGGCATGACAGTGGATGAAAAGTCTGTGCCGGATGCACAGGGCGCGATTCACGTTCTTTCGATGGATGAGTATATTGATCTGGTCCTGGACTGTGTGGCGCATCTGTCGCCGGATATCACCATTCACCGTCTGACGGGGGACGGACCGAAGGAGCTTCTTCTGGCTCCGCTCTGGAGCAGCCGGAAGCGTACCGTATTAAATACCATACACAGCCGGATGAAGGAAGAAGAGATCTGGCAGGGAAAATTTTTTCAGCAGTGCGGCCAGACGCTCTGAAGGGCGTCCACTTCATTGTTCCATTTGTATAATACGTGCTGTCGCACTTTTGTGTCTGCCAGTAAGAGCCGGGGCCTCCGGCAGGGAGAGGAGGAAGCGCATATGAAGGATGTGCATACACTTTATAAATTAATCATTTTATCTATGCTGGACAGGGTGGAATTTGAGCTTACCAACAGCCAGATTACAGCGTTCATTCTGGAAGAGCAGTATACCGATTATTTTACGGTGCAGGAGACGCTGGCAGATATGATTGAATCCGGGCTTCTGGAGGCAAAAACCATCCGTAACAGCACGCGCTACGCAATGACGGAGAGCGGAAAGGAAACGCTTGCTTATTTCGGAGATGATATATCGGATGGTATTAAAGAAGACATTGAAAAATATTTCCGGAAAAATAAACTGCAGATGCGCAACGATAATGCGGTAATCGCCGATTATTACCGGACAAACGGAAATGAATTTACCGCGCGCCTCCAGGTGAAGGAAAAGGAAGCGGTGCTGGTGGAGGTGGCGCTTACGGTGCCGCTGGAGCAGCAGGCGATAGTGCTCTGCGACAACTGGAAAAAGAAGAGCCAGCAGATTTACGGATATCTGATGAAAGAACTGATGTAGGGACGGACGATGGATATTTTACTGGCGGCAATAAATGCAAAATATATACACTCCAACCCGGCGGTCTACAGCCTGAAGGCGTATGCGGAGCAATTTTTAAAGGACAAAAGCCAGTCTGCAAAGCCGGAGCGCGGGGATGGCGGACAGTCTGCAAAGCCGGGGCGTGGGAACGGCGACTGCGCTGCGGCATGTACGATTGAGATTGTCGAGTTTACAATCAACCAGGAGGCGGATGAAATCTTGCGGGAAATTTATAAAAAGCAGCCGGAGGTTCTGGCATTTTCCTGCTACATCTGGAATCTGGAGATGGTGGAGAAGCTGCTTGAAAATCTTCCGTATATACTGCCGCGGACGGAGCTGTGGCTTGGCGGACCGGAGGTGTCCTGGGATGCAGAGGCTTTCCTGGAGGAGCATCTGCAGGTGCGCGGCATTATGACAGGAGAGGGCGAGGAAACCTTTGCGGAGCTTGCCGCATGGTATGCCCGGACGGAGGAACAGGGCGGCCAGATGTGTACAGAGGAGCCGCGGCGAACCCGCCGGACATATGTGGAGGAGGCGCAGTGGCCAGAACATGCTGCCGGGCGGACAGATATGCCGGCGGATGGCGGGCTGTCTGCCATCCGGGGAATTGTTTTCCGGGACGACCGGGGGACGGTGCGGACCAATGCGCCGCGACCGCTGCTCGCTATGGATAAGCTGCCTTTTTTGTACGCGCTGCCGTCACCCCGAAGCGGCGGGGAAGAAACTGGCGCATCTGCCGGTCGTGTGGACAATGATACAGGTGTGTCTGCCGGGATTGCGAAGGCAGGCGCCAATATATCCCTTGAGGATTTCGTGAACCGCATCATTTATTATGAGAGCAGCAGGGGCTGTCCGTTTTCCTGCAGCTACTGCCTTTCTTCTATTGAAAAAAGCGTGCGTTTCCGCAGCACGGAGAAAGTGAAGCGGGAGCTGGCATTTTTTCTGGACCATAAAGTCAGACAGGTAAAATTTGTGGACAGGACCTTTAACTGCCGCCACAGCCATGCAATGGAAATCTGGCGGTTTATTAAGGAGCATGACAATGGCGTTACGAATTTTCATTTTGAGATTGCGGCAGATTTGCTTACAGAGGAGGAGCTGGCGCTTTTAAATACGCTGCGGCCGGGACTGGTGCAGATGGAAATCGGGGTGCAGTCGACCAATCCGCGCACGCTCGCGGAAATCGACCGGATTTCCGATTTTGGCAGGCTCTCGGAGATTGTAAAACGGCTCCAGAGCGGCGAAAATATCCATCTGCATCTTGATTTGATTGCCGGGCTGCCCTATGAAGATTATGACAGCTTTGTACATTCCTTCAATGATGTGTACCGTTTGTATCCAGAGCAGCTCCAGCTTGGGTTTCTGAAGGTGCTGAAGGGGTCGAAGATGCACGAAAAGGCGCAGGAATATGCGCTCTGCTACCGCAGACAGCCGGTTTACGAGGTCCTGCACACCCGCTGGATTTCTTATGAAGAGCTCCTGAGGCTGAAAATGGTGGAGGAAATGGTGGAGGTCTACTACAACAGCGGACAGTTTACGCACACGATGCGCCGCCTGGAGCGCGAATTTGCGCATCCCTTTGCCATGTATCTGGAGCTGGCAGAATACTATGAGCGCAGCGGGCTTGCCGGAAAGAAGCATACGCGGATGGCGCGCTTCGACATTCTGCGGGATTTTATCCGCACAAAGACAGAAGCGGCGCTGTATGACGAGCTGCTTCTGCTTGATTTGTACCTGAGGGAAAACAGCAAAAGCCGTCCGGCGTGGGCCGGAGATATTGGCGGCGACAAACCGGCAATGCTGGCATTTTTCAAGCGGGAGGAAGAAAACCGCAGCCTGCTTTCCGGCTATGAGGGGCGCAGCGCCAGGCAGATGATGAATATGACGCATCTGGAGCTGTTCCACTATGCCGTCTGCGGGGACTGCCGGGAGGGCAGGCACTGGCTTCTGTTTGATTACCGGAAGCGGAATCCGCTGACGCAGGAAGCCGCCGTGTACGAGGTGAAAGTGGATGGGTAAACTCCCGCTGCATACGCAGCTAACTTTGCTCATAAGACGGCGCTCCCACTGTCCGCACAACGTGAGCCCCCAACATGCAAGCATGTGGGTTCTCCCGCTTGTACGGACAGGTGAATAATTGAGAACAGTTCACCCGCGCCATTCGCAAAGGCTCCTTCGGAGCTTTCCCGCTGCATACGCAGCTAACTTTGCTCATAAGACGGCGCTCCCACTGTCCGCACAACAGGAGTCCCCCACATGCAAGCATGTGGGTTCTCCCGCCTGTACGGACAGGTGAACTGTTCATGTAAATTTCACTTGATAGATTTGGTAAAATCCCATCTTTGACAGTTGAGAAGGCTAAAACACCTCGCAAACCCAGTGTTTATGCTGGTTGCAAGGTGTTTTGCTCTTGTTTTGAAGTATGGTATTTTATTTTCTCCCTTTACTTTTTTTCTGGATTGTTTTCATTTGGCTTTTTGTAATGAATTGAAAGTCTGTTTCAAAACCACATGCTTCGTGTAAGGCATCGGTTAGTTTGTCCCGTGTATAAAGTGGCATGAACCCCTGTTCCTGTACATCAGCAAAATTCATGGATTTCAGTTTGTCCAGGATTGTTTCACAGGTATAGGCATTTCCCAAACTTTTTTCAAGGTAACGGTATATGACTAATGCAAGAAAACAGATCAGGAAATGTGCTTTGATACGCACATCGTCATGAAGAAATACAGGTCTTGCTTCAAAATCTGTTTTCATGATGCGGAAACATTCTTCGATTTCCCAACGGCCCTCGCTTACTTTTAAAATATCTTTTACGTCATCATCTAACAAATCTGTAGTTACAGCGTACATTCCATCATAGAGCGCTTCGGTTTCTATTTTATCTGTATCCAGATAATTCTTGATTTTAGCAGCTTCTCCTTCTTCTGTAACTGCAATCTTACCTATAAATCGTGCGGGATCGTTCGGGTTTCTGCGTTCTTTTTTTACTTTCCCGGAATGGAGCATTTTTTCGGCACGCTCTACCTGTGCGTCACGTATTGCTTTCTGATATTTTGCATATTTAGGAGAGTAAGTGACAATGAGACGCTGGTGCAGTGAATGAGGGGTATATGGTTCATCCTTATAATACAGGCCGGCATCATCCTCTGTAAGTCTGGAAAGATCTGCCGGAGAATCATCGGAAACACGTTTAAAGCCAGTTTTGTCCAGTGCCCATTTCCTGTCATCTTTATTCAGCTTTTTGATGGACTGGGTAACAATAAAAGCTCTCTGGCCTGCATGGTTTATTCTTTTAATGGCTTCTGAACCAAGTCCGGCATCACTGCAGTAAATAAATTTTGTACAACCAAAGTCCTGGAGGACTTTTTCTTCCAGAGGTTTTAGTGATGTTTGTTCATTCGCATTTCCGGGAAAAAGGGAAAAAGCAAGAGGAATTCCAGCTCCGTCCATAAACATCCCCATTTGAATGATTGGATTAGGCCGGTGTTCTTTTCCTTTCCCGTATTTTCTCTCCCCATCTTCCTGCTCGATCTCAAAGAAATAGTTTGTACAGTCATAATAAAGTATCTTATCATCTCGTTTTCCGAGAAGATGACTGTTTTTATAAACTTCAGACTGGATGAAATCGCATTCATTTCCCAGGACATCAAGAGCCCGGTATATATCATGTAATTGATAAGAAGGTTTTTCCAGGAATTCAGAAGCTATCTTAAAAGAAGAACGCTTACTTGCTGGTTCCAGAACCCTGGCATAGATCAGATCGGAAAGGATGGCATTGATATCATACTTAAATTTATATTTATCTCTGAGCTTTCGGCAAGTCTTATCAAGCTGGATACGATAGTAAAAGGCTTGTGGAAAAAGATATCCTCCGCGGTAAAAGACCTGCTGACTATAATCCAGCTTCTGGTCAGAGTGAAAAGTTATCTGAACCGACTTGGCCTGCTGTTCTTCTTTGTATCTGAGTGTTTCCAGTCTGGCTTCCTCTCTGGCCCATTTCATGACATCATCGCGGGTAGGACCGTGTTCTGGAAGAAGTTCTTTCAAGGTTCCGAGTTTTCGAATAATAACAGAAGTGCTAACACCTTTGTTATTGACGTAACCTTTCGTAATATAAAATGATTCCGAATTTTTTGATTTTGATGTTGTAACTCTCATATAAAAACCCTCCTGGCCCTTATTATACAATACATTGCAATAAAATACAATATAATAAAACAAAAAAGTTGACACAAAAAACGCAGGCTTTATGCGGCCTGCAGAGGATTTTTCGATTATTCAATTGTCAAACTCCCGCGCACAACGTGAGCCCCCAACATGCAAGCATGTGGGTCCTCCCGCTTGTACGGACAGGTGAATAATTGAGAACAGTTCACCCGCGCCATTCGCAAAGGCTCCTTCGGAGCTTTCCCGCTGCATACGCAGCTAACTTTGCTCATAAGACGGCGCTCCCACTGTCCGCACAACGTGAGTCCCCCACATGCAAGCATGTTGGGCCTCCCGCTTGTACGGACAGGTGAACTGTTCATGTAAATTTCACTTGATAGATTTGGTAAAATAGCATAGAATAGAGTGAGGATAAGAGGTGAGAAAGTATGGCGAACAGAAAAAAGAAAGAAGACAGAAAACGCATGATAGCAGCGATCATAGCAATCGTGATAGTGCTGGCGATGGTGGTTACTACGATTATCGGCGCGTTTTTATAAAAAGACCGGGGGTATAGAATGAAATTAAAAAAGAGGTTTCTGGGGACACTTGTTTTCGCGTTTGTGATGACGGGTGCGTTTTGTGCGGCTGCGGAAGATGATGTACGCATTGATAACGGCATCTGCATCGGCGATATCGATGTGTCCGGCATGACATATGACGAGGCTTATGCGCTGGTGAAGCAGCGTATCGGGGAGATGCGCTCGGCGGTGATTACGGTCCAGGTAGGGGAAGACAGTATCGAAACGACGGCAAGCGAGCTCGGACTGCAGTGGAACAATAAAAGCGTAGTGCAGGATGCCATCGACCTGGGAAATTCCGGCAATCCGGTAAAGCGTTATAAAGAAAGAAAGGACCTGGACCAGGAAACGCAGGTGCTTTCTCTGGAATTCAGCGCAAATGCCAATGCGGTGCGCGATTTTATTGAGGAAAAATGCAAGCAGTTTGAAAAAGAACCGCAGAACGCCACAATCAGCGCGGACGGAAGCGGCGGATTCGATTTGCAGGAGGGCGTTACCGGACAGGTGATCAACGTCGACGAATCGGTAAAAGCCGTGCAGGACTATATTGCAAATGAATGGCAGGGGGAAGACGGCACGATTGCGCTCTCTGTCGAGATTGAGGAGCCGGAGGGCAATACGGAGGATCTGGAGTCCATCCAGGATATGCTGGGCACTTATACAACATATTATGGCTCGACTGCCGGGCGTAATATGAACGTGGAGCGCGGTGCGGAGCTGATTAATAATCATGTGGTCTGGCCGGGCGAGACTTTCTCCGTGTGTGACCAGCTGGTACCGTTTACGGCGGAGAATGGCTACGAGCTGGCGCCGGAATATTCGATGGGGCAGGTCGTGCAGGGCTATGGCGGCGGAATCTGCCAGGTATCGACCACGCTGTACAATGCTCTGCTGCTGGCGGAGCTTGAGATTGTAGAGCGGCATAATCACACGATGACGGTATCCTATGTTCCGTACTCAATGGACGCGGCTATCGCGGAGGGAAGCATGGACCTTAAGTTCTGCAACAATCTGGACACGCCGATTCTGATTTCCGGTTATGCTTACGGCGGCGAGCTGACCTTCACCATCTGGGGCAAAGAGACGCGGCCGGCGGACAGGACGATATATTACTACAGCAATACGCTCAGCGAGACCAATGCGGAGGGCGTGGCGCTTTACGCGGCGCCGGACCAGCCGGTCGGTTACTTTAACCAGGTGCAGTCTGCGATGGCAGGCGTGTCGGCGGAGTGCTGGAAAGAGGTAACATATAACGGAGAGACGACGACAGAGCTTGTGAACACCAGCTATTATCAGGCGACTCCGGCGAGCTGGGAGGTCGGCACGCTTGGTGCTTCGGACGCTCTGCTGAGTGCGATTTATGCAAACGACCTGGAGGCGGCGCAGGCAGCGGCGCTCGGCGTCACTACGCAGACGGAGAGTGAGACACAGGCCACGGATACGGTTGTCACGGAAACTCCGGCGACGGATACCCCGGCGACAGATACACCGGCAACGGATTATATCGACCCGAATGCAGGTGCAAATACAGATGCCGGAAGCTCAGACGGAGTAGTAATCTGGGAGTAAAAAGTATGAAAACAGGAAAAATTCCGGAGGCGGTTTTAAAGCGCTCCGTGTTAAAGCAATGCCAAAATACGCATCCGGCGGTATTGCAGGGTGCGGGAAGCGGCAGTGATTGCGCACTGATTCTGACGGCAGAGAAATCTGCCGTTTCCTGTTCTGTGCATCCGGCTGTGCTGGATACCATGAAAAAGGTGCGCTTTGCCATCGAACATGCGGTGAATAATCTGGCGTGCGCCGGCTCTGAACCGGAAGCTGTGCTTCTGACGGTGCTGCTGCCGGAGAATACAGAAGAAGCCTTTTTAAAAGAAGTGATGCGGGAGGCGGAAGCAGTCTGCAAAGAACTGGGCATACAAATTGCGGGAGGTCACACGGAAGTGAATCCGGCGGTCATGCTTCCGCTGCTGACAGTGACGGCGCTTGGAGCGGCGCCATCCGGGGCGACAACATCTAAAGCTATAGCACCCAGAGCGACACCATCAGGAGAGGCAGCGTCCGGAGCGGCGACCTCAGGCGTGCACGGTGCCGGAGCGATGGACAGCTATCTGCGGGCGGCGGGCGCGCAGCCCGGCATGGATGTTCTGATAGCGGGCACGGTGGCGCGCGAGGGCACGGCGCTGCTGGCGTGGGCGCATGAAGAAGAATTAAAAAAACGCTTTCCGGCGGATTTTGTGGAGCAGGCAGAGAGCTTTGGCAGCAGCATCAGCATTCTGCAGGCGGCGCGCGTTGCCATGCAGTGCGGGGCGGCGGCGCTGCACGATGCCTCGCAGGGCGGTATTTTCGGAGCTCTGTGGGAGCTGTGCGAGGGCGCAGGGTGCGGGCTGACGGCGGACCTGCGGAAAATCCCCATCCGGCAGGAGACCATCGAAATCTGTGAATATTTCGGATACAATCCGTATTGTCTGCTTTCGGGCGGAGCGCTCCTGGTGGTGGCGCCGGACGGACGGCGGGTGGAAATGGAGCTTGCGCGGCATGGCATAACAGCGGCGGTCATCGGAAAGCTGACGGATTCAAACGACCGGATCCTGTTAAACGGAGAGGAACGGCGTTTCCTGGATCGTCCGGCACAGGATGAAATCTGGAAAGAAAGAGGCGTATGATGGACAGACTGAATATTGTATTATTTGAACCGGAGATTCCGTCCAACACAGGAAACATCGGCAGAACCTGCGTGGCGACCGGAGCCAGGCTGCATCTGATAGAGCCGCTCGGCTTCAGTTTAAGCGAAAAGGCAATCAAACGCGCGGGCATGGATTACTGGAAAGAGCTGGACGTTACCCGTTATCTGGATTTTGAGGAATTTCTGGAGAAAAATCCGGGTGCAAAGATTTACATGGCGACGACGAAAGCGCCGCAGACGTACACAGAAGTGCATTACGAGCCGGACTGCTATCTGATGTTCGGGAAGGAGAGCGCCGGGATTCCGGAGGAGATACTGCTTGCGCACCAGGAAACGGTGGTGCGTATTCCGATGCTGGGAGAAACGCGCTCCCTGAATTTGAGCAATGCGGTGGCGATCGTTCTCTACGAAGCGCTGCGCCAGAATCAGTTCGCGCAGATGAAGCTGACCGGGCATCTGACAAAGTACGACTGGAAATAAAGACCGGCGGCTCTTGCCGGGACATGACCGGAAACGCAGGAAATGCACGTCTGTCGGGACATGACTGGAAACGCAGGAAATGTGCGTCTGCCGGGAAACAGGCAAAAATAAAGACCGGCGGGCAGAACCGCCGGATAACACAATCAGGTCAGCTCCTCCGCTGTGCGGAATTTATAGCCGACACCCCATACGGTATCCAGAGACCATGTTTCATGGTCTTTTATTTTTTCGCGGATACGCTTGATATGTACGTCAATGGTACGTGCGTCTCCGATGTAGTCATAACCCCAGATATGATCCAGAAGCTGTTCGCGTGTAAAAACCTGGTTGGGGGAGGAAGCAAGAAAATAAAGCAGCTCCAGCTCCTTCGGCGGCATATCCACCGCTTCGCCGTCGCATGTCACAGTATAATTGGACAGGCTGATAGAAAGCTGCGGGTATTCCACGCACTTGGGCGGAGTCTGCCGGGCAGCGGAAGGGGGCGGCGTCATGGTGCGCCGCCAGATGGCAAGGATTCGGGCAATCAGCTCGCGTGTATCGGGCGGTTTTTCCAGAAAATCGTCCGCTCCGGCATTCAGCGCGCAGATTTTCTCCTCTGCGTCACGGCTGCCGGAGAGAATCAGAACCGGCGTGCAGCCCTTCGGGCGCAGCTCACGGAGAAGGTCCACGTAGTCGATGCGCGGTACGGTGTCTTTATCAAGCACAATAAAATCCACCGGTTGAATAATAAGCTCCCTGGCGGCGGTGGCGCTGTCGAAGGCTACCTGCACCTCCGGAAATCTCTTCTTTAAAGCATCCCGCAGTGTGCGTGCGGTCTGTACATCATGTTCCACAAGCAAAATTCTCTGTGGGTTGTTCATTCTAAAACCTCGTTGTCTTCCTTTACAAGTCCGTCCGGGATGGTCTGGCATCCGGAACACCGCAGTCTAGCTGCGGAATTTTACAATAGTTACTCCGGCGTCTCCTTCCCCGAATTCTCCCAGACGGTAGGATTCCACATACTTCTGCCGGCGCAGATAATTGTGTACCGCTTTGCGCAGCGCGCCGGTTCCCTTGCCGTGCACAATGCGCACGCTCGGCATATGGGAAAGATAGGCGTCGTCCAGATATTTGTCCAGCTCAGCAATCGCTTCGTCCGTGGTTTTGCCGAGCAGATTGATTTCAGTACCGACGGAAGCGGATTTTGACATCTTGATTTTGCCGCTGCCAGTCTGGTGCTTATAAGGAGCGGCTGTCTCCACATCCGCAATTTTTTCCAGGTCTTTGATGTTCACCTGGGAGCGCAGGATGCCCATCTGCACAAACAAATCGCCTTTTGCGTTCGGCAGGGTGCTGACGGTGCCCTTTAAATTCATGCTGAGTACCCGCACGCTGTCGCCCAGATGCAGATCCTTTGCCTGCAGGGTTTTTGCAGGCGCGCGCTGCGTTTTGATGGCAAGATTTTTCTCCACGGAGGACATTTTCTCGCGCAGGCGGGAGCGCTCCTGCTCCATTGCCCTGGAATCAATGCCCTGCTTCCCGAATTTATTGAAATTCTTGATGGTCGTGTCGGCGTACTCCTTTGCCTCGCGCAAAATAGCGTGCGCCTGCTCGTTCGCTTCGCGCAGAATACGCTCGCGGCTGGCGTCCAGCGTTTCCTGCTTCTGCTCCAGACGCTGCTTCAGACGCTCGATTTCTTCTTTATAATGATTGATTTCCTCGCGCTCGCGCTCAATCGTCACGCGGCTCGTCTCCAGATCGCTGATGAGCGATTCGAAATCCTCATCCTGCTGGGAAAGCTGTTCGCGCGCTTCCTCGATAATATCCTCCGGTAGCCCCAGCTTTGCGGAAATGGCAAAGGCATTGCTCTTTCCGGGAATGCCGATGAGGAGGCGGTAGGTCGGACGCAGGGTCTCCACGTTAAATTCGCAGCAGCCGTTTTCCACGCCCGGCGTGGAGAGCGCAAATACCTTCAGCTCGCTGTAATGCGTGGTCGCCATTGTGCGGATGCCCTGGCGGTGCAGATTTGACAGCACAGCGATGGCAAGGGCGGCGCCCTCCGTCGGGTCGGTTCCGGCGCCAAGCTCATCAAAAAGCACCAGGGAGCGCTCATTTGCTTCCTTTAAAATAGATACAATATTTGTCATGTGCGCCGAAAAGGTACTGAGGCTCTGCTCGATACTCTGCTCGTCGCCGATATCCGCAAACACATCGTCAAAGACGGCAAGCTCTGACCCGTCGAACGCCGGAATATGCAGACCGGACTGTCCCATCAGCGTGAACAGCCCCACCGTTTTCAGAGAAACGGTCTTTCCGCCGGTATTTGGTCCGGTGATGATGAGCAGGTCGAAATCCTGTCCAAGACGGATATCGATGGGCACCACGGTTTTTTTGTCGAGCAGCGGGTGGCGTCCCTTCTTGATATTGATAACGCCGTGGTTGTTCAGAACCGGTTCGCTGCCGTCATACGATTTGGAGAGCTGGGCGCGCGCAAAAATAAAATCCAGCTTTGTAAGCAGCGTCAGATTGCTCTCCAGCGCTTCCTGTTCCACGCCCGCCTGTCCGCTCAGATTGGCGAGGATTACCTCAATTTCCTTTTCTTCTTTGATTTCCAGCTCGCGCAGCTCGTTATTTAATTTGATAACCGCCATCGGCTCAATAAATAATGTGGAACCGGTGGAGGACTGGTCATGAATCATGCCCTGCACCTGCCCGCGGTATTCCGCCTTTACCGGCAGACAATAGCGCCCGTTGCGCATGGTGACGACGGCGTCCTGCAGATAAGCCTTCGCGGAGCCGTTTACCATAGAATTAAGCTGCGCGTGAACCTTATCGTTCATCTGGCGCATGGCGCGGCGGATGCTGCGGAGTGCGGGACTGGCGTCGTCGCTGATTTCCTCCTCGGAGGGCAGACAGCGGCGGATTTCGTTCGCCAGCGGCGTGAGCGGCTGCAGCGCTTCGAACATGACATCCAGCGCATTAGGTTCTTCCTCGCTGTTTTCTTTGCGGGAGTAAGCCTTCACGCGGTTGGTAACCTCCAGCAGGCGGCAGATAGCGAGCAGCTCCGCCGGGCTGAGAATGCTTCCCACCTCCAGGCGCTTCAGCGAACCGCGGATGTTGGTGACGCCGGAAAACGAGACATGCCCCTTCTGATAGAGCATGGACAGCGCCAGGCTGGTTTCCGCCTGCAGCATCCGGATTTCTTCGATGTCGGAGGAGGGCAGCAGATTCTTGCACAGCTCCTTTCCGGGCGTCGAACCGGCAAGCTCCGTCAGCCGGTCGATGATTTTATGATATTCTAATGTTTTCAGCACCTTCGTGTTCATGAAAATCTCCTGTATCGTTGTTTTGTCTGTATAATAACGTTCTTCATGCTCCCGCGCCCCGGACAGTAAATGACCGGGGCTGATGTAAGCAATAATGACATTCGTAACAGTTCAGCCAGGCTGCCCTGTTACCTGCAAAAATCCATTTAAAATCGCTTCGCGATGGGATTTTTGCACTCTTGTATCACTTTCTTACGGACTTTGCAGTGAATGCAAAGTCCTGACTTGAACAATAACATCATTCTACCACAGAATGACGCAATCTGCAAATTTATCTTGTTATTGCTGCGGGTGTTTAGTATAATGGGGTTACAGTTCAGGCAGGCGGTCTGTGGCATGCATGGCTGACGTGAACAGTAACGTAATTTTAGATGAGGAGCAGTCAGATGAAATTTATTGAGAATTTTAAAGAGGGAGACCGTATTAATGATATTTACCTGTGCAAGCACAGGCAGGCGGCAGTGACGAAAAACGGCAAGCCGTATGAAAATGTGATTCTGCAGGACAAGACCGGCACGATTGATTCCAAGATATGGGAGCCGAATTCGGGCGGCATTGAAGAATTTGAGGCGATGGATTATGTGGAGGTCGTGGGCGACGTGAGCAACTTCCAGGGGGCGCTGCAGCTTTCCATCAAGCGCGTCCGCAGGGCGCAGGAGGGCGAGTACAATCCGCAGGATTATCTGCCGGTTTCCGAAAAGGATGTGGATGAAATGTACAGTGAGCTGTGCCAGATCCTGGGAACAGTGCAGAACCCATACCTGGAGCAGCTTCTCGCCATGTATTTTGAGAACAACGAGGCGTTTGAAAAGGCGTTTAAATTCCACTCCGCCGCCAAAGCGGTCCATCACGGCTTTGTGGGCGGGCTGCTGGAGCATACGCTCGGCGTGGTGAAACTCTGCGATTTTTACTGCAGGCAGTATCCCGACCTGAACCGCGATTTGCTGCTGACAGCGGCAGCCTTTCACGATATCGGCAAGATGAAGGAGCTTTCCGTATTCCCGGAGAATGATTACACGGACGACGGGCAGCTTCTCGGTCATATTTATATGGGAACCGAGCTGGTGCGCGCGAGCATCCGCCGTATCCCCAATTTCCCGAAGCGCCTTTCCGCAGAGCTATGTCACTGTATTCTCGCCCATCACGGGGAACTGGAATACGGCTCGCCGAAAAAACCGGCGCTGATAGAGGCGGTGGCGCTGACAATGGCGGACAACACCGACGCCAAGCTGGAATCCTTCAGGGAAGTCATCAAAAGTGCGGGGGATAACAATGGCTGGCTCGGCTTCAACCGTATATTTGATTCCAACGTGCGCAAAACAAGCCGCTGACAGCAAAGAATCAAAGGCAGTTCTGGTTTACATGCATTTGTGTGAGCCGGAGCTGTTTTTTTGTGGTAACTATTCAGCCATGTGGCCTGTATGGCTGAATAGTTACTTTTGTTCAGAAAATTTCAAAATTGGTCTTGACATACCCAGAAACCTAGTGTACTATATATCTAGTACACAGATACACTGGAAAAAGGAGGACATTATGGAATATAATCCGGCGCTTCCCATTTATTTACAGGTAATGACGGCTATCAAGCATGATATTGTCGCCGGCAGACTTGCGCTCGGCGAGAAAATGCCTTCTGTCCGCGACCTGGCGATTCAGTATACCATCAATCCGAACACCGCCGGCAGAGTGTACAAGGAGCTGGAGAACGAAGGAATATGCTTTACCAGACGCGGTATGGGCACCTTCGTGACGGAGGATGAAGAGAGGATAAAGCAGATGAAGGAAGAAATGGCAGGTGAGCTTATCAGCCAGTTTCTGGGGGGGATGAGACGTCTCGGTATCTCCGGGGAAGAAGCAATCGAGCTGGTCGGACGCTACCAGGCAAAGAAGGATGCGGACGGCGGCAGGGACGGCTGACCAGAGAAACCGCAGAGCAAAATAGATGATGCGGGCGGCTGACCAGAAAGGTCCGCAGAGCAAAAGAGACGATGCGGACGGCTGACCAGAAAAGTCCGCAGAACAAAAAGAGACGATGCGGCGCAGTCCGCACGGAAATAGAAAAAGAAGGAGAGAATAAATATGTTGGAATGCAGGGAAATCACAAAGGTTTATGGCAGAAAAACAGCGGTGGACCATGTTTCCTTTAAGCTGGAGCAGGGCAAAATCTACGCGATGCTTGGTCCGAACGGAAGCGGCAAGACCACGCTGATGAAAATGGCGGTCGGGCTGGTGAAGCCAAATAGCGGCGGCTTCTATTATAACGGGGAGCCGGTCGGACCCAGGAGCCGCCGGGAGGTGGCATATATGTCCACGGAGCCATATTTTTACAGCTGGATGACCATAAAGGACGTGGGAAAATATTACGATGACTTTTTTGACGACTTCTCTATGGAGCATTACGGGCGGCTGATAGAGCGGATGGAGCTTTCGGAGGATATGAAGACCAAAAGCCTTTCCTCCGGTATGATGGCGAAGCTGAAAATAGCCGTCACGATGGCACGGCAGGCAAAGGTATATCTGCTGGACGAACCGCTCAACGGCATCGATCTGCTGGCGCGGGATGAGATCATCCGCAGTGTGCTGGAGGCGGCGGGCGAGGACACTACGCTGGTGATCTCCAGTCACCTGGTCGACGAGCTGGAGAAGGTGGTGGACGCCGCTATCTTTATGAAGGAAAGCCACCTGGTGGAAATGGTCGGCGTGGAGGCGCTGCGCGAGGAGCGTGGGAAATCCGTGGTAGATCTGTACCGGGAAATTTATGGACATGGAGGGGAAGCAACATGCTGAAATTAATGAAATATGAACTGCGCAAAACGATGTTTTCAAAATTTATTCTTCTGATTATTACGGCAATCGCGGAAATCGCCTATCTTATCGGCGTATTCTTCGACTGGGAAAACGGGCTCTTATTCGGCATCATAGCATTGCTGCTGTGTTCTTTGTTCGGCGTTCTTTATATCGGTATCGAAAGTCTGCTGGTGTTTCACCGCGACCTGAATACCAAGCAGAGCTACATGCTGTTTCTCACGCCGACCAACAGCTACCAGGTGCTCGGCGCAAAGATAATCGAAAACGGCATATCCATTCTGTTTACCGGCGCCTGCTTCGCTGCGCTTGCCGCGCTCGACTTTACGGTCAGCGTCATTTATATCGGCGGCGTAAAACAGTTTCTGGATATGCTGCATGATCTGATGATTAACCTCCAGTTGGAAATCAATATTTCCGCGCAGAGTCTTGCGATGGGATTTTTCTCCATCCTGGTCTCCTGGCTGATGCTGGTGGTGACGGGATATCTGGCAATCACCCTCTCCGCGACGGTTCTGGCGGGCAGACGCTTCAGCGGTGTGGTAAGCTTTATCCTTTATCTGCTGCTCGGATGGCTGTGCGGCTGGATTGCGGACAAATGTGTGCCGGTATCAATGGTAAACGAGGGACTGCAGTTTGCGCTGTCAGTCGGGGTATTGTTTGTGGAAATTGTTGTGATGTATCTGGTGGCAGGCTGGATTATGGAACGCCGTCTGAGTGTCTAGAGCGGTGCCGTCCTTAAATGACAGACAGGAGATTGCAGGTGAGGGAGGACATGGAAAGAGTGATAAAAAAGGATGATTATGTACAGCTTACGATTGAAGATATCAGCGCCGAGGGCTCTGGCATCGGACGGACCGGCGATATGGTTCTTTTTGTGAAGGATGCGATTCCGGGCGATGAGATAGAGGCAAAGGTCATAAAAATGAAAAAGACCTACGGTTATGCACGTCTGATGAAGATTCTCTCTCCTTCACCCTTCCGGGTGCCTGCGGTATGCCCGGTGGCAAAACAGTGCGGGGGCTGCCAGATTCAGGAAATGGATTATGCGGAGCAGCTCCGCTTTAAGGAGAAAAAGGTGCGCGGCAATCTGGAGCGCATCGGGAAATTTACGGACATTCCGATGGAGCCGATTATCGGCATGGAGCAGCCGTTTTATTATCGCAACAAAGCGCAGTACCCCATCGGGAAGGATAAGGACGGTCATATTGTCGCCGGGTTTTACGCGGGACGCACTCATTCGATCATCGACAACCGCAGGTGCTTCCTGGGTGCCGAGGTAAACGAGGAAATTTTAAACATTATTATTTCTTATATGGAAAAGGAATTTGTCAGCCCGTATGACGAGAAGACCGGACGCGGACTGGTGCGCCATGTGCTGATCCGCTGCGGCTTTACCACGAAAGAGATTATGGTCTGCCTGATTGTCAACGGAACTACGCTTCCGAAGGAGGAAAAGCTGGTGGAGGCGCTGCGGAAGGTTCCCAATATGACCAGCATTTCCATAAATACGAACCGGGAAAAAACCAATGTGATTATGGGAAAGGATGTGCGCCTTCTGTGGGGCAGACCGTATATTGAGGACTACATCGGAAATATCCGCTATCAGATATCGCCGCTCTCCTTTTTCCAGGTGAATCCGGTGCAGACGGAGAAGCTGTATTCTCTGGCGCTGGAATATGCCGGGCTGACCGGAAAAGAGACGGTGTGGGATTTATACTGCGGAATCGGGACGATTTCCCTGTTTCTCGCGCAACAGGCGCGCCAGGTGTACGGCGTGGAGGTCATCCCGCAGGCGATTGATGATGCCTGCCGCAATGCAAAGATCAATGGTATTGCCAACGCCCAGTTCTTTGTGGGAAGGGCGGAGGAAATCCTGCCGGAGGTATACCGCAGGCACCGCATCCATGCGGAGGTAATCGTGGTGGACCCGCCGCGCAAAGGGTGCGACGATTCGCTGCTTTCCACGATTATTGAAATGCAGCCGGAGCGGGTGGTGTACGTAAGCTGCGACAGCGCTACGCTGGCGCGGGATCTGCGGATACTGTGCGATAACGGTTATGCACTGAAGCGCTGCCGGGCAGTCGACCAGTTCCCGATGAGCGTTCACGTAGAAACCGCCGCGCAGCTTGAAAAAATATAGAATTTAAGAATCCTCTGTCTGCCGCCCGGATACGGCGGCAGCACAGAGAAAAAATGTGCTTTATTTTAGCAGCATTTTTAAAAACTGGCTGCTAAAACGGGGAGGGAGAGGGGAAGAATGAAAACACATGGCAAAATCATGTTACTGTATCTGGTGTTTTTATTTGTAACAATCAGTGTGGCAGGATGGTGCGCAGAAGTGGCGTTCCGGTCGGTATTCTGCCGGAAGCTGGTGATTCCGGGATTTCTGTACGGACCATACTGCCCGATTTACGGCTTTGGCGTGGTTGCTGTTACGCTCTTCTGCAATCATAAAAAGAAATGGGTTTCCTTTCTGGAGATTTTCGTGCTGGCTTCTCTGCTGGAATACGTCGTTTCCTTTACCTTTGAACGGGTATTCCATGTGCTGCTGTGGGACTACTCCATGATTCCGTTCAGCATCGGCACGCGCGTAAGCCCGCTGTTTTCCCTCATCTGGGGATTTTTCGGGGTAATCGCGCTGACAGAGGTGGAGCCGCGTATGCGGCAGCTTTATCAGAACCACAGAAATGTGGCAGATATCGGAGCGGTGGCAGGGCTGTCGGTTATCGCGGCGGACGCCGTTATAAAGGTAGCCGGCTTTTAAAAAGCAAAAGAAAAACAGTGGGCGGAAAAGCTCACTGTTTTTTTGGGGGGATTTTGAACGGCGGATTTCCGGACCGGAAGCCGGACCTGAAGGAGCGTCGCCATCTGCGCTCAGCCTGTCAGCCGCGGCAGAAGGTTGAGCAGCAGAATCCAGGCAAGTCCGTAATACGTAACGACGGCAACCAGATCGTTGAGTGTCGTGATGAGCGGACCGGAAGCGACTGCCGGGTCGATTTTTAGCTTCTTCAGAAGAATCGGGATGACCGTTCCGGCGATGCTGGAGAGCATCATCGCTGTCAGCAGTGAAATGCCGACGCACAGCGAGGTAGAAAACGCCGTCAGCGGCGCCTGCCCCTTAAACAGCACCAGATAGATGCCGATGCACACAAAGGACAGCGCGCCCAGAATGATACCGTTCAGAAGACCGATACGCGCTTCCTTGGAAACCAGAAAAAGCTTTTGCTTTAAGGGAAGCTTTTCATCCATCAGCACACGGATGGTGACAGCGAGCGACTGTGTGCCGACATTGCCCGCCATGTCGAGGACGAGTGACTGGAAGCTCACGAGCAGGGGAAGCTGTACCACCACAAACTCGAAGAGGCTGACGGTGCCGGACACCACCATGCCGAGCGCGAGCAGGACGATCAGCCAGGGAAGACGCTTGCTGATGCTCTTTTTCAGCGGTTCCCGCAGATCCTCCTCGGAGGACAGACCGCCGAACTTTGCGTAATCATCGCCCATAATGTCGTCCACCATTTCCACCATGTCCTGGGAGGTCAGCACACCTGTCAGACGGTTATTCTCATCGAGAACCGGAATCGAATCCTCGGAATAATCGCGGAGAAGATTCACACAGTCCTCAATAAGCTGGCTCGCGTACACGTAAGGATAGGAGGTGGTAGTGATTTCCTCCAGCGGCGTGTTCTCGCGCGCAATGATCAGATCCTTTAAATCGACCGCGCCCACCAGAACGCCGTCCTCATCTAACACATAGATGGTGGAAATATTGTCATTTTCCGCCGCCTGCCTCACCAGCTCCTTCATCGCCTGGCGCACACCGGTGCCCTCAGAGACGGAAATATAGTTGGTCGTCATCCGGCTGCCGATTTCGTCTTTGTCGAAAGAGCAGGAGAGCGCGATTTCCTTTTTTAAATCGTCCTCCATCAGATCAATCAGCGTGTCGCGCTGCCCCTTGTCGAGCTGCCGCAGATATTCCACCGCCGATGTGACATCAAAATCTGAGAGCACTGCAACACGTCTGCGGATATTTAATTCCTCCAGATAAAGATCGCGCTGCTGGGAATATTCCAGCACATCTGCAAGCGTCTGCGTATCCAGGATACTGTACAGCTTGTGGCGCTCGTCCCTGTGCAGGACATCCATTGCCTCTGCAATATCCTTTTCGTGGTATTCGTGCAGGCGCTCCTGCAGAAGCTTCGGGGTCAGCGTGCTGCGGATTACGGAAACAATCTCACGCTCGTAATCCGGCTGCTGCATGGCGGTCGTGCCGCCGGAAAGGTTCTTTTTCATCGTCATTGTCTGCATCCTCCTTTACTCATAAATTTTGTCGTACTATGACTGAGCAAAGACGGGCACAGGATGCCGGGGTAAAAAAGAGCACAAAAAAACCATTGTCCCCGGCAAAATGCCGTGCACCCTGCTTTGCTGATGTAGCGCAGCTTTCAGACAGACAATGGCAGTTATAAAAACGGTCAGAATACAGACGGTCTGCGCCTGAAAATCCGCCGCGGGATAACTGCCCTGTCGCTACTTCGTCCACCGCTGTTGCCGTCCATAGTCTCACCTCTCTTATCAGAATTATCTGGTGACGGATAAGATTGTCGGGGTCTGCCACATCTGCAGGAACCCGCAATCTTTGTCACCAACGATTATTTTAGCACCCTCCGCCGGAAATTTCAACACCTGCCGGGAAAAAACGGTGGACATTTATTTCTTTCAATGCTATAACCGAGGTAGTAGTTTTGCTGCTGCACGCGCGGCAGGAGGCGATATCTGCCTCTCATGCCGCCGGCAGGCAAAGGGCAGAGAGGAGAAAGACATGGTTTCATTTGAAAATGATTATATTGCCGGGGCGCATCCCCAGGTGCTGAAAAGACTGATGGAAACAAATCTGGAGCCGCTTTCCGGCTACGGAGCCGATTTATACAGTGAGCGCGCGAAGGAAAAAATCCGTGCGGCGTGCGGATGCCCGCAGGCGGAAGTGGAATTTCTGGTGGGCGGCACGCAGACGAACGCTGTCGTCATATCCTCCATGCTGAAGGATTATGAGGGCGTCATTGCGGCAAAAACCGGTCATGTGAGCGTACATGAGGCAGGCGCCATCGAATACACCGGACACAAGGTGCTGGAAATTGCGCAGGAAGAGGGAAAAATCCGGGCGGATGCGCTGCGCGCATATCTGGAAGCCTACTATGCCGACGAAAACTTTGAGCACATGGTTTTTCCGGGAATGGTCTATATTTCCTGGCCCACGGAGTACGGCACGCTTTATTCCAAAAAGGAGCTGCAGGAGATTGCCGGCGTGTGCCATGCATATCAGATTCCGCTCTACGTGGACGGCGCGCGTCTGGGCTACGGTCTGATGAGCCGCGAGGCGGACATCACGCTGCCGGAGCTGGCGCAGATCTGTGACGTTTTCTACATCGGCGGCACCAAGGTGGGCGCTCTCTGCGGGGAGGCGGTGGTTTTCACAAAGGGCAATAAGCCGGCGCATTTTCTGACGTCTGTGAAAAAACGGGGCGCGCTGCTTGCCAAGGGACGTCTGACGGGCGTGCAGTTTGACGCGCTGTTTACGGATGATTTGTATTTTAAAATCGGTCGTCATGCCATTGAAAAAGCGGAGGAGCTGAAAGCGCTTTTTCACAGCAAAAATATGGATATTTACCTGGAATCTCCCACAAACCAGCAGTTTATTATTCTGGAAAACCGGCGGATGGAGGAGCTGAAGGAGCAGGTAGCTTTCAGCTTCTGGGAAAAGCTGGATGAAAATCATACGGTGGTGCGTTTTGTGACAGGCTGGTCCACCACGGATGAGGATCTGGAAGCGCTGCAAAAGCTTCTGTGACGGCGCACGGCTTTAGCGGGTAATGCGGCGTCTGCGCGCGGCAGAGCCGGTGCGGGAAGCAAAGATATGCCGCGGAAAATTTCGGGGAGGAACAGACATGCTGCGGAAAATTTCGGGGAGGAACAGGCATGCTGCGGAAAGCTCCGGAGAGGAACAGACATGCCGCGGAAAACTTTGGGAGGAATGGAAATGGCACGGATGACGGGCAAAAATAATCTTACATCAAAGCAGTTCAACAGAGGTCTCTTGCTGAAGCTGATAGCGACACAGAACTGCCGGACGCGCATCGAGCTGTCAAAGGCGACCGGTCTGACCAAGATGACCGTCACCAATATCGTTTCGGAATTTATACAGCAGGGGCTGGTTGCCGAGCGTGAGGAGGTGCAGACGGAGGTCTGCGGAAGAAATCCGATACTGCTGGAAATCTCCGGAAAGGCGCCAAAGGTAATCGGGCTTCTGATTTTCCGCGACCGTATAGAGGCGGTGCTGTGCACGCTTTCCATGCAAAAGCTGGCGTCGGAGAGCATTCATTTTGATTCGCTGACTAAGGAGCAGCTATATGCGCACTGTTTTTCCGTGATTGACAGGCTGCTGGAAAAAGAAAAAAATATTTTTGGCATTGGCGTGGCGGCAATCGGTCCGGTGGACATCTGGAAGGGCGTGATTTTAAATCCGCCGCGGTTTTACGGGATACAGAATGTACCTGTCCGGGAGGCACTGGAAAAAAGGTATGCGCTGCCGGTGTTTTTCGACCATGACAACAACAGCGCCGCGCTGGCAGAGCTTCTGTTCGGAATCGGAAGAAACGTGCAGGATTTTCTGTTTGTGGGGATTTCCAACGGTATCGGCTCCGGAATCGTCAGCGGCGGGCGGGTCTATCACAGCCACCGCGGACTTCCGCCCGAAATCGGGCACATCAGCATCGACCGCAGAGGTCCGCTGTGCGCCTGCGGAAACCGGGGGTGTCTGGAGCTGTACGCCAATACACATATTGTTCTGGAAAAGCTGCGGGCGGCAAAGGGACGTGCTTTTTCCGGTGAGCGCTGCGCCGGTCCGGGGGACGCTCTTTCGGCAAACTTCTGCCGGGCGGAGGAAGGGGCTTCTTTTGCTGACTTCTGCCGGGAGGAGGGTGCTTCCTTCGCTGACTTCTGCCGGGCGCCGCAGACGGCGGAGACAGAGGAAATCTTTGAGGAAATGCTGCAGGACGTCAGCGCCGCGCTTGTTACCAGCGTCAATATTCTGCACCCGGAAATGATTGTGCTCGGTCATGACTGCATCGACTGGGACGAACGTCTTGTCGGCAGGCTGGAGGAGCTGGTAAACGAGCGGAAGGTCGTGCACGACCAGCGTCCGCTTCCGGTAAAAAAAGCGTATTTCGGGAAAGAGGCGCAGCTTATCGGGGCGGCGTGCAATGCGGTGGACCAGATGTTCAGGGGATTCGTCTGATTTTTGTAAAAAGACTGTCTTGACATACATCATATACCTGTTATAATGATAGTAAATTAAATATACTATTATCAACAGACTGTGGAAAAGAGACGCTGTCCGGACGTGCCGGAGCCGGGCGGCTGCTTCCGGACGCAGTCGGAAGGGATGGGAGAAATGAACAGAAAGTATCAGATTGACACAGAGGAAAACAGGGCATTTTTGCAGGAGCGCGCTGACGAGCTGCTCCGGTTTGGACACAAGTTTCCCTCGCCGCAGGGAAGCTCCTGGTATCTGGGGGACGATGGTACGCCGTGGAAGGACCGCAACCGCGAGACCTGGATTACCTGCCGTATGGCGCATGTCTACAGCATCGGCTGCCTGCTGGGGCACGAGGGCAGCGAAGAGCTGGTGGACGCGGCGCTGAAGGGCTTAAACGGAGAGCTGAAGGACGTGGAAAACGGCGGCTGGTATCCGGGGCGCACGCCGGAGGGCGATATTCTGCCGGACAAGCAGTGCTATGCACATGCATTCGTGATTCTGGCGGCGACTTCCGCCATGCTGGCGAAAAGACCGGGCGCGGAGGAGCTGCTTGCGGAAGCGCTGGAGCTGTATGATAAGCGCTTCTGGAATGAGGAGGAAGGACTTTCCTGCGATACTTGGAATACCGCATTTACCGTACTGGACGATTACCGCGGCGTAAACGCAAATATGCATACCGTAGAGGCGTTCCTGGCGGTTGCCGATGCGACAGGCAGAGAGGAATACCGGGTGCGCGCGGGACGCATTGTCGACCATGTGATTGCGTGGGCAAAGGATAATGAGTGGAGAATCCCGGAGCACTTCACAAAGGACTGGCAGCCGGATCTGGAGAAGAATAAGGAAAAGCCGGACGACCCCTTCAAGCCGTATGGCGCAACGCCGGGACACGGCATTGAGTGGGCGCGCCTCATCACGCACTGGGCGCTGTCCACTTATGGAAAAAATACAGAAAAGGCGCAGCCGTATGTGGAAGCGGCTGAAAAGCTCTTCAACCGCGCTATTGCGGATGCATGGAACGTGGACGGGGCGCCGGGAATCGTTTACACGACCGACTGGAGCGGAAAGCCCTGCGTACACGACAGAATGCACTGGACGCTGGCGGAAGCCATCAACACCTCCGCTGTTTTATACCGCGTCACCGGAAAACAGCAGTATGCGGATAATTACGCAGAATTTATGCAGTATCTCGATGAGACCGTGCTGGACCATGTAAACGGCTCCTGGTTCCATCAGTTAGATCAGAACAATCAGCTTCTCGGAACCGTGTGGCCGGGAAAATCCGACATCTACCATGCATTGCAGTCCATGCTGATTCCGTACCGCAGAGTGGATACCTCCATTGCCTGCGCCGTAAAGGAAACAGCCGGACATGCCTGCTGATGTCTGCGCACTGCGCGGGAAGACAGTTCAGATACCGGAAAATGGAAGCAAAGGAAAGAAGGCAGTGTACTGAGATAAAGGTACACTGTCTTTTTTTCATATTTCCCAAAAGTTCACAAATTTTTCACAAAATTGTTAGCACTCCCTCTTGACGAGTGCTAAAAAGTGTGTTATATTACATCTAGAACAGATGGAAAGGGTATTACAAAAAGGAAATCCTTTCCGGAGGCTCTGAAAAATAAAAAATTGGATATAATACATTTTGAGTAGGAAAAGGAGAGATGACTTATGATGATGCCGAGTATTTTTGGAAGAGATATGTTTGATGACTTTTTTGGATATCCGTTTGATGTAGTAAGAACGAGTGATGCAGTAAAATCTACCATGATGCAGACAGATGTGAAGGAAACAGACCAGGGATATGAAGTTACGATGAACATCCCAGGCGTAAAGAAAGAGGATGTAAAGGCGGAGCTGAAGGACGGCTACCTGACTATCCAGGCAACCACCAACGGCGGCAATGACGAAAAGGACAACAACGGCAGATACATCCGCAGAGAGCGTCACTACGGTACCTGCAGCAGAAGCTTCTATGTAGGCGAGGAAGTAAAGCAGGAGGAAATCAAAGCCAGATTCGAGGACGGCACGCTGAAGCTGTTCGTTCCGAAGAAAGACGCAAAACAGACAGTTGAGCAGAAGAAGTACATTACGATTGAGGGCTGATGAGGCGCAAAGCTACAGTCCATGCCGACAGGCGCAGAATCCGGACGGGTTCTGCGCCTGTTACTGTTTATACCGTTCTGACGCCGCTGCTTTGCCATACAAACTATACAAAAATGATAGCAACATTTTCCGGACGATGCTATACTGATGAAGTGGAGGGTTCACGCTGGCCTCAGACACTTGCTGCGACGCAAAGCCGGGGCTGTGGGTCTGAGGCGTAAGAACGTGATTCAGGCGTGAGCAAATCCCATTCGCGTTTAGAAATAAATTAGAGACAGATAAATTATAATGATGCCAGGAGACAAAAACATCCGGAACAGGGGGACAGCTATGAGTGAAAACATTTTAATTGTGGATGACGAGCGGGAAATTGCGGATCTGGTAGAATTGTACCTGAAGAATGAAAATTTCCAGGTGTACAAATACTATAGTGCGGCGGATGCGCTCCGGTGCATTGAGAAGGAAAAGCTGGACCTGGCGATTCTGGATGTGATGCTTCCGGAAACCGACGGATTTCAGATTTGCCGCAAAATCCGCGAAAAATATAATTACCCGGTTATTATGCTGACGGCGAAGGGCGAGGAGGTTGACAAAATCACCGGTCTGACGCTGGGAGCTGACGACTACATCACGAAGCCTTTTCTGCCGCTGGAGCTGGTCGCGCGTGTGAAAGCGCAGCTCCGTCGTTATAAGCGCTACAATGTGGGGGCGCAGCCGCAGGCGGATGTGTTTGAATATGGCGGGCTTGTGCTTAATGTGACGACGCATGAATGTACGCTGAACGAAAAGCCGCTGGTGCTGACGCCGACCGAATTTTCCATTCTGCGCATTCTCTGCCAGAACCGCGGACGGGTGGTCAGCTCGGAGGAGCTGTTCCGCCAGATATGGAAGGAAGAATATTTTACGAAGAATAACAATACGATTACCGTTCACATCCGTCATTTGCGGGAAAAGATGGGCGATTCCTTTGAAAATCCGAAATACATAAAAACAGTCTGGGGGTGCGGCTACAAAATTGAAGGCTAAATGCATACGGACATTAAAATTCATATTGATAATGGCGGCGGGGATTGCCGGCTGTCTATGGATTTACAGCACTGTCGATTATTTCTGGAACGGCATGTTTATAGACTGGTTTACGGCAAATTATACAAACATGTATATGCTGGATAACGGCGCCTATGTTTATGAGCCAATCTGGGGGGATGTCAAGTGGCTGCTTCTCAGAATGATGATTCTGGGCGTGATGATATGTATCGCGGTGGCATACCTGACGGCGCGCTATTATGCCAGAAAAAAGGTGAGGGAGTCCGTCACGGAAACGGGCGCTATGATACGCCGCTATATGGCGAAGAATCTGGAGGCGGAGGAGGTCTTTCCGCCCGGATATGAGGAAATCGCCATGCAGATGAGCAGTATCAGAAATGATATACAGCGGCGGGAACAGACGCTGAAGGAAGAGGTGAGCCGGAAAAATGATCTGATTGTTTATCTGGCGCACGATTTAAAAACGCCGCTTACTTCTGTTATCGGCTATCTGAGCCTGCTGGAGGAAGCGCCGGATATGCCGCCGGCGCAGAAGGCAAAGTATGTGCATATTTCTCTGGAAAAGGCGCTCCGGCTGGAGCAGCTTATCAATGAATTTTTTGAAATTACGCGCTATAATCTGCAGCAGATTGTGCTGGAGAAGGAGAGCATAGATATTTCTTATATGCTTATCCAGATGGCGGATGAGTTTTATCCTATTCTGCAGGCGCATGGAAATACGGCGCAGGTGGAAGCGGGGGAGGGACTGACGGTTTACGGCGATTCCATGAAGCTGGCGCGTGTGTTTAATAATATTCTGAAAAATGCGGTGGCATACAGCTACCGGGATACGCCGGTTGAAATCAGCGCGCAGGAGCAGGATGGCAGGGTGATAATCCGCTTTACGAATCATGGCAGAACGATTCCGAAGCAGAAGCTGGAGACTATTTTTGAAAAATTTTTCCGGCTCGATGGCGCCCGCGCTACGAATACCGGCGGAGCCGGACTGGGGCTCGCTATCGCCAGAGAAATTGTCGAGCTGCACGGCGGTACGGTCACGGCGGCAAGCGCGGAGGAGCTGACCACCTTTACGGTTACGCTGCCGGCGGCTTCTTAATTTTTTCTCAGGAAATAAACAACCGCATATTAAAGGATGAAAAGCTTCTGTCTGGTAAGATAAATATCGGAAGGAGCTTTTTCGCTGCCAGGCATCCGAAAGGAGTTGCCGGTGACAGCTCCTGTAGGTGTACAGGCAGGGCGGTGCGCGGAATCCGGCTGCTTTATGTGCACAGGAAGGCGGTGTATGGAATCCGGCTGCTTTATGTGCGCAGGAAGGCGGTGCGTGGAATCCGGCTGTCATATGTCCGGCGCAGACACGTTGCTCCTCTTGATTTTGCTGCGCCGCCTATCTGACAGCTTTTTGCGCAAACTCGCCTGCTTTGCAGGCTCAGACAAGCTTCAAAAGCTGTCGCTATGCTCGCAAAATCTGCGGGAGCTGCCTATCGTCTGCGCCGGACATATGACAGCCGGATTCCCTTGGACGCCGGTCGGCGCATGACAGCCGGATTCCATTGCACGCCGGTCAGCGCATGACAGCCGGATTCTTTTGCACGCCGGTCAGCGCATGACAGCCGGATTCCCTTGCACACCGGTCAGCGCATGACAACCGGATTCCTTTGCACGCCGGTCGGCGCAGGAAAAACGCAGATGTGCTGGAAGGTGCTTTGATGTTTTTGGATTTTGGTGGTGCGAGGCACGGAAAAATCGATGGAGCCGTTTGACGGATTGAGGGGGAGATTATGGTGAATTATGAATATAGAAATGACAGGCGTCCGGCGGGACGTCAGACGGACGGGAACCGGAAAAGACAGAATATGGTAAGACAGCAGACGGGAAAACGGCAGGAGTCAGAGCGCCGGATGGGAAGTCGTAAGGCAATGAAGCAGCAGCGCCGCAGAAGACGGCGTGTGCGTATACAGAAGATGCTGCTTACTGCGGCGGGGTTTCTGGGTGCGGCTTTTGTCTGCCTGGCGGCGGTGCGGGTAGTAATTCCCTGGCTTACGCAGGTGGCGGAAAATCTGGTGCGGACGCAGCAGTACGGTGCGGCGGATACGATTGGCGGGGAGAGTGCGGCGCCGCAGGTGACAGATGACGGAAGCCTGGCACAGCAGTATGGCGTGTCAGAGGACGAAGGGGCGGATGCCGGGAGCGGGACTGCCAGCGTGGATCTTGGCGGTCTGTACAGCCCCTGTGCGGTTCTGCTGGACGCGGGTACCGGTGAAATGCTGGCGGAGAAAAACGGCAGTGCCCAGATGTATCCGGCGTCTCTTACGAAAATCATGACGGCGCTGCTGCTGGTTGAATATTGCGGAAATCTGGACGGGACGGCATGGATACCGACGGATATTTATGACCAGCTCTATGCGGAGGGCGCCTCTGTGGCAGGCTTTCTGCCGGGCGAGGAGGTGACGCTGCGCGACCTTCTGTATGGAATTTTGCTTCCATCCGGGGCGGAGTGCTGTCTGACTGCCGCCCGTTACATCGCGGGTTCGGAGGAGTCTTTTGTGCAAATTATGAATCAGAGGGCGGCGGAGCTTGGCATGACAAATACACATTTTACAAACAGTACCGGGCTGCAGGATGCACAGCATTATTCCTCGGCGGAGGATATCGCGGCGCTTCTGCAATATGCTCTGCAGAATGCTTCCTTCCGGGAAGCGTTTACCAGCGAATATTATTATGTGCAGCCAACACAGGAGCATCCGGAGGGCTTTACCTTCTGGAGCACGCTGTTTTCACAGGCGCAGGCAAGCGGCGATGACAGGATTCTGGGAGGAAAAACAGGCTATACCCAGGAAGCGGGACTCTGTCTGGCAAGTCTGCTGCGCGTGGGCGGCAGAGAATATATTCTGGTGACGGCGGGAGCGCCCGGCTCGCACGAGACGGAGCCATATCACATAGAAGATGCGCAGAATGTGGCAAATCAACTGGAATGACAGCCACACCAGAAAGTAAATCCCATTCGCGAATCGAATTTTAAATGGATTTGCGGAGGTGGAAAAATTTTCATAAGTATATTAACAGAAAAAGCCGGGCATGATATAATCAAAAAAATCCCGCCGGAAAGATAAAGAATGCGGCGGGAAAAACAGGAATGCCTGAAAGACAGGGACGGAGGCTTTGTGTGATGTGGAAACTTTCCGGAAAATCAGTATACAGAGGGATTGCTGCAGGACCCGCCGCGGTGCTGAAAAAGCAGGACCAGCAGGTGCAGCGCAGAAAAACAGAGGATGCGGACGCGGAGATTGCGCGTCTCAAAGATGCGGCGGCAGCGACAAAGCAGCAGCTTCAGGAGCTGTATGAAAAGGCGGTGACGGAGGTTGGAGAGGCGAACGCCATGATTTTTGAGGCGCATCAGATGATTCTGGAGGATGAGGATTTTCTGGAAGCAATGTATCATATGATACGCACGGAGAGGGTGAATGCGGAATATGCGGCGGCAGCGGCGGGAGATAATTTTGCGAAAATGTTTGCGGAGATGGACAGCGATTACATGAAGGCGCGCGCCGCGGATATGCGCGATATTACAAACCGTCTGATTCAGAATCTGAGCGGGCAGGGACAGGATGGTTTTTTTGCAGAGCAGCCGTCCGTGATCATAGCGGATGACCTTTCGCCCAGCGAGACGGTGCAGATGGATAAGAGCCGGATTCTGGCGTTCGTCACGGTGCACGGCTCTACAAATTCCCATACGGCGATTCTGGCGCGGCAGATGAATATTCCGGCGCTGGTGGGCGTCCCTCTGGACCTGGATAAAATAGAGAATGGCGTGACCGTGGTAGTGGACGGGATGCGCGGCGAGGTGATTTTCGAGCCGTCGCAGGCGGCCCTGCAGGAGGCGGAGCGCCGGATGGCGCAGGAGCGGGAGCGGGCGGCTCTTCTGCAGGAGCTGAAGGGAAAGGAAAACCGCACGCGCAGCGGCAGAACCGTGAATGTTTATGCAAATATCGGCGGTGTGGGAGACGTCGGCTATGCGCTGGAGAACGATGCCGGCGGAATCGGTCTGTTCCGCAGCGAATTTCTTTATATCGGGCGCAATGATTTTCCGGGTGAGGAGGAGCAGTTCCAGACGTATATGCATGTGCTGCGCATGATGGGTGAGAAGAAGGTGATTATCCGCACGCTGGATATCGGCGCGGACAAGCAGGCGGATTATCTGGGACTTGGCAGGGAAGAGAATCCGGCGCTCGGATACCGGGCAATCCGTATCTGCCTGAAGCAGCCGGAAATTTTCCGGACGCAGCTCCGGGCGCTTCTGCGGGCGGCAGTGTACGGCAATCTTTCCATTATGTATCCGATGATTATTTCTGTCGGGGAGATGCAGCAGATTGCCGCAATCGTGCGGCAGGTGCAGGAAGAGCTGGAGGCGGAGCAGATTCCGTATAAGGTGCCGGAGCAGGGCATCATGATAGAAACGCCCGCCGCCGTGATGATTAGCGATGAGCTGGCAGAGCTGACGGATTTTTTCAGCATCGGGACGAATGACCTTACGCAGTATACGCTTGCCATCGACCGACAGAATGCCCGCCTTGACGATTTTTACGACCCGCATCATCCGGCGGTTCTGAAGATGATACGCATGACAGTGGAAAGTGCGCACCGCCACGGAAAATGGGCGGGCATCTGCGGAGAGCTGGGAGCCGATCTGGAGCTGACAGAGGAATTTATCAAAATGGGAGTGGATGAGCTGTCCGTCTCTCCGGCAATGGTGCTGGAGCTGCGCAGGCGTATCCGGGAAATAGAATAAAAGGGGCGTAAAAAGATTCATCCCGCCTGCCAGACCTTCCGGGAAGGAAGACATGGCAGGCGGGATGATGTTGTCAGTCAGAATTATTTTCCAGGAGATTTTCCACTTCTGCCTGGAAACCATAAAATTCATCGATATATTTTTCTATAATTACTTCGCAGCAGCTTTTTATAATATCTCCGTCATAATCATGCGTGAGCTGGTTTCGCACCTGAAGCATTTCCAACCATGTATTATCATGAATCAGATTAGCCTGAAAGGCTTTTTTTAATACCTCTCTGGGAGATTCTGCCACAAAATCCGTTATGGCATAGTATTCTGTCAGGATATCTTTCATGACTTTCCAGGCAAGGTCGAAGGTAATACAGAATTTTGCACTTGTGCCACTCAGTACAAAAGAATCTGTCAGATCTCTTTCACGTGCTTCGGAAAGCGCAGATAATGAATTCTTATAAGAAAGATAACGTTTTTTAAATTTTCCGTCCATAGTCCTTTATATCCTCCAACAGCAAGCGATTTTTGCAGGTATCAAGGTTGACTATATCAATGGTGTATAAGGTAGGAAATGTATCCACCTCTTCGGCAAGCTCTTCAAAATAAGTTACTCCCGATACTGCAATATCAATATCACTGCGGTCTCTTGCGGTACCCTTCGCGCGTGAACCAAAAAGAATTACTTCACGGGCATTATATTTCCGGCAGATTTCCGCTACTTGTTTTATTACTTCCTCTGCTGACATTTGACATTATCACCCCGGTTTTGCAAATTATATTTATATAATACTTTATATTAAGGTGATTGGCAATCCCCATTCGCGAAGCAGAATCGAAATAGTCTGCGTTGGCGGACAAAACAGCAGTGCTTTGCGGTCAGGATTTCTTTCCGGGTAAGCTGCTTTGCTATAATTAGTCAAAAACAGTCTGGGGGAAGATATAATGCAGGAAATAGAACGGAACAGTTATATTGAGGCAATTAAGATGGCGGCGGGCAGTGTCCAGTATAAAAATCTTTCTGTGAAAACGACGATGATTAAAGCGGCAGAACAGCTTTACTGGTATTATGAAAAGCTGAAAGACATGCGTTATCTGGAGACAGCAATGCTGCATATGCAGGCATATCTGGAGATGGGCTTTGCCTATGATGAGGGAGCGGAAGTATTTGAGAGGATTCTTGAAGGTCTTGGAACAACGCGCGAGATACAGTTTCCGGATAAATTTTATGCCTCAAAAAAAATAAAGCTGAACAAAAGCCGGGTAAGAAGTATGCTCCGGAGGTGGCCGGCATCTTCACGCCAGGGCATGAAGATTGGCGAGGTTGTGGAGGATATTATTACAAAAGTGAGAACAAAAGAAACGGGGATATTTGGCTACGAGTGTGCTGCTACCGGAGATTTCTATGAGCTTGTTGTCGGTGAGGAAGAAACATTTTTTCATGACATCCGCAGCGGAATATTTTATACCTTTGAGGATTGAGGAAAAAGCAGAAAACTGATACAATAGAAAACAGAAAAAGAGAGGGAAGCGGGCATGATTTATATTGCAGTTTGTGATGATAATGAAAAAACGGCGGATTCGCTGACAAAAAAGGTGGCGGCATATTTTAAGAAAAATAATATCGGTATAGAAATTGCCACATATTCCCAGAGCAGAATGCTTCAGTACGACGTCCAGGAGGGAAAATATTTCGACATTATCCTGAGTGATATTGAGATGCCGCACATAGATGGAATGAATCTGGCGCGCTATATTAAATCTTATCTGCCGGATGTTTTTGTTATTTTTGTTACATCACATTTGAAATATGCAATAGATGCGTATGAACTGGCTGTCTTCCGCTATATTCCAAAGAATGCAATCGATGAAAGACTGCGTCATGCGCTGGAAGATGTGGTAAAGCTTATAGAGGGCAGGTCAGACCGGTACTACCATATTACGATGCCCAGCCGGGTGGAAAAAATACCGTATCAGAGAATTTTGTATATCTGGAGAGAGGGCAAGAATGCTGTTATTTCACTTACGGATAATACAGAAACGCGGGTGAGAAAAAGTCTGGCGCAGGTAATGAGTGAACTGGACTGTAAGGATTTTATTTATATAGACCGTGGAAATATTGTAAATCTGCGATACATATTGAAAGTGAAAGATGGCATTGTTGAGATGGAAAATGGGATACGTCTGCCGGCAAGCCAGGCAAAGGAAGAGCAGATTAAACAGACGCTGAGCCGGTTCTGGGGAGAACAGATATGAGGATAGTGTGGGAAATCATAGAATATCTGGTATGTTTTGTAGAAACTTATATTGCATATAAGGTATTGGAAATTTTCTTTCCGGCAAGAAATTCGCGAAAGAAACAGAAAGAAATGATAATACTTGCACTCGTTGGCGCGGTTGTGACCAGAATATGTAATCAGATTTCCTTATTTTCGTATTTCACGATTTTTATATCTGTTTTTTATTCCAGCGTTTCCGGAATGTATATATATAGGGCGAAGTGTATACAGGTGCTGTCAATAATAAGCTTTTATGGATTGTGCCTGTGTGGCTTGGATTTTTTAGTGATGACCACAATATCAAGTTTTTATAAAGATATTGATATGCTAAATTATTTGTTAATGGAAATGAGTTCATTGCGTATCGGGGTCATTTTTTTTACAAAGATATTATGGGTAGCGATATATTTGGTATTAAAAAAATATTTAAAGAAGATTTCTTTTACCATTAAGGGTACTTATGCAGCTCTCCTGACATCGGTGATTGGGTTTTGTGGTTTTATATTTCTTGCTGAACAGGCAATGCAGATTTTTAATTACACGGTACCGTGGGTATGGTTTATGTTTATCTGTATTCTGGTATTGATTGTGCTTGTATTTTATTTTATGATTGAGCAGCAGAAGGAAAAGACTGCATTGAGTTTTATGGAGATGCAGAGCCGTTTACTGGAAGATAAATATAAGACGCTGAATGATGTTTACATGGAAAATGCAAAACTGTATCATGATTTGAATAATCACTTAAATACTTTGTATCAGTTGCTGGAGGAAAAGCAGGGGGAGGCGGCAAAAGCATATATTAAAGAGATAAGTAAGCCGATTCTGAAGCTGTCGAAAACGATATGGACCGGTGTGGATGTGGTAGATGTAATCATCAACAGCAAGCTGGAAAAAATGGAACAGCTTGGAATTGAGGCGGATATTAACGTAGAATATCCGTCAGAATGTAATATCACGCCGAATGATATGTGTACAATTCTCTCAAACCTGCTGGATAATGCGATAGAAGCCGCAGCGGAGACAGAGCAGAAGGGATGTGTATGTCTGACGGTACGCAGAATCAATTATCTGCTGCTTATTAAAGTGACAAACCCCTGCAGCGAACACATAAAAAGTTTTGAAGACATTCCAAAGACTACGAAAGCAAATAAAAACCTGCATGGCTGGGGGCTGCGTAGCGTCCGGGATACGGTGGAAAAATACAGCGGAACTCTGGAATGCGGGGCGCAGGATGGCGTGTTTACGGTAAAAATTATGATGCAGTGGGAGAAAAAAGCTAAAATAGTATAGCATAAAATGAGTTAAAAATACGATTGGCTGCCGGATTTCCGGTGGCCGTTTTTTTTGAGGACAGGAAAGAAACGACTGGCGGACGCTGGTGAATATGTAAGGAAATAGTATGATAATATATGTATACCATATGGAAAAGCCTGCAAAGCAGGAAAGGCGTATACGTATAAAATGCAATTTTAAAAATACAAAAAGAAAAGAGGGAATTTTATGAGTAAATTTTTTAAAAAAGTAGCAGCTATTTTGATGGCAGCAACAATTGTTACCGGAACGGTACCGGCGATGGCAGGCAATGTTAAAGATTCTTCATATGAATTTGTTTTTAGAAATGCCATGAATTATACGGAGTTGAGATCGAAAAAGGATTACACATCCATGTATATGTCATGCCAGGATATATCCAGTACGGGAGCAAGCTATACAGCACATGCAGTTGGTTCCAGAACGTCAAACGGGCCGAAAGTTAATTGTGCTGCCGGAACCTATACTTTTTATGCGGGTACGACAAGTTATATTGCGAATTATGTAAAGGAACGGGGATATGAATATGGCGGAATTGCCGGGGCGCCTAACTATTCATTTACATATACGGCAAAAGGAGTCTGGAGTCCGGACAGCGTATAATGCTGAGACAGCACTGAGATTTAATTTCTCAGTGCTGTCCAAAATGACTTGAACGAAAGGGAGGAACAGGATATGAAACATATTAAAAAAACAATGCCTGCGTTGATACTGGTATTTTCCGGTATGCTGCTGGCACAGCATTTTCCGGTACAGGCCGGCTTAATTGTAGAAGAAAGCGAGACGGGTAAGAAAATTATGGAACAGTCGGCAGAACCAGAGACTTATGCGCCGGAGCCGGATATTATTATTAAAGATGAAAACAAAAAAGAAATTCCTGCAAAGGCAGAGTATGAGGGAGTTTCTTTTGAAATAGAATCTGTATTTATTGGAAGAGAAATAGGAGACCATGATAAAGATAGAATTGATTTTTGGGAGGAAGAAGTAGATGAACAGGGAAATCTGCTTGGAGAAGAACGTTATGTATGGATTTCTCTGACAGCAAAAAATGAAACAGAACAGGAAAAAGAAATTTTGATAAATTCTTTCCGCCTCGTGAATGTAAGTGAAAAAAATGTTCTTACAGGGACGGGGGCAGAGATGCGTTATATTAATCCGGAGCAAAAGCTGGCGGATAATCCATCAAAACGCTTTCATTGTTTTTTTGCACCAGGAGAGGAAAAAAGCCTGGAAGTAGGTTATATTCTTCCGGAGGAGCCAGAGGGAGAACTGTATTATCATATTGGGGTATGGGGAACTTTTGAGAACGCGGATTGTGTACTGGTACACCTGGAGGAAAAGTAATGAAACAGATGTTTGCGGCAGAGACGAAACGAAGTTTGAAAAGCACAGGGAGCCGATTTGCTTTTATAATCGGATTATTAATCGTGTTCATCCACTTTTTTACAGAAATACTGCCTATGAAAGACCATATTGATGGAAAGGTTTATCCGCTTTCTGCATTTGGACAGTGGTTTGGAGGAGAAAATGCTACGGTGTATTCGACGTTGTTCTATTTTATTGCGCCGATTCTGGCGGCGTTTCCCAGCGCGGGCAGTTATAAAGCTGATATGAAATCCGGCTATATCAAAAATGTACTGACACGCACCGAACGGAGGACGTATTTGTGCACAAAATATCTGGTAGCATTTTTGAGCGGAGGAATGATTGTAGTTTTTCCTATGGTATTGGATTTTGCTTTGACGGCTATGGTTCTTCCGGCACTGATTCCTCAGAGCGGCACAGGTTTGTTTCCAATTTTTAGCAGCAGTCTGCTGGGAGATTTGTATTATCTGCACCCATATGCATACTTGATAAGCTATCTGGGAATTAACTTTTTATATTTTGGATTGCTGGCTTCACTGGCATTACCAGCGGCACATTTTTGTGATAATTTGTTTTCTGTGGTGTTGATGCCTTTTCTGGTATATCTGTTTGTATATGCGGTAACACAACTGACGGGACTGCATCAGTTGTGTCCGTTTGGTTTTTTAAGACCAGCACAGCCGATAGCAGGTAATGTAGTCGTAATTGCAGCGGAAGTGTTACTTATGGTGGCTGCGGGGGCAGTTTATTATGCGATAGGAGTAAAAAAGGATGTATACTAATCATCCGCTTTTTTTGAATGCTTTTTATAGATTGAGGAAAAAAGGCAGGCAGATTTTGGGATTGCATCTGTTGATGATGTGCAGTGTCATATATTATATAACAACGGTGAAAAATGAGTTTTTCATGACGGTGAAACTGCATCTTTCGATTGCAGATAATTTTGCACTGCTGGAAGCTGTGGATAAGAGAAGTCTGTTGATTCTGTCCGCTTTTTTTCTGTCTCTGTTAATTACCTGTGATGAGCGGGAGCAGGTACAGGTAATTTTGCGTTGTCAATCGCGTAAGAAAATTTGGGATATGGATTGTTGCCGTTGTCTGATCCTGGCGTGTTTTACAGCACTGACAGCGACGGCAACGGTCTGGCTGGCAGGTTTATGCAGTGGACAGGCACAAATGGACTGGACGGAGGAAAAAAATATTCTCTGGTATATTACTGGACAGAGGATAAAAAAAGAAATTTCTTTACTTGTTGTTGCTGTCGCATTTTTTGTCAGCATTGCAATATCATGTTTTTTGTTAGGAATGTTGTTGATGTTTATAGGATATATTTATCGAAATCCTGCGCTGGGGTGCTTGATTGCCGGGGGCTGGTGTGTTACGGAGTATGAATGCGGGGGACCGATATTAAATACGTTGAGTTTTTCTCATACATTTTGGACGGCACCGGACATGAAATGGCTGTATATCACAACAGTCTGCTGTTTTGCTTTTTATATTGCAGGATGTCTGATTATAAGGAGAAAGGACTTTTATTAATGCTGAAATATGAATGGAAAAATGGCTGGCATATGGTGCGGCTGCGAGTGCTGGCGGGTTTGGGTATTCTGATTTTTATTGGAAACATACTGGTGAATGAATTGATGCCTATGAATGAAAGCATGGTCAGCTTTGGTGACTGCTGGCTGCAGTTGTTTTTAGGAAAGCCGGAATATATACGAACTCCGGATAGCGAATTTGAATTACCGGTTTTGTGGTTTCTGTTTTATTCGTATTTATTATTTTTAGTATGCAGTTATCCTGCTGATGACTTAAAGGGCATTGGCATACAGGGAATTTTGCGGTGCCAGAACAGACAAAAATGGTTCTTGAGCAAAGCAGTGTGGTGCATGGAAATGGTACTTTTGTATTTTGTTGCACAATTTCTGATATTTATGGGAAGTGTACAGCTTTATAATCTACAGAATACAGGAAACCAAATCTTTTCTTCATTGCGGGCATTTTCTGCAACAAATATGGATATGTGTACGCTGTATATATTGCCGGTACTCGTTGGAATAGTGTTATGTTTGTTGGAGTTGATTTTGACACTGATATCAGGTCCCGTTGTATCCTACATTATAATGCTTACATATCTGATTGTTTCCGTATATGTTAATAGAGGATGGTTGCTTGCAAATCATGCAATGCTGCTGCGCAACAGGGTTCTGATTGAAACAGGAAGGAAAACGATGAATGGGGTTGCAGAATGTGCCATAGTATGTCTGGTGATAATTTTAGCAGGCATTACTTATATAGAAAAAATGGACATTATTAGCAGGAGGGAGCAGGGATGAAACTGAAGGTACGGAATTTATCGAAGACAATAAAAGGAAATATAGTATTGAATCATATTTCATTGGAGATGGAAAGTGGACATATCTATGGTCTGCAGGGCAAGAATGGCTGTGGAAAAACAATGTTGATGCGGGCAATCTGCGGGCTGATTTTGTGTCAGGAAGGACAGATTGAGATTGATGGGAAGATAATGGGTAAAGATATGACGTTTCCAGACAATGTGGGAGCTTTGATTGAAAACCCGTCTTTTTTGCCAAATTGTTCGGGAATGGATAATCTGGAGTTATTGGCTGCTATCAGAAAAAAGGTGAGCAAAGAAGAAATACGCGGCACTCTGGAAAAGGTGGGTTTAAATCCGGATGACCCGAAAAAATATAGAAAATATTCCCTGGGTATGAAACAGCGGTTGGGAATTGCCTGTGCGATTATGGAAAAGCCGGAGCTGGTTATTTTGGATGAGCCTTTTAATGCGCTGGATATTTCTGGTGTAGAATTAATCAGAGAGATGATTTTCCGATTAAAAGAAGAGGGAGCGCTTGTGATACTGGCATGTCATGACCGGGAGGAACTGGAAAATTTGTCCGACCATATTTTTGTAATGAATGGAGGCAGAATCATTGAAGAAATATAAAAATACTCTGCTATTTTTAATGATAGTGCTGATTGGACTTAGTGCAGTCTGGCGTTATGTTACTCTTAATCAAAAATATCCCAATCCTAAAATAACGATAATTCCACAGGGAGAAGCAGCACGTATAGGAAATTATGAATTTGTATTAAAGGATATAGCGTGGTATACCGGCGAGATTACAGAAGAAATCATTCCAGGATATACGATTGTAAGTCAAAATGGAGAACGATATCCGGCGGAGAAAGAAAAAGTTATTCTGGTAACGCTTGGTATCAAAAAAAATAAAGCAGATGATACCGTACTGGATTTGACAAACATTGCCTTTGAAATCGGCGCATGGCATAATCAGCATGAATTTTTTCTGTTTGAAGCGTTAAACGGGAAAGGAATGATGCAGCTGGAGTTGAAAGAACAGGAAGAAAAAGAGATTGTCTTTCCGGTCTATATGCTCGATCTGAATTTTAAGAAAAAAGACTGGGAGCAGCTTGAACGAAGAGCGGTAGATGTCGTTTTGAATTATTATCCGGAAAAAATCATACTGCGAAGTAATAACAAATGAAAGCTTTTCATGTATCGTTTGTTCTGCTATCCGGAAATATCTAAGAGAAAGTGATATAAATTTCGATATAGTCAGGAAGCATTTTTATGGACATGAAAAAGACCATTGGAGGACGATGCCGCACGGGAGAAAAAATATATGGTAATATATATTTACCATATGGAAAATATATTGAAGAAAGATGGTCATCTGACAGCAAGAACATTTTAACGTGGAAAAGGAGGAAAAAGTCATGGAAGATATCAAAAAAATCTTTGAAGAGGAACTGGAAGAAGTTACGACGCAGGATTTAGCGCTTGTTGATGGAGCAGATTTTGAACTGACAGGCGGAAACTGTGGTGTCGGATGCATTATTAAAGATTAACTTTTAAAAGAGCAGAGACTGATTCGGAAAATACAAATGGTTATGTTTTACGATGCGGTCTCTGCTCGGAGTGAAATCCGGAGAGGTGAGAAAAATGCGGCATATAATGGACCCACAGAATAAGCTGAATCTTTTGTACAGCGCTTTGGATAGAAAACCATTCAGAGAAACGGCGGTTATCTATTTTATTAAAAATGGAACCGGACAGGAAGGGCAAGGTAGTATACAGGAAGCGATACAATTAGAGGAACAGTTTACGGCAGCAGATACCGCATCCGTGCAGATTCCACCAAAGATTATTCTGGCGGGAATGAATGCAGCGGAAAATACAGACAACTCGTTGATGTTTGCACATACACATCCACCTTCTGAATTATATCCGGAAGAATGCCGGGTATATACAGAAGCTGGCTTTTCAGAACAGGATTTGCACTTTAATAATCTGATTAATGAGCTGCTGCGAAAAAAGAGGATGATTTCAAAACCAGTGTATTTAATTTACATATAGCGATTTTAGGGAAGAAGGCGCTTCTCTATGATATCCCGGCAAATATGCTTTACAAAGTACCGGCGGATGCAGCGGAAAAGATAAATGAGCTGCAGAATTCGTCAGAAAAATCATATGGGATTTTACAGGAGCTTATGACAAAAAAGTTGGGAGAAAGGATAGCTGCCGTTCCTGTTCCGGAACACTCCTATTGGGGAGAGAGCAAAACTCTTTCAAAGCTGACCATTAATGTGACAACGAATTGTAATCTGAGATGTAAATATTGTTTCGCAGATTTTGGGGTATATGCAGGATACGAAAAAGGAAACATGAATCCCGAAGATGCTGTAAAATATTTAGACAATCTAATAGTAAAAAATGGAATAACGAATCTGGTGGGATATAGTGAAAAAATATGTGCTGTAATCGCAAAGTATGATATTCGACTGACTATAAGCGTGGATGGACCGGGAGAAATTCATGATTTGCAGAGAATTTTTCCGAATGGGAGTGGTTCGGCGGAACTTGTTTTTAAAAATGCAAAATTATTAAAGAAAAATATAGATGCAATCGAGGCTACATATACAATAAATCATGTTTTGGCGGATATTTCGCTGAAGGATTTGAGAAAGTATCTTTCAGATACATTTGATGTAAAAAAAGGGAGAATTATGGCAGTTCCTGTCACAGGAAATGCAGAGCAATCTGTTTTGTAATGCCGGGTATCAGACGGCATGTATTATGCCGGACGGGGACTTATATCCATGCCACATGTACGCGGCAGACAGATGTTTTTGCCTTGGAAATTTAGCAGATACATGTGAAGTGGAGGATATTAAGAAAAATATGGATAAATTACTGGTATTCACTAAAAAAGAAAATGAAATATGTAAGCAATGCTGGGCAAGAAAGATATGTCATTTTTGCCCTGCTCATTATACAGCGGCAAAAGAGGGGCAGACAGGAATGGTGGAAGAAAGCATTTGCCAGAAACGCAGAAAGCGATATGAAAGAATACTTCTGAAATCAGTATAGAATTTAGAAATGGCAGGGGAGAGCTATGAAAAAATTCTTTTATTACTTTAATCAATGCAGATTTTATTACGGGATGACTGTGCTTGTCAGTATTTTACTGACAGGAGCAATTATTCTGGCATCCAACGTGCTTGGAGAGCTTACGGAGAAGCTGTCCGGATTCGGCGCGGACGGCGCAGGCAGACTGTTGATACTCGTAGCCGGCGCTTTTCTTCTGCAGGAGCTTCTGGACGCGGTCTATCAGCTTCTGAAAAGCCGGATAGAATGCTATACGTTTGGCAATATCCAGAAGAAACTGCTGCATCAGATTCTGTATTTAAGCCCGGACCATCCGGAAATGAAAAATTCTTCCGGTCTGTATACGCTGATGGTCCGTCATGCAGAGGATTACACCGGATTTTTGTCGGACACGGTTCCGAATATTATCTTCCAGACCATCCGTCTGGTACTTGTCCTGGTGTATATTGCTCTGGTGGACTGGAGAAGCACGGTGGTTTATGTAGCCGCCATACTGGTTTCCATGACGATTCAGTTTTTCATCAGCAGGATTATGGAGAAAGCAAGCTATGACGTGAAAAAGTGCGAGGCGGAGCTTAATACGAAAATGAAGGATGCGCTTGGCAGTCATACAATTATCAAGGTATGGGGATGCTTCGACTGGATAGATGATTACTGGAAATCGCAGGAAGCGCTTTACATAAAAGCCAATATCCGCATGGGGCTGCGCACGCTGCCGGTGAGCATGATAGGGCTGCTGTGCGGCATTTTACCGATACTCTGTCTGTGCCTTGCAGGGCTCTGGCTGATACCGGCGGGGCTGGTAGAAACAGGCGCATTTATGGGTATCTTTTATCTCTGCCAGAATATTCTGCCGGACCAGCTTCACTATACGGACCTGTGGACAGAAGCGGCGAAAGCCAGATCTTCCGGAAAGTGGCTGATGGATTTCTTCGGGGAGCCGGTCCGGACGGTGGTTTCCCGCGAGGAAGAGGATTCCGGGGATGTTGCGATAGAGCGGGTGTGGTACCGGTATCCGGGAAATGAAAAATGGGTGCTGACTGATATATCGCTTCAGATAGAAGCGGGAAAAAAGATAGCGCTTGTCGGTGCGAGCGGCAGCGGAAAAACAACGCTGATGAAGCTGATAGCAGGGCTGCTCTGTCCGCAGAAGGGGAAAATCTCAGGAAAGCAGGCGGTTTATGGAGACCAGTTCCCCTATTTATTTACCGATACGATACGGCGGAATATTTTATATTCCTGTGATAAAGAGGATGACTTTTTCAGACAGGTCTGCGAGGATATGCAGTTAAATGAATTTGTTTCCGGACAGAAAGAGGGATATGAAACGCAGATTACAGAAAACGGGGATACCTTGAGCGGAGGACAGCGGCAACGGATTGCTCTGGCGAGAGCTCTGAACAGCAGACGGAAAATTCTGCTGTTGGATGAGGCATTTTCCGCACTGGATCCCGGACTGGCAAAAAGAATTATGAAAAAACTGGTCGGGGATTATCCGGAGACGACGATGATTTTTGGTCTGCACCAGAAAGAATTGCTGCCATTTATGGATGAAATATATCTGCTGCGCGACGGAAAGCTTCTGGCGCATGGAAGTTATAAAGAGCTGTGTGAAAGAAACATGATATCCGGGGAGGTGACTGGATGAAAGCTTCGTCAGAGAATCAATTATATAAACGTCTGCTGGGATATCTGAAGCCCTTTCTGCCTCTGTATGCAATATGCAGTCTGGTGAACGGCATGGCGCTTTTTCTGGTGTTTTCATCTGTGGGCGTATTGCTGCGTGAAGTGGTAGGAAGCGTTTCGGGAACAGACGGAACCGGGAAAGTATGGCAGATGGTGTTATACTTAGTGGGAATTATGGCCTTTTCTGTGATATCCGGTTTTGCCCTGCTGGGCTTTACCTACATCGAACAGAAGGTCCAGGCAAATATCCGCAGCGGAATGATGAATGCGTATATCCGTGGCAGGGAGGAAGCCGTGGAAAAGCTCTCGCACGTGGAGGTGTTAAACCGTATCAGCTCCGATATTCCTGCCTGCGCGCGGCTGACAGGATATTACATGAACGGTTATGTTTTTGCGCCGATTTTATCGGGAAGCTTTTCGCTGATATTCCTGCTTTTTGTAGATGTCCGTGTGACATTGCTGACCTTCCTCTGTGCGGCGCTGAATTTATTTGTTGTCCAGATTGCATCGAAGAAACAGCAGAAAAAAAATAAAGAGCTGGTTGCCGGAAAAAGCGGACTGGTTAAATTTATGCAGGAATGCGTGCAGGGAAGTACAGAAATCCGTACCTATTTTCTGTGGAAGCCGTTTGAAGAAAAGCAGGAGAGACAACTGGAGGAGATTGGCAGAAAACAGCTTCAGATTGGAAAGTACAGGGCGTTTAGAAGAGCGGTGGTTGTGATTGTCACGGATTGTGTCACGATAGTAAGTCTCTTATTGCTGGGAGGATTTCTGGCGGGAAAGGGCATCATTGCTTTCTCCGACGTAATGCTGGCGCTGCCGCTGTCGGACCAGATTGGGCAGATGCTGGTTGCTTTTGGAAATTATCATACGATTTTACGGATACATGCTCCGCACATGGAGCGGGTTTTTGAAGTGTTGGATTTGCAGCAGGAGGAAGCCTCAGAGGATGGGGAAGCGGTAAATTGTGCCGGAGGGGAGCTCTGCCTGCGGGACGTATCCTTTTCTTATCCGGAACAGGCGGTTCTGGAGCATGTTACAGTCCGTATTCCATATGGAAAAAAGGTGGCTTTTGTGGGTGGGAGCGGAAGTGGAAAATCGACGATTCTGAAGCTGCTGCTGGGCTTCTATAAACCGCAGGAAGGGAAAGTCTGCCTGGGAGATACGCCCATTACAGCGTTTTCAAAGGCGCAGTGGCGGAAGAATTTTTCTTATATGCCGCAGGATTTTTCCTTTTTTCAGATGAGCATACGGGAAAATATCGGAATGGAGACAAAGCCGGATACAGAAAAAATAGAAAAGCTTGTAAAGTCGCTGGGAGCGGAGAGCTTTATCCTGGGAACAGGGAACGGCTATGAGCAGACGCTTGGGCAGACTAAGGAAAGCTTTTCCGGAGGACAACTGCAGCGCATCGCGCTGGCAAGAGGTCTGTACCGGAACGCCCCGTTCCTTTTAATGGATGAGCCGGTTTCTGCACTTGATACGGAAAACGGGGAAATTGTAAAACGCGCGATTGAGCAGTATGGTACAGACCATACTGTGGTGGTTGTGACACACCGGCTGGAGCTGACGGAAAATTTCGACTGGATCTATGTTGTGGAACATGGACGGATTGCAGAACAGGGAACACATCGTGAGCTGCTGGAAAAGAACGGCAGGTATGCCGGAATGTGGAAAAGCCAGATGGAGCGATAATAATCACGTAAAACCGGGAATCTGGAAACAGGTTCCCGGTTTTAGCTGCCATGCATACGACAAGGGATTTTTGATGAAATAATGGATGACTTAAGAAAGCATATCCGTTATAATGAAAAAGACGAACGGAAAGTTGTACGGGAAAAGATACGTTATGGAGCAGAGAGTAATGGCAATGCTTTACTCGTCGAAACAGTGGAAATTGCTGAATACAGGAGACATATTATGAAGGAATATGGAGTGTTTGATTTGATCGGACCACAGATGATAGGTCCATCAAGCTCTCATACAGCGGGAGCGGCAAGACTTGGCGGCGTTGCATACAGACTTGCAAACGGAAAGATAAAAAAAGCGAAAGTAACTTTATATGGTTCATTTGCGGATACGGGTAAGGGACATGGAACCGATAAAGCAATTGTAGCAGGGCTTTTAGGTCTTGCTCCGGATGACAGCAGGCTGCGTAATTCACTTCAGCTGGCGGCGGAACAAAAGAAGGATATATCGGTAGAGTTTTCAAAGCAAAGTATGAATCATCCAAATACGGCGAGAATAGTAGTTGAAGACGAAAACGGGCGGAAGATTGATTTGCTTGGCGCTTCTGTAGGCGGGGGAAGTATTGAAATTCAGGAAATTAATGGAATGGAAGTATCCTTTGGCTGCGAGTATCCTACTATTTTAATTTTTCATCATGACAGACCGGGTGTAATCAATAAAGTAACGGGGGTATTGGCAGAAGAGAAAATTAATATTGCATTTATGTGTGTTTTCCGCAGTTCACGCTGGCAGAATGCCTGTATGATTATTGAGACAGACGGGGATGTCAAACGTGAAATACTGGAGCACATCCGCAGGGAATCGGAAGACGTTATGGAGGTGTGTATGCTGTGAAATACGGATTTAATCATGGAACAGATCTTTGTGAAATCAGCCGGCGGGAAAACATCTCAATCAGTGAGATTATGCTGCGCAATGAAATGGAAAAGAGTGAGCGCTCAAGGAAAGAAATTCTGGGAGAGATGCATAGCAACCTTGTTGTTATGCGGGAATCTATCAAAAAAGGCTTGGATGCCAGTGAAAAGCATCATGGCTTATTTACAGGAGGCGATGCTATAAAGCTGATGTCTTTTGCAGAGCAGAGCAATATGGGAACAGATATGGCTGCTGTGGTTGCATCTGCTATGGCGGTTGTAGAATTCAATGCGGCTATGGGCAAAATTGTGGCGGCGCCTACCGCAGGGGCAAGTGGTATCCTTCCGGCAGTATTGATTGTCGGCGGTGAAAAGAAAGGGTTTGATGACGGGAAAATCTGCCAGGGGCTTTTTACTGCGGGTGCTATTGGCTGCATCATAGCGAAAAATGCATGTATCGCCGGCGCCTCTGGCGGTTGTCAGGCAGAGACGGGGAGCGCTGCAGCAATGGCGGCAGGCGCCCTGGCTGAGCTTTGCGGTGCGGACGTACCCACTGTTCTGGATGCAGCGGCGATTGCTCTGAAGAATATCATGGGACTTGTCTGTGATCCGGTGGGCGGATTAGTGGAGTGCCCCTGCGTGAAACGCAATGCAATAGGGGCAGCAAATGCGCTGCTTTCGTGCGATCTTGCCCTGGCAGGAGTTAAGAGTCTGATTCCGTTTGATGAAGTTGTAACAGCAATGAAATGTGTAGGATGCCAGATGCATTCAGATTTAAAAGAAACTGCCCGCGGTGGTCTGGCAGCAACACCAACGGCGCAAAAACTGTCGCAGAAACTGATGTAGAATAAAATCTGTAGTATGCATACAGAGCATAGCACATTGACGAAGCAGCTTCGGGCGCTTTTGCGCGCGGGCAATGTACGGAAATCTCTCCGTTATGAAATTTTTATTCATCCCATCCATCCATTAGGCGAATGGTTACGGCAATGTTCCGTATAAATTCGCCTTCTTTTAATGTCAGATCATCATCTTCAGAGATAGAGGGCAGAACGCCGCCTTCCTCCAGCTCCAGCGTAATCCAGTCGCGCGCCGCTTCAATGGCGTTATCCAGCGCCTCATCCAGCGTGTCGCCCTGCGCATGGCAGTCCTCCAGATCTGGGAAATATCCTTTATAGGTGTCTGTTTCCGTTTTGTGGAAAACAGCGGGGTATACAAATCTCATAAAAAGCCTCCTGACATATTTGTGATATTTAGGGTTTTTGCCCCCAACAACATTCATCATATAAGGATAAGGGACATTTGTCAAATTGATTTTTATCTGTATGGGGCAATAACCGTTTGTTGTCTGCTCTGTTTGCGGCAACTTTTGCAAACCTATCAAAATTCGTTTCGCGAATGAAATTTTTTTTGTGATATATGCAACCGGAAGCGATAGAATACGACTATATATACAGAAAGGATACACTGCATTGCAGTGACAGGTGAATAATATGGATGACAGAGATATTATTGCGCTCTTCTGGAACCGGGATGAATCGGCAATTTCTGCGGTCAGTGAAAAATATAATCATTACTGCTGGCAAATTGCCTGGAATATTGTCGGCAGCAGGGAAGACAGTGAGGAGTGTGTCAATGACACGTGGCTTTCCGCGTGGACGTATATGCCGCCAAAGAGACCGGCCATTCTTTCAGCGTTTCTCGGAAAAATTACACGGGGTCTGGCGATTGACTGCCTGCGCAGGAAATATGCGGCGAAGCGCATGGATATGCATATAGCGGACGTTGCCGGAGAGGTGGAAACGCTGGCGGATGTGGCAGTGTCCACACTGGACGAATATATGGAAAAACAGGAGCTGGTGCAGCTTCTTAATACCTTTCTGAAAAGCCTTCCGGAGATTGACCGCGATATTTTTATCCGCCGGTACTGGTATATGGACGGGCTGAAGGATATTGCAAAGCGCCACGGATGTTCCGTAAGCAAGGTGAAGTCCAATCTGTTCCGCAACCGCAGGCGGCTGAAGAAGTATCTGGAAAATGAGCAGCCGCAGCGCGTGGTACAGCATTGCATATAGGAGGCAGGCTATGAGAGAGAAAGAACTGAAATTTTTAGAGATATTTGGCGAGATTGATGATGTATTGATTCTGGAAGCGGCAGCAGAACCGCAAAGAGAGACATTTGCCGGGAGAACAATACAGTCTGCGCAAAGAGAGACATTTGATGGGGGAACAATACAGTCTGCGCAAAGAGAGACGTCTGGCGGGAGACAACCCGTGCAAAGAGAGACATTTGCCGGGCATACAATGCAACATAAAACAAAAAGAAATTTTGCCGGGCGGGCGGCATGTGCGGTCCTGGTTGTGCTTCTGGGATTGTCCTGTATGTTTCATAATGAAGTGCGGGCAGCAATCCGGAATTTTTCGACTTTGATAGGACAGGCACTCGGTCTGTCAGAGGATTTGACACCATACGCAAAAATGCCGGATTTGACGCAGACAAGAGAAGGAATTTCGCTTACATTGAAAGAGGCGATTTTGTCCGGAAATCATCTTTTTGCTGTTCTGGAGCTTGATGCAGAAGCAGATGAGCTGCAGGAGATCTGTTTAAGTAACAGCGGTCTGCTTGCGATAAACGGGAAAGCGATAAACTGCGCAAGCACAGGAATCAGCTATATAGATGAGCGGCATTATATTTTTGAGTGGGGATTTTCAGATGAAGAAATCCCGGACATTGCGGATATTTCTTTTGAGGCAATGGCAGGCAGGGGGATGGATGACACGGAGCCGGTGACATTTTCATTTGCCTTTTCGGCTTCGCGGAAAGAACTGGAAGACAGCACATTAATCTGTGACGTTGGACAAAAGGTACAGATAGAACCGGATTTTTATGTGAATGTGGAAAGACTTACTCTCAACAGCATTTATGGAACTCTTGAGGTGAGCGGGGACGGCAGGGAATTTTCCGGAAACGCGCAATATTTTATACAGGGAAGGGACAGCATTGGAAATCCAGTCCGGTTTACACTGGAAGGAATTGATAAAAACTGTTATACTTTTAAAACAGGGTCTGCGTATGGCCTGTCCGCGACGGCTCCTTCCGTGAACAGCGAGTGGATAGAGCTGCAGTTTTATAAGTTGGAAATGGAAGAGCTGCAGACAGAACAGAATCTGACCGGCGATGGAGATTTTTATTTTGCAGTATCAGATGTGGGAGATGTGGCTGACGCAGAGCCGGTTGGAGAAACATTCCGGATAGACCTGAAAAAGTGAGGAAAGAAAAACAGACCCGGCGGATAAAAATCAGAATCGTGTCAGATTAATATGAGATATTCGGGTGGATGAATACCAGAGCAGCCGGAAATGGGGGACAGTATAAAAGATGGAACCAGATACATCACATAAGACGGGACATGAAACAGCGTGTATGAATGTGCACGGCACAGAGTATGAAATGGCGCATAAGACGGAGTGTAGGATGGAACACGGGACAGAGGGTACGACTGCGCATGAGATGAAATGTGAAGCGGTGCATAAGAAAGAACAGAGGGGCTGCAGGCTCTGCCCGCGTGAATGTGGAGCGGACCGGGCGGCAGGAAAAAAAGGATTTTGCGGTGTGGCGGGGACGAAGATTCTCGCTGCGCGTGCCGGCCTTCATATGTGGGAGGAGCCATGTATTTCCGGGGAGCACGGCTCCGGAACCGTTTTTTTCTCCGGGTGTCCGCTGCGGTGTGTGTACTGTCAGAATGCGGTAATCGCGGATGCTGCGGCAGGTATGGAAATTTCACAGGAACGTCTGGCAGAAATATTTCTGGAGCTGCAGGAAAAAGGGGCGGCGAATATGAATCTGGTCACGCCGACACATTATACGCCGGAAATTATCCGGGCAGTGCAGATTGCGCGCGCGCAGGGACTGACGGTTCCGATTGTTTATAACTGTGGTGGTTATGAAAAAGCGGAGACGCTGGCGATGCTGGATGGGATTGTAGATATTTATCTGACAGATTTTAAATACATGGAGCCGGAGCTTGCCGGGCGTCTGTCGCACGCGCAGGATTATCCGGAGAAAGCAAAGATTGCGCTTGCTGAAATGGTAAGGCAGCAGGGAAAACCGGTCTTCGATGCGGAGGGGATGATGCAAAAAGGCGTAATTGTCCGTCATCTGCTCCTGCCAAATCACTTAAAAAATGCGAAGGCAGTGGTGCAATATGTGTATGAAACATATGGAAACCAGGTGTATCTGAGCCTTATGAACCAGTATACGCCGCTTGTGCAGGTGGAAAAGCTGCCGGAGCTGAACCGCAAAGTGACTAAACGGGAATATGAGCGCCTGCTGGATTATGCCCTCTCTCTTGGCGTTGAAAATGCGTTTATTCAGGAGGGCGAAACCGCAAAGGAAAGCTTTATTCCGGCGTTTGACGGAGAGGGACTGTAGCTGGCGCATACGGGAAATCCGGCGGCGCAAGTCTCATTTTGTCTGGAATCCGCCGGCGTACACGGGGATTCCGGCAGCTTCGGCAAGTTCATCAAGCCCGACGGAGGCGATAGTTACGACACTTTCCACATGAATAAAATCGGTTGCACTGATGTCAAAAAGCATATTTGCCTGTGCAGGAAATTCGTCGTCCCCTTCCCAGAAAAGAAACTGTACGGGAATGCATTCAAATGCATTTATCTGATAGCCGACATCAGAATGTGGCAGCTTCTGCCCGCCGAGTGCTTCGCAGGCGGCAATCAGCCTGTCAGAGTGTCCGGTAAAGGTCCGGGCAAATGTCTGGAGAACGCCTTTTTGAAAAGCGGGCGCAAAGGGGCGTGCATCCTTGAGGTCGGCAAATGTCACCCAGTGATTTTGTAACCTGGCGGAAGGCTTTGCATACCAGAGCAGCGTATAGATATTCAGACGGACATTTGTGGAAACAGGCTGTTCTGCGGGAGCGCCTGCAGAGACAGGTCGCCCGGTAAGCGTACCGGCGGCAGGGGATTTTCCGGTGGAAGAGACCGCAAAGACAGATTGCGCAGGCTCTTCCATAAGAACAATTTTGCCGGTCTGCCGGTGAATGCCGTATTTTTTCCCGAAATGGAAGAGGGTGAGGTAATCTCCCTCTTCTTTTAATTCCGGCAGTGTCTGCTGAAGCTGTGTCTGATTCAGCGTTAAAAAACGTCTGCCCCATTCTTCACACCATTTTTCATAGTTTGATACTTTTTGTTCCATACCGGACGACCTCCCCGCAACATAAAATATAGCGTAATTATAACGCTGTTTCCGGAATCGGTCAAATGACATCTTATAAGCTGGTCATAATCCGGTTCCCCACCTGCATAACATGTTCTTTTAATGCAAGCATGGCGAAATCTTTTTTTCCGCGTTCCAGATAATGAATAAGCTCCAGGTGTTCTTCGATGGCAGTTTCCTTATACGGATTCAGTGTTCCGGTAAGAATGTGGACGCGGATGACGGTTGGCGCCAGATAATTAAAAGTATCCGCCAGAATGGAATTGTCACATAATGCTGCGATATCCGTGTGAAACTGCGTATCCAGTATGGCGTAGCGGTAGTCATCTTCCGGGTGTTCCTTCACCAGGGCAGACTGTACGGAGCAGTCTTTTTTCAGCAATTCAATTTTTTCGGCGTCTATGGGAAAGGACGCCAGCTCGATTGCCAGCGGTTCAATCCGGGCGCGGAGCACGGTGAGATTTTCCACATCTTTTCTGGTAATTGTGGAAACAAAAATATGTCCGGTCGCATCCTGGATGGTCAGCTTTTCATAGGTCAGCTTCTGCAGCGCGGCGCGGATAGGAGTGCGGCTGATATTCAGCGCTGCACTGAGCTGTTCCTCCGTGAGCGGCGTGCCGGAAGGCAGATGGTTTTTCAGAATCTGTTCCCGGATCGCCTGGTACGCCTGCTCTTTTAAAGTGACAGTGCTGGCAGCTTTTTTTCCTGTTTTCGTAGGCGTTTTCATGGTCTTTCCTCCAAAAATGTATACATTTTTAAAATTATTTTAATATGCAAAACGCGAAAAATCAAGAAAAAAATTAAAAATTGGGTATTGACAATTCGAAAAAGCCGTGTAAAATGTATACCAAAAGACAGAGGGATAACGCAAAAGCCGGAGAGGATACCGGAGGGCGTAAACCGAATTGAAAAAAGAGAAACACCATTATGGCAAAGGGGCTGTTGCAAAAGCAATAGCCTCTTTTCGTTGCCGTGTATCTGAAAGGAGTTGCCGGTGGCAGCTCCTGCAGGCTTCACAGAAAAATCCGCAGATATCATAGCCGGGTGCTTTTAATTTCAAAATGATTTTGTTGCACCAGGGCAGATTTCTATCTGAGAAGGGGAGGGAATATTGTGATTAATCAGGAAATGGTGGATTTGACAAAACAGCTCGTTCGTATATGCAGCATTAATTCTACAGAAGGGGAGCAGCAGATTGGAATGTTCCTGGAACAGTATCTGAGGCAGATTCCATATTTTCAAAAGCATCCGGAACAGGTCGTTGTAAGAGAACTGAAAAACGATGCGCTCCATCGGCGCAATGTCTGCGCGCTGCTGATCGGCGAAAAGGATGCGTGCGGAGACACCTTGATTTTTCATGGACATACCGACACGGTTGGAATTGAGGAATATAAGGGACTGAAACCGCTGGCGTGCAGTCCGGATGAGCTGAAGGAGGCACTTGGCAGGCTGGAGGACCTTCCGGAAGAGGTGCGAAAGGACCTGGAATCCGGAGAGTATATGTTTGGGCGGGGCGCCTGCGATATGAAAAGCGGGGATGCGGTGTTTCTCAGTATTCTGAAGACCGCCAGTGAGCATCCGGAGGAGCTGCGGGGAAATATTCTTCTTTCTCTGAATCCTGTCGAGGAAAATCTTCACACCGGCATTATTGAGGGGCTGGACATTCTGGAAGAACTAAAGAACCGTTACCATCTTAACTATCTGATGGCTGTGAATAATGATTTTATTTGTCCGCTGTTTCCGGGGGATACGGCGAAGACGATTTATACAGGAGTAGTCGGAAAGCTGCTGCCCTGTTTCTATATACAGGGAAAGGAAACGCATGTGGGGCAGTGCTTTGAAGGATTTGACGCCGCTATGCTTGCGGCAAAGCTGACGGAAAAAATTTCTCTGAACTGTGATTTTTCCGATGAATATGCCGGAGAGTATGCCTATCCGCCGTCGGTACTGAAGATGAAGGACCTGAAGCCCTGGTACAATGTGCAGACACCGTCAGAAGCATTTGTTTATTTTAATTATTTTGTGCATAACAGCTCGATGGAAGAGATTCTGTCAAAACTGCTGGCGGCGGCAGATGAAACAATGAGAGATATGTTACAGAACATCAATGATATGAGCCGGAGATTTTGTGCACGGAACGGTCAGCGGCACAGTGACTACAAATATCACTGTGATGTCTGCACCTATGACGGGCTGTACCAGAGGGCAAAGAAGCTGGGGGCAGACGATGAGGAGATTGACAGGATACTGACACGGGAGTTGCAGAAGGGGACAGATAAAAGGGAAATTCCCATTCATGTGATACGCTATCTGCTGCATACCGCCAAAATAACGCATCCAATTATTGTGTTATATTTTGCGGCTCCGTATTGTCCGCACAACACACTGCAGGGGAAAGATGAGGCGCTCATCAGTCAGATTATGGGAATTGCAAAGGAAGTAACGCAGGAAACGGGGGAGGAATTCCGGTTCATGAAATTTTTCCCAAGTCTTTCTGACAGCAGCTATCTGAAAATTGACGATACGGAGGAATCACTGAAACTGCTTCTGGATAATTTTCCCGGAATGGAAAGTCTGTATCCGTTGCCGCTTGCTCAGATGAAAAGGCTGAATATTCCGGCAGTAAATTATGGATGCTACGGGAAAGATGCGCATAAATGGACAGAACGTGTACATGTTCCATATACTTTTGAGACTTTACCAACACTAATCTGGAAAACAATTACATATTATCTGAAGTAAAGCAATGATATCGGGTTAAAGTAATGATAGCGGGTTAAAGCAATGATATCGGGTTAAAGCTGGGCAGAAATAAAAAGTAAATTATCGCAGAAAAACGCAGAAGGAAAAGCGGAAAGCAAACAGAGAAAAACGCAGGAGATAAGGTATAAAGAAGAGCAGAGAAAAACGTAGAAGATAAGGCGAAAAGGTAAGCGCAGAAAGCGGGGACGGAATGATGAAGAGCATGTATGAGAGATGTATGGAGGTAATGCCTGCCGTTGCAAAACGTGCGACGACGCTGGGGGTAACAGGTTCTGAGGGAGCATATCTGTATACAGAGGACGGGAGACGGCTTCTGGACTTTGCAAGCGGAGTTGCCGTGAACAACATCGGATGCCGCAATGAACGGGTAGTTGCAGCGATTAAAGACGAACTGGACAATATGATACATGTGGGGCATAACGTCGTGTATTATGAATCTTATGTTGCACTGGCGGAAAAGCTGGTGGAGCTGACCGGTGGTGACACAAAGGTATATTTCAGCAATTCCGGTGCGGAAGCAAATGAGGGGGCAATCAAGCTGGCGAAATATGTCACAAAAAGACCGGGGATTATCAGCTTCCGGAATTCCTTTCACGGCCGCACGCTGGCGGCAGTATCCATTACCGGTTCCAATGCGGCGTACCGGAAATATTATGAACCGCTGCTTCCGGCAGTTTACTGGGCGGATTATGCGAACTGCTACCGCTGTCCGTTCGGACAGAAAAAAGGAAAATGTCACATGGAATGTCTGGGACAGTTTGAACAGATTTTCCATAAAATGATAGATCCGGAATGTGTGGCGGCAATCATTGTGGAACCGGTGCAGGGAGAGGGCGGATATATTGTTCCGGGAAAAGCATTCCTTGAGGGGCTGCGGGCAATATGTGATAAATATGGTATTCTGCTGATTTTCGATGAGGTGCAGACCGGTATTGGAAGAACCGGGGAACTGTATGCATATCAGACCTTTGGCGTAAAGCCGGACATCTTGACCTCTGCCAAGGCGCTTGGCGGCGGGATTCCGCTTTCGGCAATTATTGCCAGAAAAGAGATTATGGATAAATGGCCTGCCGGAGCGCATGGCGGAACCTTTGGCGGCAATCCGCTTGCCTGTCGTGCCGGTCTGGAAACACTGAAGATAATAGAGGAGGAGCATCTGCTGGAAAACTGCCGGAAAATGGGAGCGTATTTTCTGGAAAAACTGCAGGCGCTTCAGAAAAAGCATCCGGAGGCAATCGGGGATGTGCGCGGAGCGGGGCTTATGGTGGCTATGGAGCTGGTGACACGTCCTCAAAAAACGGATGCGGAAAAAGTGCCGGAAGGACAGGCATACGGAACTACAGATATGGGGACAGCGTTGAAGCCGGATGCGGCGCTGACTGCCAAAATTCAGTCAAAAGCGCTGGAGCGGAATCTGGTGCTTCTGACCTGCGGGGCGGACCATAATGTTGTTCGTTTTATCCCGCCGCTTATTGTAAAAAAAGAGGAAATTGATTTTGCAGTCGCTGTGGTGGACGACATTTTGCAGGAAGAGGGGAGATAGGAAGATGGCAACCTTACAGATGTATATGGACAGGAGCAGAATTGACAATATGTTTACTTCGGAGGTATACGGGGAGGTCTGGGGTAATGAATTCGGAGTGGATAATTCTGTGGGCAAAATCAGGAAGATTTTGATACATCGTCCGGGAGAAGAATTAAAACAGCTTGCAGAAGGCTCTTATGAAGAGGAGGCAGGAGCCCGAATTTTAAAAAGCAGGGACGGAAAAAGAATCCGCAATTACTTTAAGTCACATAAACTTCCGGATATCGGGCTGATGCAGGAGCAGCATGACCGGATGGCAGAAATCCTCAGAAACAACGGAATTGAGATTTTTTATCTGGAAGATCCCTCTTATTACTGGACAAACCTCACATTTACCAGAGACGTTGCACTGATGCTGCCAAAGGGTGTTGTTCTCACAAGATTTGCGATGTATTTCCATCAGGGAGATACCTGCATCACACAAAAATTTATGGCGGAGCAGGGAATCCCGATTATCGGGGCAATCCAGGGCAGGGGCACGGTGGAGGGCGGTTCCTTCTCCATGCTCGATGCGCATACGGCAATCGTCGGACGCTCGGTACGGATTAATGATGCAGGTATTGAGCAGCTGCGCACGCTGCTGTCGTATCAGGATATTGAGCTGATTGTTGTGGATATGCCGGCATATTATATTCATCTGGACGAGGCGTTCCTGCCTGTTGATAAAGATAAGATACTGGTGAGCACCTTCATTTTGCCGCACTGGTTTCTGAAGATGCTGAAGGAAAGGGGATATCAGCTTATTGAAACGGACATGGAAGACCCGATGCTGACAAACAACTGCCTTGCGCTTGAGCCGGGAAAGGTATTGTTTTCCGCTTCCGGTGTGAAAACCAGAAAGAATCTGGAAAAAGCAGGAGTAGAAACGATACCGGTTGATATTTCGGAAATTAACAGACTGGGCGGTGGAATCCATTGTTCCACATTGCCGTTGTGGCGGATGCCGGTTTCATAAATAAAGGGGGCGGAAAGCGTGAACAACTATATTATCACCGTGACAAGGCAGTTTGGAAGCCTTGGAAGACCGATTGCAAAAAAACTGGCGGAGGCTCTTGGTGTCGCATATTATGACAGAGACATTGTGGATATGACGGCCAAGAAGCTCGGTGTTCCGCTTTCTGTAATCGGAGAGCTGGAGGAAGCCGTCCAGGGGAGATTTTTCCGCATGAAATATCCCCTGGGAATGGGGACGACGGATACGCAGGATACCATTTTCCGCACGCAGAGGAAGATTATCCGGGAGCTCGCGGAGCAGGGACCATGCGTCATTGTAGGAAGATGCGCAGATAGTATTCTGCAGGAATATCCGAACTGCATACATGTTTTTATTTACGCGCCTTACGAAAAACGATATGAAACATGTCTCAAAGAATTTCACCTGCAGCCGGATGAGGCAAAGAAAATGATCCTGGAGGTGGATAAGGCAAGGGAACGCTATCACAAAGCCTATGCCGGATATCTGCCCGGAGACTATCGTTACAAAAACATTATGATAGATAGCAGTGTGCTTGGCACAGAGGGAACGGTAAAGCTTCTGAAAAGCTTTGTGGAAGAGCACTTCTGTACACCGTGAGAAGAGCGAGGAGGAACGGTTATGAAAAATCCGGTAATCAGAATAAAGGATGTATCAAAAAATTATGGCTCCCTGCAGGTCCTGAAAAAAATCAATCTGGATATTATGCCGGGAGAGGTGGTGGCTGTCATCGGTCCTTCCGGTTCCGGAAAGAGCACGCTTCTGCGGTGCATGAATGCGATTGAGAAGGTGAGCGGAGGAGAGATCTGGTTTAAGGAACAGTGTATCACGGACCGGCGTGTGGATTATGACCTGCTCAGACAGAAAGTGGGAATGGTTTTTCAGCATTTTAATTTGTTTCCTCATATGACGGTGATGAAAAATATCCTGCTGTCCCCGGTAAAGGTAAAGAAACAGCCGAAGGATCTGATGGAAAAGAAAGCTCTGGAGCTTTTGAAAAAGGTCGGGCTGGAGGATAAGAAGGATGTGTACCCGGAAATGCTGTCGGGCGGGCAGAAGCAGCGTATCGCCATTGCGCGGGCGCTGGCAATGGAGCCGGAGATCCTTCTTTTTGATGAACCGACCTCCGCGCTTGACCCGGAGATGGTCGGGGAAGTATTAAGTACCATGCAGGAGCTTGCCAGGACGGGCATGACGATGGTTGTTGTCACACATGAAATGGGATTTGCCAGGGAGGTCGCGGACCGCGTGGTCTTTATGGACGAGGGAATAATCATGGAAAAAGGAACCCCGCAGCAGGTGTTTGAGGAAACGCAGAACGAAAGGGTACAGGCGTTTTTGAAAAAGATGCTGTAAAGGAGGGAGCAGGATGGCACAGATTTTACGTATTTTATCAACATACAGAGTTTTGCTCTGGAATGGTACCAAAATTACACTTTTGATTTCCGTCATGACGATTATCCTTGGTCTGATTTGCGGAACGCTGATGGCGTTTATGCGTATCAGCAAATCCCCTGTTTTGCGGTCGATTGCGGCAGCTTATGTGGAATTCATACGCGGTACGCCCGTACTGGTACAGATTTTTATTGTGTATTACGGTTTGCCGATGATGGGGATAGAAATTCCTTCTATTATGTTTGGCGGCGTGGACATTTCACGACTCCTTTCCGGAACGGTTGCGTTAAGTGTCAACTCGACAGCGTATATCTGCGAGATTGTACGAAGCGGTATCCAGTCGATTGATATCGGACAGACGGAGGGCGCAATGGCGCTCGGTCTGAATGGAAGGAGACGCATGTGGTATGTGATTTTGCCGCAGGCGATAAAAAATATTATTCCGGCGCTTGCGAATGAATTTGTGACGGTGATTAAAACGTCTTCACAGGTTTCTGTGATAGGTATTGCAGAACTGATGTATGCGGCGGATACGATCCGGGGCATCAGCTTCCGTCCGATGGAACCGTTACTTATTGTTGCTGTGATTTATTTTATCATCACCTTTTCCCTGTCCTGCGTCATTCGCAGAATTGAAAAAAATATGCGCAGGAGCAGCAGAAGCTGACGGATATGCAGAAAAACGGATGGGAAGAACAGAAAAAGACAACGGATATGAAGAAAAGCTGATGGTAAGAACGGCAGAAGATAACGGATGTTCAGAAAAGAAGCTGAGAGTGAACAGCGGAAGATGCCCGGTATCTCAGAAGCGTAAGGAGGCTGGAAATGAAGGTAGTGATTACGGATTATCCGGATACAATGGGGCGGAATCTGGCATATGAGGAAGCCATTCTGAAGAGAGGGCTTCCGGGATGTGAGACGATCTGCTATCTGTACAGAGGAGATAAGGAAGAGCTGAAGCGTCTGGTTTCGGACGCGGATGCGGTGCTGACGGCTTTTTTGTATTTTGATAAGGAGCTGCTGGACAGTGCGCCGGGGATGAAATGCATCTGCTTTAATGCTACCGGTTACAATGCGGTGGATTATGAAGAAGCGTGCAGACGGAATATCGGAATTGTGCCAATCGGGGAGTATTGTACCGGAGAGGTGGCAGACCACACGATGGCTCTGGTACTGGCGCTTGCCAGAGGGCTGAAGCATTACGGACATGACATTGACGATTTGAAACGGTGGCAGTATTATTCCGGACAGAGGCTGCGCAGAATCAGCGGAATGACGATGGGAATCCTGGGACTGGGAAAAATCGGAAGGGCGGTAGCGGATCGGGCAAAGAGCTTCGGGATTCGTGTGATAGCTTATGACCCTTATCTTCCGGCGGAAATTGCCAGGAAGACGGGAGCAGAGCTTGTGAGCCTGCCGGAAATTGCAGAAAGGTGTCATATTATTACAAATCACATGATATTAAGTGAAGAAAACAGAGGCTTACTGGATGAAAAATTTTTTGGAAGTCTGAAGCAGTGCCCGATTTTTGTCAACACAGGTCGCGGAGAAGTGGTAAATCATAGTGCGCTTGTAAAGGCTCTTGATGAGGGGCGCATGTTTGGAGCGGGTCTGGATGTGCTGGCGCAGGAGAATCCGGATCTGGCGCAGGAGGAGCTGGCAGGAAGGGAAAATGTTATCATCACTCCTCATGCTGCGTTTTATACGGTAGAAACACTGAAGGCGCTGCAGGATATTTCCTGCGAAAATGTCGTACATTATCTGAGAGGGGAGTATGACCTGGTGAATAGAATCGTAAACCGGGACAGACTGGTATTATAGATACGATACTTTTATTTATCTGGTAATTAGAAGCGGCAATCAACCGCTTCTGGTTATAAAACATTATGTGATGCCGGATTTTGAAAGCGCGCAAAAATCAGAAGGCGTCACGGGGCAATACTTTCGCCCCGCATCATTAAGTCAGAGGAGGAAAACATTATGAAGAAAAGAAATTTGGCAGCAGCGGCAATGAGTGGCATTCTGGCGGCAGCTATGCTGGCGGGCATTCCGGTTTACGCGGAAGGCACAACGGAAGCGGCAGGGGAAACAGAGATTACAACAGAGGCAGCAGAGGCTGCGGAGGAAACAGAGGCTGAAGGAACCGGAGAAGGAGGGCTTCTGGAATCTATAAAAGAAAAAGGCAAGCTGGTAGTAGGAACGGCATCGGGGTACCCGCCGTATGAATTTATAGACATCACATCTGCAAATCAGGACATTGTCGGCATAGATATGGAGCTGGCACAGGCGATTGCAGATAAGCTGGGAGTGGAGCTGGAAATACAGGATATGAACTTTACTTCTCTGATTTCCTCTATTCCGACGCATAAGGTAGATATGGCGATTGCCGGTATTTCCATTACAGAAGAGAGAAAAGAAACGATGGATTTCTCGGAACCGTATCTGGAAGCAGAACAGAAAATGCTGATTTTAAGTGAAAATGCGGATAAATATAAGACGCTGGAGGACTTTAGCGGTGAAACGGTTGCTGCTGAAAAATCTACCACGCAGGAGACTGTCTGCCAGGAGCTGCTTACGGATTCCCCGCTGGTATCTCTGGAAAAAGTGCCTGATTGTCTGATGGAGCTTCAGAACGGAAAGGTTGCAGGCGTTATGGTTGAAAATATTGTTGGGGAACAATATGTGATAGCTTACGATAACATTGTATTTTCGGATGCCGAAACAGGCAAGCTGAAAACATCCGCAGTGGCAATGGACAAAGGAAACGAAGACCTTATGGAAATTGTGAATGAGGTAATCAAAGAAAACCAGGAAAATGGAAACTTTGATAAGTGGGTAGAAGAATACAGTGAAAAAGCTGCTTCGAATGCACAGCAATAGAAAGGGGCGGCCGGAGGCGGATTTGAATTCAGATAAGCATTCCCACGCTTTAGGTGTGCATAGCGCTAATTGGCGGTGCATATGCTTATGTCAGTGGGAGCTTAAAGCTCCCATTGACAAGCCGCGCAGCGACCTGTGTTTATGAGCATGTAGCAAGGTAAACTGTGAATATCTGCTTTGCAATGAGTTTGCGCATGGCGGAGATAACAGCATACAAGGAGGTCACATATGAATGAGTTTACGTTTTCCGTACCGCAGAATATTATTGCGGGCAAGGGATGTCTCACAAAATTACCGGAGCTTGTGAAAAAGCTGGGTGCGGACCATGCATTTATTATTTCCGGTCCGCATCTGAACAGGATGGGACTGGTGGACACATGCAGGAGGCTTTTGCAGGAATCACATATTCAGTCAGATGCATTTACAGAGACAGAAGGAAACCCGTCTGTTGAAACGGTGGATAAAGCGGCAGAAGCATTCCGAAGGTCCGGCGCGCAATGCATGATAGCGCTTGGCGGCGGCTCGCCGATGGATGTGGCAAAAGCGGCAGGTATCCTGGTAAAATACGGGGGAAGTATTACAGAATATGAGGGCGGCGGAAAGGTACCGGGGAAAATTGTTCCGCTGATTGCAGTGCCGACTACAGCGGGGACCGGCTCGGAGGTGACAGCCTTTTCCGTAATTACGGATTGCAGCAGAAATTATAAATTAACGGTTTTCAGCTATGAGTTAATTCCGGAGTATGCGCTGCTGGATCCGGAGCTGCTGGTTTCCGTACCGTCAAATGTTGCGGCAGCCTGCGGTGTTGACGCGATGGTTCATGCAATAGAAGCTTATATCTCGACAGCGGCGTCCCCGTTTTCCGATGCGATGGCGGAAAAAGCGCTGGAGCTGATTGGCGGAAATATACGAAGATATGTGGCGAACAGAAAAGATGAAGAGGCGGCTGCCGCCATGCTAAGCGGCTCTATGTTTGCGGGCATTGCATTTTCCTGGGCAAGACTGGGAAATGTACATGCGATGAGCCATCCGGTAAGTGCGATGTATCATGTGCCGCATGGAGTGGCGAATGCGATACTGCTGCCGGTCGTTATGGAATATAATGCTCTGGCGGACCGGGGAAGATATCGGAAAATATACAGTTATATTACCGGTAAAAATGTGAAAAAAGAAGAATTTGAACCGCAGATGCTGACAGAAGCGCTCCGGGAGCTGAACAGGGAACTGGGAATCCCGGAATCTCTGCGGGAAGTGGGGGTCGGGGAGGAACGGATAGCAGCAATGGCGGCTGACGCAATGAAGAGCGGCAACATTCTGGTAAATCCAAGAAGCACGGAGCAGAAGGATGTGGAGATGCTGTACCGGAAAGCATTTACAAAAGTGTGATTTTACAAAGAATTCACAGAAAATTGGTTGTTTTTCTCTGGATAATCATGTAAAATAGCAATGTGCAGTATGGTTCGGGATTTCCGGATTATACGGCACATTGGTATAAAAATCACATTTGTTACAGGAGGTATGTATATGGATAATGAATATATCACATTTACAATAGGTAAGAAAAAACGGATTGCCCTGATTGCGCATGACGGAAAGAAAATGGAGCTGATTGAGTGGTGCCAGAAAAATAAGAGTATTTTGCAGAATCATTTTCTTTGCGGCACCGGGACAACCGCGCGGATGATTTCCGAGTACACGGACCTTCCGGTAAAGGGGTATAACAGCGGTCCTCTCGGCGGAGACCAGCAGATAGGCGCAAAGATTGTTGAAGGAAATATTGATTTTGTAATTTTCTTTTCCGACCCGCTGGAAGCACAGCCGCACGATCCGGATGTAAAAGCGCTGCTTCGTATTGCGCAGGTGTATGACATCCCGATTGCAAATAATCGTGCGACTGCAGATTTTATGATTACTTCAAAGTTTATGGACGAGGAGTATGAGCACCAGGTAATTAACTTCCGGCAGAAGGTAATCGACCGTGCAAATACGCTGTAGTTACTGCAATTTTTAAAGATAGCTTTTTAAATCCCGGCAGAGCTTTTCCTCAATATCAATCAGACGGTTGCAGATATCTTTTGAGGAATGGTCGGCAGCCGGATATTGATTCAGGTATTTATGGAGTGTTTTGATTCCCATATTGCAGCCATCGGTCATCAGGTCGGCAACAGTTGCGTCGCCTTCTTCTATGCCGAGTTTCATGGTGGTTTTCAGCCATGCCATGCCTTTGGCTACATTACCGGGTTCTTTTTCTTCACTGTGATGCTGTTCCAGAAGCGTGTGGATATCATCACATAATTTTTCGTGATGGCTTTTACTTTCTGATAATAATTTTCTCATGTTGGAATCCTTTACTTTATCAAGCACATCTTCAATAGAGGATACTGCCATTTTTGAACCGGCATTGCATTCTTTTAGCAGACAGATAGTATCTCTGGTATCTTTCTTTTCCATAAAGTCGTCAATCCTTTCCTGTTTCTTAAATTTTGTGTAACTATCCGGTCATGCGGCAGAGACAGATATACCCTGCATGACTGTGCAGTTACAAATATGCCCTGCAGGATTGTGTAGTTACAGATATGCCCTGCATGATTGTGAAGCTACAGATATGCCTTGCATGACTGTGCAGCTACCGTTTGACTGCGGGGGATTTGAATATTATTATCTCCTGCCGGTGGATAAATATACATTCTGGATGACACTACTGGCGCCGGAGTATACAGACAGCCACTTGCATTTTATGTGAAATTGACTTATAGTAGGTACGACTGCAGAAGTCTGCAGGAATGAAAAATCACGGGAGATTTGTGAGATGTTAAACAATATGAGAAAACGGGAAGAGTGGCTTCAGAAAACGTGGGTCGTATGGGCGGGAGCGCTGCTTTGCTGCGCACTCTGGGGCAGTGCATTTCCATGCATCAAAATTGGTTATAAGCTTTTTGAAATAGAAGCATCCGATACGGCAGGGCAGATTTTGTTTGCAGGCTGCCGCTTTACACTTGCCGGGATTTTCAGTATTCTTTTAGGAAGCATACCGGAAAAGAGGATACTCCGTCCGACGAAAGACGCCGCAGGACCGATACTTGTTTTAAGTATGCTGCAGACGGTGATACAGTATTTGTTTTTCTATATCGGACTTGCGCACACAAGCGGAGTGAAAGCATCTATTATTGAGGCAGTGAACGTTTTTGTGGCGATTCTGATAGCAAGTATCCTGTTCCGGCAGGAAAAACTGACGATAAGAAAAATGGCAGGCTGTGTTATTGGCTTTGCGGGCGTAATTCTGATAAATTTAAGCGGTCTGAATCTGGAAATGAGCTTTCAGGGAGAGGGATTTATTCTTCTTTCTACGGTTGCCTATGCCTTTTCATCTGTATTTTTAAAGCGTTTTTCTGTAAAGCATAATCCGGTTATGCTGAGCGGATATCAGTTTGTGATTGGCGGAGCCCTTATGATTGCCGCCGGGATACTGGCTGGCGGAGAAATCCGGACAATATCGCTGCAGGGAGCCGGAATGCTTCTGTATCTGGCAATGCTTTCGGCAGTCGCATATTCTTTGTGGGGTATTTTGCTGAAATACAACCCGGTATCAAAAGTGACGGTATTCGGGTTTATGAATCCGGTATTTGGAGTTATTCTTTCAGCGCTGCTGCTTGGCGAGCGTGAACAGGCAGCGGGGTGGGTGAGCGTTATCTCGCTTGTGCTTGTGTGCGTGGGAATTTATGTGGTAAACAGCGGAAAACGGGAGTGAATCCGGAGATGAATTTTTACGAACGTCTTCATATTGTATGTAACCAGATTCCATATGGAACAGTGGCTACTTATGGTCAGCTTGCATTGCTTTGCGGAAAACCGAAAAACAGCAGGCAGGTGGGATATGCGCTGCGGATGGGGCTGGCAGGGGAGGTACCGGCGCATCGCATCGTAAACAGTAAGGGACTTTTGAGCGGGGCAGGATATTTTGAGGCACCCGATACGCAGAAAAAGCTGCTGGAAATGGAAGGTGTGGAAGCAGAGCGGACAGAAAGTGGATATAAAGTTGATTTAAAGCGCTTTGTGTGGAAAACTACGGAGGATGAGGCAGAGGCGTTTTATTATCTGTTCCGTGAGGACAGCGCATCTGCAGAATGAGGAAAGCAACATATGAAAATAATTATTTCACCGGCGAAGAAGATGCGAGTGGATACGGATACGCTGGAAGGACACACATTGCCGGAATTTATAAAAGAAACGACAGAAATTATGCACTGGCTGCAGAAACTCACATATGATGAGGCAAAGAAGCTCTGGGGATGTAATGACGGGATTGCCGGTCTGAATTACGAACGTCTGCGGGAAATGGACCTGGAACGGAATCTGACACCGGCGATTCTTTCTTATGAAGGGATACAGTACCAGTATATGGCTCCGACAGTTTTTTCGGATGGAGAACTGGATTATATACAGGAGAATCTGAGAATTTTGTCCGGATTTTATGGGGTACTGAAACCAATGGACGGGGTGGTTCCATACCGTTTGGAAATGCAGGCAAAGGCAACTGTAAATGGTACAGAAAGTTTATATGACTTCTGGGCAGAGCGGCTATACCGGGCGGTTCTGGATGAAAGCAGGATAATTATCAATCTGGCATCCAGAGAATATGCGAAAATTATTGAGAGATATTTGCAGCCGGAGGACCGGTTTCTCACCTGCATCTTTGGAGAAATGCAGAATGGCAGAGTTGTGCAGAAAGGAACAATCGCGAAAATGGCGCGGGGAGAAATGGTGCGCTATATGGCGGAAAACCGGGTGGAAAATCCGGAACAGATGAAAGCGTTTTGCGGACTGGGGTATTGTTTTTCACCGGAACTTTCTACGACGGAGGTTTACACTTTTTTAAAATCTGCGGATAAAGAGGCAGGCAGCAATCAGGGAGGTAAGAATAAATGAGACTGGCGGTGTTTTTTCCGGGAATTGGCTATCATTGTGACAAACCGCTGCTGTATTACAGCAGAAAGCTTGCAGCAGGATATGGGTTTGAGATTACAGAGGTTTCCTACGAAGGATTTCGGCGGGATATCAGAGGCTCGGAAGAAAAAATGCGCGAGGCATTTGAAAACGCGCTCATGCAGGCTGAACAGGTGCTGGAGCATGTGACATTTAACAGGTATGAAACGGTACTGTTTGTTTCAAAAAGTATAGGAACTGCAGTCGCGGGAGCTTATGATGCAAAGTATGGGATACGTGCACATCACATATTCTATACACCGGTGGAGGCATCGCTGCCTGTGATGCAAAATGGAATTGTTTTTCATGGTACTGCGGACCCGTGGGCAGACGCGGAGATTATTCAGCAGGGCTGCCGGAAAAAGGAACTCCCATGCTATTCTTATGAGGCGGCAAATCATTCCCTGGAAACAGGAAATGTGCAGAACGACCTTAAAAATATGCAGGATATCATGGAAAAAACGGAGAAATATATACGGGGGCTGACGAAATAGCGGAGGTACCATGATATGGAGGAACAGGATTCATGAATGCAGAAGCAATATTTTTGAAGTATACGGATAGGTATGACCGGAGTAATGGAAAGATAGAACTGAAAATATTACATACGCTGGAAGTGGCAAAGGTAATGGACCGGCTTACGAAAAAGCTGCACCTGGACGGGGAAACATGTGAAATGGCACATATCTGTGCAGTGTTTCATGACATCGGACGGTTTGAGCAGGTGAGACGGTATGATACCTTTCTGGATCATCTGAGTGTAGACCATGCGGAGCTGGGATGCGAGGTGCTGAAGCAGGAGGGCTTCCTTGCTGAGCTGCCGGAGGCGAAGCAGCAGATGATTCTGACAGCGATACGGAATCACAACCGCTACCAGATAGAACCGGGACTGGATGGTCACACAGAGTTTTTGTGCAGGCTGATTCGGGACGCCGACAAATGTGACATCTTCCGTGTATTTGCCTGCGAGAATATGGTGGATACAATGGGTGAGACGGAAGAGCAGGTGGCGGGGGAGACAATTACGGATGCTGTCTATAATAGTATTCTTCGCCATGAGTGTGTGAAAAAGGAAGAGAGAAAAACAGGATTGGACAAATGGGTTTCTTTTCTGGGCTTCTTTTATGATATGAATTTTGCAGAGAGCCTGGAGATTCTGACGGAAGAAAAATATTACCGTGCGCCGTTTGACAGAACCTGTTTTGTAGATGCAGAAACAAAAAAACGGGTAGAAATAATTCTGGAGGAGACGGAGAAATATATCAGAGAGCGGATTAATTCCGCTGGAATATAGATATGTGATGTTTTGGCTGAACAGCAGGAGGTAAACAATGTTTCAGTTTGGAAAAAAGAATAAAAACCTGGAGGAGCTGCTTTTACGTCTTCATGCAAATGCATCAAATAATTATAAGGATGCTGCACAGGAAAATTACCGGCAATTTTTAACACTGTTTGAAGAATACAAACAGAATGGAACGCTGAAATCGAAACAGATTTCTTATTATAATGACATAAATGAGCAGCTCAAAACGGAAATGAAGAATTATACGCACGCAGACCAGAAGCCGGATATCAAAGGACTTAGCGGGATAAAGCATTAAGCGGCACGGCAGGCTTCAGTGTACGGACTGTGCTCTGGAGAGGGGCGGGGATGACGCCGGGGTGCCGCATCAGCTTCCGTAATCCACTTTCATCAGGCAAAGTCCCTGGGCAGGAGCCAGAAAACCTGCCAGAGCTCTTTTCCTGGCGGCGAGAAGCTCCGGCATACTTTCGGGAGAGCGCCTTCCGTAGCCTGTCTCCAGCAGGGTGCCGGTGAGAATGCGCACCATATGCTGCAGAAAGCCGTTGCCATGATACATAAAATACAGGTAGGAATTATTTTGTGTGATTTCAATGGAATCAATCGTTCGCACTGTTGATTTTTTCATTTTCGGATTTCCACAAAAGCTTGCAAAATCATGTGTGCCGCAGAGATATCCGGCGGCTTTTTTCATTGCAGCTATATCCGGGGTCTTATCCAGTACGTATACATATTTCCGGTCAAATACCGGCTTCAGGGGGCCGGTAAAGCAGGTATAGCGGTATGTTTTTCCGGTGGCATTATATCTGCTGTGGAAACGGTCCGATACGATGCAGACCTCCCTGACGCAGATATCCTCCGGAAGATAACGGTTCAGATAATCACGGATATCACCGGGGAGCATGGCGGTGTCCAGATGAACATTTGCCGTCATTTCCCTCGCATGTACGCCGGCGTCTGTCCGGCCGGCTCCGATAACTTTGACCGGCACCGGGCAACCGGGCATCCCGTCCGCTGCGCCCGGATTGCAGGATACCACGCTGGCAGCGGGGGCTATAAGACTTTGAACCGGGACGTCATCCGGAAACGCCAGCATTTTTGTCAGTACAGCTTCCAGTTTTCCCTGAATAGTCATTTCAATGCCTGGCTTTGCTTCCCAGCCATGATAGCGTGTGCCGTCGTAAGTGACAGTGAGCTTAAAATTCTGTTTCATAGTAATCTCCAATTCATGTAAAATTTATGTGATGAGCCAGAGGACAAATGGACATAAAAACATGTTTTGTGATGTCCGGGGGAATCATTTGTCGGGCAACATCATGTGGCATCAGAAATAAGTATCATCTACAGGCGGAGCATCAGCCGGGAAAAAGCAGGATAACCGCTCCCAATATCACAAGAACAATTCCAGTCGCCCGGTTGAGCGTTTTTGGTTCAGCTTTATTAGCAAATACGGCGGCGATTCTTGCCCAGAGAAGCGTGAATACAACACAAAGTATCCAGACTGTCCAGTCGGGAGCTCCTCCGATCGTAAAGTGAGAGACTGCGCCGGTCAGTGCGGTAAAGGTCATGATGAATACGCTGGTGCCAACCGCGGTTTTCAGTTCATATCCGAGAACCGTTGTCAGAATAAGGAGCATCATCATTCCGCCGCCGGCGCCGATGAAACCGCAGATAAAGCCAATCAGGATACCGCAGATGATGGACTGGACGGCTCTTTTTCTGGCCGATACATTCTGCATGGCTTCTTTTGTGGTCATAACCGGCTTTACAATAAATTTGATGCCGAGCAGGAGCGTCATGAATACGGAAAAATTGCCCATTGTGGCTGGCGGGACCAGACTGGCAACGTAGCTCCCGACGACGGTGAAAATGAGCACGCTTACCATCATAATCAGACCGTTTTTAATGTCGAGATTTTTATTTTTTCCATAGGTGTATGCCGAGACGGCGCTTGCGAGCACATCGGAGGACAGGGCAATGCCCACCGCCATATAGGAATCCATGCCGAGAAAGGTAATCAGCATGGGACTGATAACTGCAGCGGCGCTCATGCCGGCAAAGCCGGTGCCAAGTCCGGCGCCCATGCCTGCAAAAAAGGTGACGATAATTGTTGTGAGAAGCTCCATATCAATTGCTCCCTTCTGAGATGGTATCCAGATTTTTCGATAATCCTCATAGTTTTAAAAAGGGCTCTTTTGCCTGCCCGTCTGTATAATCCAAATGTGAAGTACAGGTTATCATGGAAACAGAGAACTGTCAAGAAAAACAGGCAGAAGGCCGGAATGGATGCGAAATCATGGAGCAAAATACAGGCACCTTCCGGCATGGGGAAAATACATATAAGGTGGCAGACCTTCCCGGCACATACAGCCTTGCAGCAAATTCTGAGGAAGAAATCGGCTATATGGTCCGCATCTCCTATGTGTTTGATGGAACTATGCGGCATCTTGGACTTCACGGAAAAGCGGTCATGCCGTTCCTTGTGAGTTTTGGCTGCAATATTGCCAGTGCGACCGGTGTGCGTGTGCTTGACACATGGGACCAGAGGATGGCAGCAGCATTTAAACGGGCGATCCGCATTGTGATCGTTGTGTTTGTGATCATGTGGGCGCTTTCCTACACAGCGGATGGAAAGCTTTCGCGGAGCGTCCTGTACCGGATCGGAAGAATGATTGAACCAAGTGTGGAATCTCCGGATTCTGTATCTGCAGGCGAAAGCCTTGCGGCGGTCGCTTATCATGTTGGCTGCCTGCTTTTTTGAGACGCCGCCGCGGCTGGTGTAATTTGCCATTACATCATCAAATGGTTAGACGGCGATGAATAGTCGGTAACTAGCCTATGGTCCTAAGCCCTGCCATTCCAAAATAGGGAATAGAAAAGCCCCGGTGCTGGAACACTGGGGCTTTTCGTTGTCGTCCACAATGGACTTGTGTTATCTTTTTGCCTACTGGCATTATAGCATATGCGGATAAGGATTTCAATATGCTATCCGGTGCAAAATTGGTGTATTTTTTGTGAGTTTTTTGTGAATACTTACTGTTCACTCTGTTCGCGGTAGCCTTCGCAAATCCATTTAAAATTCGCTTCGCGAATGAGAATTGTGTCACTGATCCTTGCAGCGGCTACGTATCATGTTGGCTGCCTGATCTTTTGAGACCGGGCCGGATATTATCTCTTAATATCGTAGTTCATGTTCATCAGGTTGCGGATGGTGGAAACATCATCTGTAATATTTGCATCACCCCGGATGGTGTGCTTGATGGCGCTGCTGGCTACGGCGAAGTTTACCATATCCATTGGTTTGTAGTCGTGCATCATGGCGTAGATCAGACCGCTGGCAAAGGCGTCGCCGCCGCCCACGCGGTCGAGAATATTGAAGGTGAAGAGCTTACTCTCGAAGGTATGCCCCTCGTACCACATAAACGCCTTTAAGCTGTTTTCACTTCCGCTGTGTGCATAGCGCACATGGCGGGCGATGCATTTAAGATTCGGGTAGCTCTCGATGAATTTCTGGAAAATCTCATCCTGCTGCTCGTAGCTCGGCTGCAGCGGAACACCGTCTTTAACATCGCCTTTACTGTGGTCGTTTTCGTCGCGCCACAGATGATATGGCTCGATGCCGAGAAGGACGTCGATATAGGGGAGACATTCGGTGCAGTAGTCGCGGGCTTCCTCCCAGGTCCAGAGCTTGCTGCGGAAGTTGCCGTCGAAGCTGACGGTGATGCCTTTTTCTTTGGCAACCTTCAGACAGTCCATAATCAGTTTGCGGCAGTTCGGTGCAAGCGCCGGAGTGATGCCACTTAAATGGAGCCAGGTAAAGCCATCCAGAAGCTCGGCAAGGTCAATCGTATCAAAATCAAATTCTGTGATGGCGCTGTTCTTGCGGTCGTAAATAACCTTGCTTGCGCGGATTCCGTAGCCGGTCTCCAGATAATAGCTGCCAAGCCGATGTGTCGGCGTCTGCTCCGGCGTACTTAAAATGACCGGCGTGCAGTGCACGTCGTTGCTGCGCAGCATACGGATGGCGCTTTTGCCGAGGCTGTTGTTCGGGACAACGCTGAAAAAAGTGCTGTCCACGCCCAGATTGGCAAGAGCCAGCGCGATATTTGCCTCGCTGCCGCCGTAGCTTGCCTCAAAGCTGGAAGCCATACGGATTTTTTCATAGTTTGGCGGCGTCAGCCGGAGCATGATTTCCCCGATGGTGATAAATTTGTTTTCGCTGTCATTGTCGCGTAATAATGGATTGTGGTGCTGCATAAGAGTCCTCCTTGTGGAAATTTTTCACGAAAATCTGCTATTTCTATTTTATTCTATATACAGAAACAATGCAATAACCTTATTATTAAACTGGCGGCAGGAAAACGATATTTCCTGCCGCCAATGTGTAATTTCTGTTAATATGTTGTCTGCATCCGGCTATGCCTTGTCGTGAATCTCACTGTGCAGCTCCTGCAGGGATTTCACCTCGCTGCTCTTGTGGGTTTTCAGATAGTGAATACCGCTTGCGGTTGCTTTTGCCGCCGCGATGGTGGTCATGTACGGAATCTTTGCCTTGATCGCCGCCTTTCGCAGATAGCTGTCGTCGTGTACGGAATCCTTGCCGACCGGGGAGTTGATAATCAAATCAATCTTGCCGTTTGTAATCATATCCAGCACGTTCGGGCGTCCTTCGTACAGCTTTTTCACCTTTGTGGCGGGAATGCCGGCTTCCGTGATTAAGTCGCAGGTGGTTCCGGTGGCAACGATGGTAAAGCCGTTGTCCGCGAACATGCGGGCAACCTCCACGACCTCCGCTTTATCCTTGCGGTTGACGGAAATCAGCACGGTACCCTCCAGCGGGAGCTTCTGCTGCGCGGCTTCCTGCGCCTTATAAAATGCTTCGCCGTAGGAGCGGGAAAGACCAAGCACTTCGCCGGTGGAGCGCATTTCCGGTCCGAGGATCGGATCGACCTCCTGGAACATATTGAACGGGAACACCGCTTCCTTCACGCCGTAGTTCGGGATCTCCTGTTCCTTCAGGGAAGGCACGGGCGAGGGACGTCCGGTCAGCTCCGAGGTGATGATGTCGGTTGCGATCGGCACCATGCGGATGTTGCAGACCTTCGATACCAGCGGTACCGTGCGGGATGCACGCGGATTTGCCTCCAGCACATACACTTTGCCCTTTTCGATAGCGTACTGCATGTTCATCAGACCCTTTACGTGCATTTCCTCGGCAATTTTCCGGGTATATTCTTTGATCGTTTCCACATTTTCCGCAGAGATATGCACAGACGGAATAATGCAGGCGGAGTCGCCGGAATGTACGCCGGCAAGCTCAATGTGCTCCATGACCGCCGGAACGAAAGCGTGCGTGCCGTCGCTGATAGCATCCGCTTCGCACTCGGTTGCGTGATTGAGGAAACGGTCGATCAGAATCGGACGGTCCGGCGTCACGCCGACAGCCGCTTTCATGTATTCGGTCATGCTTTCGTCGTCGTAAACGACTTCCATGCCGCGTCCGCCGAGTACGTAGGAAGGACGCACCATCACCGGATAGCCGATCTGTTTTGCAATCGACAGAGCCTCTTCTACATTGACTGCCATGCCGGATTCCGGCATCGGGATTTCCAGTTTTTCCATCATTTCGCGGAACTGGTCACGGTCCTCTGCCAGGTCGATGACGGACGGAGAGGTGCCGAGAATCTTCACGCCGTTTTTCTCCAGGTCAGCGGCGAGATTGAGCGGCGTCTGTCCGCCAAACTGCGCGATGACGCCGAGCGGCTTTTCTTTCTTATATATACTGAGCACGTCCTCCAGTGTGAGCGGCTCGAAGTAAAGCTTGTCGGAGGTATCGTAATCCGTGGAAACCGTTTCCGGGTTGCAGTTTACGATGATCGTCTCAAAGCCGAGCTTTTTCAGCGCCAGCGCCGCGTGAACGCAGCAGTAGTCAAATTCGATGCCCTGTCCGATGCGGTTCGGTCCGCCGCCGAGAATCATAATCTTTGGCTTGTCTTCGTTCACCGGATTTTTATCCGGCGCATTGTAGGTGGAGTAGTAGTAAGCACTGTCCTGCGTGCCGCTTACATGTACGCCCTCCCACGCTTCCTCTGCGCCGAGGCTGATGCGGCGGCTGCGGATATCCTCCTCCGGAACTTCCAGAAGCTGGCTTAAATATTTGTCGGAAAAGCCATCCTTCTTTGCGGTAATCAGCAGCTCGTCGGGCAGCATGGAGCCTTTATATGTCAGAATCTGTTCTTCCTCCTCGACAAGCTCGCGCATCTGGTCGATGAAATAAGCTTTTACTTTCGTAAGCTCATAGATTTCTTCGGTAGTGGCGCCCTTGCGCAGCGCTTCGTACATAATGAAATGACGCTCGCTGGATGGAGTGATCAGAAGCTTTAACAGCTCATCTTTGCTCAACTGGTCGAAGTTTTTCACATGTCCCAGACCGTAGCGTCCGGTCTCCAGACTGCGGATGGCTTTCTGGAAGGCTTCCTTGTAGGTTTTGCCGATGCTCATGACTTCGCCGACAGCACGCATCTGTGTGCCGAGCTTGTCCTCGACGCCCTTGAATTTCTCAAATGCCCAGCGCGCAAATTTGATGACCACATAATCGCCGTCCGGCACGTATTTGTCCAGGGTGCCGTATTTTCCACAGGGAATGTCTTTTAAGGTAAGACCGGCGGCAAGCATGGCGGATACCAGTGCGATCGGGAAACCGGTGGCTTTGGATGCCAGCGCGGAGGAACGCGAGGTACGCGGGTTGATTTCGATAACGATGATGCGGTCGCTGACCGGATCGTGTGCAAACTGTACGTTGGTTCCGCCGATGACCTGGACAGACTCGACAATTTTATATGCCTGCTCCTGCAGACGCTTCTGACACTCTTCGGAGATGGTGAGCATCGGGGCGGAGCAGAAGGAGTCGCCGGTGTGAACGCCCATCGGGTCGATATTTTCGATGAAGCAGACGGTAATCATGTTGTTGTCAGCGTCGCGCACGACCTCCAGCTCCAGCTCTTCCCAGCCGATAATGGATTCTTCCACCAGCACCTGCCCCACAAGGCTTGCCTGCAGACCTCTGGCGCAGACAGTTTTCAGCTCTTCGCGGTTGTAGACAAGACCGCCGCCGGCGCCGCCCATCGTGTATGCCGGGCGCAGAACGACCGGATAGCCGAGATTATCTGCGATGGCGAGCGCCTCCTCCACCGAATACGCCACTTCACTGCGCGCCATCTCGATGCCGAGAGCGTTCATCGCTTTTTTAAATTCGATACGGTCCTCGCCGCGCTCGATGGCATCCACCTGCACGCCGATTACCTTTACGCCATATTTGTCCAGGATGCCTGCCTTATATAATTCGGCACACAGATTCAGACCGGACTGTCCGCCGAGATTGGGGAGCAGCGCGTCCGGACGTTCCTTCTGGATAATCTGTTCCAGACGTTCTACGTTCAGCGGTTCAATGTAGGTGACATCCGCGGTCTCCGGGTCTGTCATGATGGTGGCAGGGTTGGAATTGACGAGCACAATCTCGTAACCAAGCTTCTTCAGCGCCTTGCACGCCTGCGTGCCGGAATAATCGAACTCACATGCCTGTCCGATAACGATCGGACCGGAACCAATAATGAGCACTTTGTGAATATCTGTTCTTTTGGGCATTCATATATCCTCCTGTGAAGTAATTGCATTTCTTATTCTATTATATAAAAAATCAACAAAATCACAAGAGCTTTTTGAGACGGGGCAGTAAAAAGTGAACCGGAGACCAGTCTTTCTTGACAGAAAACCGGTCTGGGAGTATCATAATAAGTAGAAAAAGGAAAGCTATGAGGGAGCGAAAATGAGGAAAATAGCCAGATACCTGACCATGCTGGTACTAATGCTTCTGCTGTGCAGTGCAAGCGTGCTGGCGGCGGATGATAAGCCGGGAAAGGTGAACGGGATAAAAGCCACGAGTGTGGGTGAGACAGGCTTTACCCTGAAATGGAGCAAGGTTTCCAAAGCGACGGGCTATTATGTTTACCGGGTGGATGAAACAAGAGTCAGAATGCTTGCCAATACAAAAGCAACATCGTACAAAGTCACGCAGATGACGCCGGGAAAGAGCTACCGTTTTATGGTGGTCGCTTACCGGAAAGTGAAGAATAAAATCTATATGAGCGACACGCCGTCCAATATAATTACCGTTTCGTCGAAGATAAAAAAGCCGTCGAAGCCGACAGGCTTCCGTGTGGGCGTAAACGGCAGCCGGACGCTGGAACTCAACTGGAACAAGGCATCGAATGCCACCGGATATCAGGTGTTCCGCTATGACAGCGCTGCCAGGAAATATACGCTGGCGAAAACGGTCAGCGGAACCTCCTGCAAGTTTACCGGGCTTACAGCCGGGAAAAAGTATACCTTCGCAGTGAGAAGCTACCGGAAGGTCTCCGGGCAGTATGCATACAGCGCATACACCCCGCTGGTGTCAGAGGAGGCGATCCAGCTTTCCGCAAAAGCGGCGGCGGTGCGCAGCTTCCGCTACATCCGGAAAACGAAAAAGAGAGTGACCGTTTATAATTATGATAAAAAGAAAAACCAGACGCTCTCAGCAGGCACAAAAGTGTATGTGAGCAGCAAGACGACCAGCGGGTATCTGTACGGATATCTTACAAACGGTCAGAAGGTAAAGATTAAGGCGAGCGCCCTTGGCGGCACTTCGGGCATTGAATTTAATGCAAAGAGCGATTATTCAACGGCGGTGAAGGAGGAATTTATCAATTCCAAAAACCTCACCAGTCCGACAAAGTATCTCATCTGGATCAACCAGTACCGTGCGCGTGTGAATGTATTTAAGGGTTCTGTCGGAAACTGGAAGCTTGTGCGAAGCTTTAAGGTCGTGCTGGGGCGTACCGGTTCGGTGCGCGGTATCCGCAAGATTTACGGAAGAAGCCGGTGGGGGTATGAAAATCTGCCGGTGGTTTACTGGTCGCCCAATGGCAACGCATTCCACTCGCTCCTGGGAGCACGGGTAGGTACTGCTGTTTCGGGTGGCTGCATCCGCTGCGCGTCGGACGACCTGTGGTACTTATACAATACGATTCCGAATAATACAACTGTATATTCTTATTGATGTTCAGAAAAAATTTCCCTGCCGGCGTTTGACCGGCAGGTTTTTTTGGCAAAAATTTAAAAAAGTTTATAAAAATTTCACGAATTTGACGATTTAATCTTGCACAGTGCTGAAAAATATGGTAGACTAACTAAGTATATTTGCGCAAGCAAAACAAAAGGAGAAAACAAGGAGGAAAGAGAAATGAAAAAGTTAGGTTTTTTGTTATTGACTCTGGCAATGTGCCTCACCTTTAACATGGGCGTATTTGCAGAGGAAGGCAACTGGAAAATCGCAATCCTGACAGGGACCACCTCTCAGGGCGAAGAAGAGTTCCGCGCAGCAGAGCGTGCTGTGGCAACTTACGGAGAGGAACATATCGTTACGGATACCTATCCGGACAACTTTATGGATGAGACAGAGACAACCATCTCCAAGCTGGTATCTTTCGCATCTGATCCGGACATCAAAGCAATCGTTATGTGCCAGGCTGTACCGGGCGCAAAGGCTGCATTTGATAAGATCCGCACAGAGCTTGGCCGCGACGACATGCTGCTGATCGCAGGTGTTCCGCAGGAAGACCCGGCAGTTATCTCTGAGGCGGCAGACCTGGTATTCTACACCAACGAAGCAAAACAGGGTGACACCATCATGGAGACCTGCGCAAACTGGGGCGTAGAGGTATTTGTACACTATTCCTTCCCGCGTCATCTGGCAATGGAAACCATCGCAGCACGTAAAGCGCTTCTGGAAGAGAACTGTGCAGCACTTGGCATTGAGTATGTGGAAGCAACCGCTCCCGACCCGACAGGTGACTCCGGTGTATCCGGCGCACAGCAGTTCATCCTGGAAGATGTTCCGGCTAAGATGGAAGAGTACGCTGGCAAGAAGGTAGCATTCTTCACCACAAACTGCTCTATGCAGGAGCCGCTGCAGGCAGCGATCCTGGATCAGCCGGATGCTTACTATCCGCAGCCGTGCTGCCCGAGCCCGTACCATGCATTCCCGGCTTCTCTGGGTCTGGAAATCGCAGTTGGCGGCGATGACACAGTAGCACTGCAGGCAATCGCTGAAAAGCTGGCTGAGCATGATGCAGTCGGACGTTACTCCACATGGCCGTCACCGGTTAACATGACCATCATCGACGTTGCTGTTGAGTACTCCAAAGCATTCATCGAAGGCACTATCACAGAGCGCAACGATCATGATCAGGTTGTTGCTATGTTCGAAGGAAAATGCCCGGGTGCGATCGTAGAGAACTACGTAAACGCAGATGGCACGACCATCGACAACTACTACACCATTCTGCTTGCTCCGGTAGACTTCAACGACTATCTCAACTAATCTGCAGCAGGTGAAAAAAGACAAGGCGGCGGACAAGGAAGACCGCTGCATATAGACAAATGGATATGCCGGTCCGCTTCATCTGGTTGAGGCGGACCGTTTTCCGGGTTAGTAAGGAGGAAAGAAATTGGCTGCAGAATACATTCTGGAGATGAAAGATATCACCAAACGGTATGGTGAAAATACTGTTCTGTCGAATGTATCGCTGAAAATTCGTCCGGGCGAAATACATGCGTTGCTTGGGGAAAACGGTGCAGGAAAAAGTACGTTAATGAATGTTCTTTTTGGTATGCCTGTGATTCATGCAACCGGCGGTTTTTCCGGTGAAGTTTTGATTGATGGAGAAAAGACGGTCATTGCCTCTCCGCATGATGCGATGCTGAAGGGGATTGGAATGGTCCACCAGGAATTTATGCTTCTTCCTGGTTTTACTATTACCGAGAATATTAAACTGAATCGTGAGATTACCAAACCGAATATTATGTCGCGCATTTTCGGTTCCCAAATGGAATCGCTGGACATGAAAGCAATGGCTGAGGATGCGCGGAGGGCGCTGGACAGCGTAGGAATGGGCATCAGTGAATACACGATGGTTGCCGGACTTCCGGTCGGTTACATGCAGTTTGTCGAGATTGCGCGTGAAATTGATAAACAGGGCGTGAAGCTTCTGGTGTTTGACGAGCCGACGGCGGTTCTGACGGAGAGCGAGGCTGCGCAGCTTCTGAAGGTGATGAAGGAGATTGCGGCAAAGGGAATCGCGATCATCTTTATTACACACCGTCTGGATGAGGTCATCAGCGCGGCGGATACCATCACTATTCTGCGGGACGGTCAGTTCGTGGCGTCCTGCCCGACAGCGGAGACGAATGCCGTGCGTCTGGCGGAGATGATGATCGGACGTTCCGGCGGTGACGGGGAGTTTTCCCTGGTGACAGCCGAGCCGCGCGAGTTTGCGGCGGATACACCGATTGCCTTGAAGGTAAGCCATTTGGCGGTGGATATGCCGGGTGAGGTGGTAAAGGATGTTTCCTTTAACGTGCGCCAGGGCGAGATTTTCGGAATCGGCGGACTTGCCGGGCAGGGAAAGATCGGCGTGCCGAACGGTATCATGGGCGTTTATGAGGCGAGCGGCGACGTGGAATTTCTGGGACAGAAGGTAAAACTGAACGATGCCAGAGCCGCTCTGTCAGACGGCATGGCGATGGTTTCGGAGGACCGCCGCGGTGTCGGACTGCTGCTGGATGAATCCATCGAGGACAATATCGTGTTTAATGCCATGCAGATTAACGGCGATTATACAAAGAAATTTCTGGGTGCCACCCAGAAGGACACCAAAGCGATACGCGCACATGCGGAAGAGATGATCAGGGAGCTTGATATCCGCTGCGTTTCATCGCTTCAGCATACCGGAACGCTTTCCGGCGGCAACCAGCAGAAGGTCTGCATTGCCCGCGCGCTGACGATGCATCCGAAGCTTCTGTTCGTGTCGGAGCCGACGCGTGGTATTGACATCGGTGCAAAGAAGCTGGTGCTGGAGACACTGGTGAAGTTAAACAGAGAGCTTGGCATGACAGTAGTCATGGTTTCTTCGGAGCTGATGGAGCTGCGTTCCATCTGCGATAATATTGCAATCGTATCGGAAGGAAAGGTTGTAGATGTACTTCCGGTAAACAGCTCCGATGCGGACTTCGGTCTTGCCATGTCGGGTATTAAGCCGGAAAGGGGAGGTGAAGCGCATGAGCAAGCTTAAAATAAAGAAACCACAGATGATTGCCTGCGTTTTACTGGTAATTGCAGCGATTATCTGCGGAGCCGTCGGCATGTACGGTATGTCTTCCCGCTCTTCGGAAAAAGGGAATGAGATTCTGAGCAACATGCGCCTGCAGGCAATTCTGGATACTGCCGGCACAGGCGCGGTTGACGCATATGTGGCTGCCGCGAAGACGGAAGCGACTGCGAAAGTCCGTGAAGAGGGCGGCGGTATGTCGGAGATCCGTGACGCGAGCACGAAGGCAGAAGAGGAAGCGCGGGCGCTTGCCGAGCAGGAGGGAATCGGTTCCGTAGACCTGTCGGAAATCGATACGGCTCCGCTGGCAGAATCCTTAAATGTGCTGGCGGACGCGCAGAAGGCTTACTTTGCAGAGGAAGCTGACGCGCAGGCGCGCTATATTGAAGAACACGCGGACGAGGTGGTTTCGCAGGAGACGGAGGTCGCTACCGAAGCGGCGGCTGACGATATGTCCGCAGATGCTGCCGGAGACGATATGGGCGACATGGAAATGGCGGAGGAAACGGTCGATTTGTCCGGCTTTGAGGCAACAGCAGAGATGCTTGCCCTGCAGGAAGAGGTAGATGCAGCGTATGACGGGCTCTGCGTGGAAATCAAAAAGGTATTCCCGGCGCTCACGGACGACATTCTGACGACGCTGAAGCCGACCATCACAAGCACGGTCGCGCAGCAGGGTGATACCTTCGAGACACAGTATGACCGGGCGCTTTCTTTAAGCGGAATGAATCCGGGCATGACAGGTTCCATCATGCGTCAGGGAAAAACGCTGGCGACGACTGCAGTAGGTCTGCTTATTCTTGCGGTGGCAGTGTTGTTTTACACACCGCTGGTGAAGAAGCTTGGATTCCCGCGTCTGATTATCGGTATGTTTTACATACTGCTCTGCCTGATGGCATATGTTTATAACCTGTCCCTTCCGGGGCAGATCAGCAATACGCTGGTGAGACTTGGTATGAACGGTGTTCTGGTGCTGGCGATGCTGCCGGGTATCCAGTGCGGTATCAGCCTGAATCTTGGTCTGCCGATTGGTATTATCGGCGGTATTATCGGCGGGTTGCTCTGCATTGAGTTTGGATTCAGCGGCTGGTTTGGATTTCTGTTTGCGGTTGTGGTCGGTCTGGCGATCTCGGCAGTTACCGGATGCTTATATGGTATGCTGCTGAACCGTCTGAAGGGAAGCGAGATGAGCGTCACTACCTACGTTGGTTTCTCGATCGTTTCGCTGATGTGTATCGCATGGCTGGTTCTGCCGTTTAAGAGCAAGATTATGAAGTGGCCGCTGGGAAATGGTCTTCGTACCACGATTGGTCTGCAGACATCCTATCGGCATCTGCTGAACGATTTCCTGTCCTTTAAGATTTTTGGCGTTACGGTTCCGACGGGATTGCTGCTGTTTTTCGCACTCTGCTGCTTCCTGGTATGGCTGTTTATGCGTTCTAAAACCGGTATTGCCATGTCGGCAGCAGGTGCAAACCCGCGTTTTGCGGAGGCGACCGGCATTAATGTAGATAAGATGCGTATCATTGGAACGATGCTTTCCACCATGCTTGGTGCGGTCGGTATCATCGTCTATGCGCAGAGCTTTGGGTTTATCCAGCTCTATCAGGCGCCGCGCCAGATGGGCTTTCTGGCGGCATCTGCCATCCTGCTTGGCGGTGCGACGACGTCCCGCGCAAAGATCAGCCACGTTATCATTGGTACATTTTTGTTTCAGGGCGTGCTGACGCTCGGTATGCCGGTGGCAAATGCAATCATTCCGCAGAGTACGATTTCCGAAGTATGCCGAATCATTATCTCTCAGGGAATCATTCTCTATGCTCTGACCAAGTCGGGAGGTGACAGTCGTGGATAAGAGTAAGGTGCGCGAATTTGCGCGGAACAATATAGTAACAATTATGTTCGTACTCCTCTGTGCGGGATGTATGGTATTTTCGGGATACTCTCCCTCATATGTGATGTATGAGCTGTTCGGACGACTTTCGCGGAACATGTTTATCGTACTTTCGCTGATTATCCCGATCGTGGCAGGTATGGGTATTAACTTTGCCATCACTACGGGAGCGATGGCGGCGCAGATTGCCTGCCTGCTTGTGCTGGAGTGGGGAATCCCCGGAATCAGCGGTTTCCTGGCAGCGGCGCTGATGACGGTTCCGCTTGCCACATTGTTTGGCTGGCTGATCGGTAAGCTGTACAACAAGATGAAGGGGCAGGAGATGATCGGCGGTCTGGTCATCGGATATTTTGCAAACGGTCTTTACCAGCTTCTGTTCCTGTTTATTTTTGACAACATTATTCCGATTAAGAATCCGGATCTGACGATCAAAGGCTCTACTGGTATTGCAAATACGATGGACCTTTCCAAAGAGGGCGGTATTGCTTCTTCGCTGGATAAGCTCTGGAGACTGCCGTTCCATCAGGCCACGCTGGTGTTTGCAGCGGTGATTGCAGTCATTTTGGTGTACGGATACGTGAAGAGCCACAAAAAGAATGCCAGAAAGCTTGGCATTCAGCTTGGTGCGCTGGCGGTGGTGGCAATTATCACGCAGCTCGGTCCGGTAAAAGAACTCTTTTCGATGGTAAATATTCCTATGGTGACGTTTGGTACGGTGGCGCTTTTGTGCCTCTTCAATGTGGGCATTATGCGCACAAAGCTCGGACAGCAGTTCCGTGCGGTCGGACAGAACGGCACCGTGGCGAACGCCTCCGGTATCAATGTTGACCGTGTGCGTATCCTGGCAACCATCTTTTCCACGGTGCTTGCAGGATGGGGACAGCTCATTTTCGTCCAGAACATGGGAGCGTTCCAGACCTACGGCGCAGCAAACCAGGTTGGTCTGTACGCAGGTGCGGCGATCCTGGTCGGCGGTGCGTCGGTGGTGCGCGCGACAAACGCGCAGGCGCTGCTCGGATGCGTGCTGTTCCACTTAATGTTTATCCTCGCTCCGGCAGCCGGAAAGAACCTCTTCGGCGATGCGGCGATCGGTGAATACTTCCGTGTGTTCCTCTGCTACGGCGTAATCGCGGTTGCTCTGGTAATGCATGCATGGAGTGAAAACGCAAGAAAGAAAAAGAAATCTGCTGAATAAAAATAAATATGCCGCGCAAGCGGCATATTTTTTTGGCGTCAAAGCGTTTATTTTCTGCGTGAGCGCGGCTGCCGTTCTGCTCCTGCGGACAAATGTGCGTATCTGGCATCATTTCGGAGCGATATTTCCTTGACATTTCAGGCAAAATTAAGTATATTTATAAAATGATTATTTACAGACAGGAGGAAGGAAGATGGTTAAATACATCTGTAAACGTCTGGGCATGGCAGTCGTGACAATCTGGTTAGTTGCGACCCTGACGTTTTTTCTGATGAATATGGTACCCGGCGGTCCGTTTTTATCAGAAAAAGCAGTCAGTCCGAAGGCGATGGAGGCACTGGAGGCAAAGTACGGGCTGGACAAGCCGCTGTTTGAGCAGTACTGTACATACATGTGGGATGCGCTCCACGGAGACTTCGGGGACAGCCTGAAGCAGCGCGGACGTACGGTTTCATCTATTATTGCGACAAAATTCCCGGTATCCGCCCGAATCGGCGGACTGGCGGTTCTGGTGGCATTCTGTGTCGGCGTGCCGCTCGGATGTCTGTCAGCGATGAAGAGAGGAAAGGTGGGGGACAATATCATCATTGTTATTGCCACCTGCGGAATTGCCGTGCCGAACTTTGTGGTATGTACGCTGCTGATGTACACATTCGGGGCAAAGCTGGGGTGGCTGCCCACGCTGGGATTAAGTACCTGGAAGCATTATATCATGCCGGTGACAGCGCTGGCGTTCTATCCGACGGCGTACATTACCCGTCTGATGCGCTCTTCTATGCTGGATGTGCTTGGACAGGATTACATGCGCACGGCGCGGGCGAAGGGGCTGAGCCAGTTTGTCAGCCTGTTTAAGCATGCGCTGAGAAACGCAATCCTTCCGGTCATCACATACCTGGGACCCCTGCTTGCCTATACCGTGACAGGCAGCTTTATCGTGGAGAAGATTTTCACGATTCCGGGTCTGGGCGGAGAATTTATCGGCTCTATTACCAACCGTGATTATACGGTTATCATGGGAACCACGATTTTCCTGGCGACGCTGATGATTCTGATGAATGTAGTAGTGGATATTGTCTACAAGATCGTAGACCCGCGTATTAATTTGAAGTAAGGAGGGAAAGCAAATGAAAGAAAATCCGAATCCGTTGAGTTTTCAGGCAAGAATCCGTCCGGAGGACTTCCTTCCCGCTTCTGACGAGGAAAAAGAGAGCCTCGTGGTGATGCGCGACAGCGTCAGCTTCTGGAAGGATGGTCTGCGCCGTCTCCTGAAAAACAAGGTGGCGATGGTCAGCCTGGCGGCGGTTATTATTATCATGTTCTTCTCCTTTGTTGTACCGTCTTTTTATCCGTACAGCTATGAGGAGCAGATCCGGGGAAGCGAGCATCTGGCCCCGATGGAGTATTCCGAGGAGGAGCAGGCGCGCATAGACGCCGGGGAAAAGGTATTCCCGCATGTCTTCGGTACAGATAAGCATGGTCGCGACTATGCTATCCGTGTAATGATGGGAAGCCGTGTTTCCCTGATCGTCGGACTGGTGGCAGCCGTTATCATCCTGATTATCGGTTCCCTGTTCGGCTCTATCGCTGCTTTCTTTGGCGGCTGGGTAGATATTATCATGATGCGGATCGTCGACGTCATATACACGATACCGGACGTTCTGCTGATCGTACTTTTGTCGTTCGCATTAAAGGCGCCGCTGGAGAAGCTTGGCACGCTGCCGGGCTTTGGCTGGGTGCAGACACTTGGAAGCAACCTTATCAGTATTTTTATCGTATTCGCGCTTCTGTACTGGGGCGGTATGGCGCGTATGGTGCGAAGCCAGATCCTCACCCTGAAGGAGAGCGAGTATGTGACTGCGGCGCGGGCGCTTGGCGCGTCGAATGCCAGAATTATTAAAAAGCATCTGCTGACGAACTGTATCGGTACGCTGATCGTTACAACGACGCTGCAGATTCCGTCCTCTATCTTTACGGAGAGCTTTTTAAGCTTCCTGGGACTTGGTGTGGCGGTGCCGATGCCGTCTCTGGGAAGCCTTGCCAGCGATGCGATCAACGGTCTGAACACGTACCCGTATCTGCTGTTTATCCCGGCGATACTTATCAGTCTGATTATTCTGAGCTTTAACCTGCTCGGCGACGGTCTGCGCGACGCGTTTGACCCGAAGATGAAGAACTAGGGAGGAAATAATGATGAGTGAATATCTGGTAAATATTGAACACGAACGCCTCTCCTTCTTCACACCGGCGGGGGAAGTGAAAGCGCTGAACGACGTATCCTTTCACATTAAACAGGGCGAGGTGCTCGGCATCGTCGGCGAGAGCGGTTCCGGAAAATCGGTAACGGCGTACAGTCTCATGGGACTGACGGCGTATCCGGGAAAGCTGCTTGGCGGTACGCTGGATTTTAACGGGCACCGCATCAACGATATGACGGAAAAGGAATTCCGCAAGATGCGCGGAAACGAGGTTTCCATTATCTTCCAGGACCCGATGACCAGCCTGAATCCGGTCTACACGATTGGAAACCAGATCCGCGAGGTGATTAAGCTTCACACGGATAAGAGCAGAAAAGAAGTGCAGGAGCGTGCGGTGGAGCTGCTGGAGCTGGTGGGCATCAACGAGCCGAAAAAGCGTCTGAAGCAATATCCGCACGAGCTTTCCGGCGGTATGCGCCAGCGTGTGATGATTGCGATCGCTCTGGCGTGCGAGCCGAAGCTTCTGATTGCGGACGAGCCGACGACGGCGCTCGACGTGACCATCCAGGCGCAGATTCTGGAGCTGATGATGAGCTTGAAGGAAAAGCTGGGCATGGCGATTATGATGATCACGCATGACCTTGGCGTGGTAGCGAGCATGTGCGACCACATTGCAGTCATGTATGCCGGAAATATTGTAGAGTATGGAACGACGGATGATATTTTCTATAACCCGAAGCATGAGTATACAAAGGGGCTGATTCGCAGCATTCCGCGTATGGACAGCAAAGAGCATGAGCGTCTTGTTCCGATTGAGGGAACGCCGGTGGATATGCTGAACCCGCCGAAGGGCTGCCCGTTTGCGTCCCGGTGTGATGCGTGTATGCAGATCTGTCTGCGTGAAAAGGCGCCGGTTACGCATTTTGGTGACGTACATTATACATCCTGCTGGATGAACCAGAAGGCAGAGCTGGAAGGAGGAAGCGCGAAATGAGCGACAAATTACTTAAGGTCGAACACCTTTACCAGTACTTTCCGGCCGGAGGCTTCGGAAAAAAGAAAAAGTACGTGCAGGCGGTAGATGATGTGTCATTTTCCATCAGCAGGGGAGAGACGCTGGGGCTTGTCGGGGAATCCGGCTGCGGAAAAACGACGACCGGACGTTCTCTGCTGCGGCTGTATGAGCCGACGAAGGGGCGTATCATCTATGACGATAAAGTGCTTTTTGACAGCGGGGATGTGCCGCTGATGGACGATAATGGAAAAGACATTGCGGTAGATGGAAAAACACAGTATGGCAGAAAGACGGCGGTGGATATGAAGCCGTACCGCCGCGAAATGCAGATCGTATTCCAGGACCCGTATGCCAGCCTCGACCCGCGTATGACGGTGGGAGACATCGTCGGGGAAGCAATCGACATTCATAAGCTGGCGTCCTCAAAGGAGGAGCGCTACAATAAGATACAGAGCCTGCTGGAGCGGGTGGGACTGAACTCAGAGCATGCCAACCGTTATCCGCATGAGTTTTCCGGCGGACAGCGCCAGCGTGTCGGCATTGCCCGCGCGCTTGCGGTAGACCCGAAATTTATCGTCTGTGACGAGCCGATTTCCGCGCTGGACGTTTCTATCCAGGCGCAGGTGGTCAATATGTTTGAGGATCTGCAGGAGCAGCTCGGACTGACGTATCTGTTTATTGCGCACGATTTGTCGGTTGTCAAGCATATTTCCAACCGTATCGGCGTAATGTATCTCGGAAAGCTGGTGGAGCTGGCGGACAGCTACGAGCTGATTTTCCACAGCCTGCATCCTTATACAAAGAGCCTTATTTCGGCAATTCCGATTGCCGACCCGAAAATAGCGCGGGAAAATAAGCGAATCGTGCTGGAGGGCGATGTGCCAAGCCCCTTAAATCCGCCTTCGGGCTGCCGGTTCCGCACCAGATGCCCGTACGCCACGGAAAAGTGCGCCGCCGAGGTGCCGAAATTCCAGGAGGTAAGCAAAGGGCATTTCGCAGCATGTCATCACCTTGATAAAGTAAATTAAGAGAGAAACAGGAGAGGATGAGAAACGCCTCTCCTTTTTTGCGTGAAAGCATTAATCGAAGCGAAAGAAGGCGGCATGGCTTGAAAGAGAAAAGATAAAACCCGGTCCCGGAGGCTGTGCATGCGTGCATGTAGAATAAATTTTAACAAAAGTTAATAATTAAACGATTCATTATGGACAAAAATGCACTGCTGTGCTATAGTAAAGCATATGCAGGCGCGAAAAGCGCGCATAGAGAAAAGATTTAAAGGAGGATAACATGAAAAAGAGAGTAATTAGTATGCTTCTCGCAGCAGTGATGACCGCTTCTCTGGTTGGCGGTACCATGATGACTGCAGCGGCAGAAGAGGCGGCAGAAGGCAAGCAGCTTTCCGTTCAGGTTGGTCCGGATCCGGAAACCATTGACCCGGCTCTGAACAGCGCGGTAGACGGTGGAAACATGATTCTGCACGCATTCGAGTGCCTTCTCACGATTGACCAGGATGGTCAGATCGCACCGGGACAGGCAGAAGAGTGGAGCGTATCAGATGATGGTCTTACCTGGACCTTCAAGCTTCGTGAGGGACTGAAATGGTCCGACGGAAGCGACCTTACAGCAAACGATTTCGTTTACAGCTGGAAGCGTGTATGCGATCCGAACGTAGCAGCTCCGTATGCTGAGACCGTACTTGGTATGGTAGAAGGTTTTGATGAGGCGATCGAGGGCAACCTTGATGCGCTGGCAGTTACCGCAGTAGATGACCAGACGCTGGAGGTTAAGCTTTCCGCTCCGTGTCCGTTCTTTGAGAGCCTTGCAGCATTCGCAACCCTCAGCCCGGTTCAGCAGGCAACCGTTGAGGCAAACGGCGATGCATGGGCAATCGATGCTTCCACCTACGTTTCCAACGGTCCGTTCATGGTAACCGAGTGGGTACCGGGTTCCTACATCATCATGAGCAAGAACCCGAACTACTGGAACGCAGACGCAATCAAGCTTGGCAGCATCAAATGGAACCTGATCGAGGATTCCAACGCATCCTACAATGCATATCAGAGCGGCGAAGTTCTGATGATCAAGGATGTTCCGACCGAGGAAATTCCGAGCCTTGAGGGCAACGAGGAATTCCATGTAGAGCCGATTATCGGTACCTACTACATTTCCTACAATACACAGGTTGAGCCGCTTGACAACCCGCTGGTACGTAAAGCGCTGAATCTGGCGATCGACAGAGAATATGTTGCAAATACTCTGATGCAGGGAACCTACTCTCCGGCTACCAACTTCATCGGACCGGGCTGGGTAGACACAGACGGAAGCTCCTTTGAAGAGAATGCAAACGGCGGCGAACCGTACATGAGCGCAACCGCTGATATCGAGGGCGCTCTGGCAGCTCTTGAGGAAGCTGGTTATCCGAACGGCGAGGGACTGCCGGTTCTGCACTACAGCACCAACGATTCCGGTTACCACAAGGCAGTTGCAGAGTATCTGCAGCAGGCATGGAAAGAGATCGGCGTTACCCTGGAAGTAGATATCGTAGAGTGGTCCAGCTTCACACCGATGCGCCGCAGCGGCGATTTCGAAATCGCACGTAACGGCTGGGTAGGAGACTATGCAGACCCGTCCAACATGCTTGACCTTCTGTACTCCACCAACGGAAACAACGATGGTAAGTTCAACAGCGCAGATTACGATGCGGCTATGGACAAATCAAGAAGCACGACAGATGCAGCAGAGCGCTCCGCAGCGCTTCACGAGGCAGAGGATATCCTTATGGAAGAATCCGCATGCTGCCCGCTGGCATACTACAATGACTTCTGGCTGCAGAGCAGCAAGATCGAAGGTTCCTGGCATTCCGCATACGGCTACTGGCACTTCATGTATGCTGACATTGCAGAATAAGGTCAGATAACCGCAACGGTTCAGACAGGCAATCATATGCAGCGGTTCCAGTAACCGGTGCGAACAGGAAAAATGTATAAAAGGCTGCCGCGAAGCAAATTCATATGGCTTCGCGGCAGCTTTTGTGCTATGATAATGACAGAAGATGAAACGCAGATACAGGACGCTCAGAGCCGCAGGCGGTCCGGAGACGTCCGCAAAAAGGGGAGGAATGAGGATGGAACAGAGAAAAAGAGGACCTGTCAGATATCTGACGGGCGGGATACTGTTTTTGCTGCTGATATTGCTGGCGGCAGCTCCGGCGATGGCGCAGGATGAGACTGTAGACGTGTTTGTGAAGGGAAGGCTGGAGTATCAGAAAGCGTACCAGGTGCTGACATACACGAACCAGGTCCGTGCAGAGCGGGGCGTGGAGCCGCTTGCAATGGATAAGGATCTGATGGCGGCGGCAATGCAGCGGGCAGCGGAGATTTCCATACTGTTCGCCCATGACAGACCGGACGGTACAGACTGCTACTCGGCGTCGCCGAAGATGAGCGGGGAAAATATTGCCGCCGGGCAGAGGAGCGCGTCTGCGGTCGTGACGTCGTGGAAAAATTCTCCGGGCCATTATGCAAATATGATTGAAGGGGATTTTCGCAGCGTCGGCATCGGCTGCTTCAACTATGACGGCACGCTGTACTGGGTGCAGTGCTTTGGCAGAGGAAGCGCGTCCGCAGGGACAAAGCCGGCGGATAAAAGCACGGTGATGCGGATAAATCTTCACCAGTATTATTTATATGATGCCAGAAATCTTTTCATCACCGGAGTTGACGGAACCTCCATCAATGCGCTGGCGCTGAAAAAGGGCGATAAGAAAAATCTTACGCTGCTGTTTTACGACGGCGGCAGCATTAAGCCGGTCGAGCTGCTGTGGAAGGACTTCCGTCTGAAAAGCAGCAATCCGGCGGTGCTTACCGTGGATGGCGCCGGAAATGTGAAAGGAGTAAAAGCGGGAACAGCGGTGGTAACGATTTCGCACCCGCAGTATCCGGGCTGGAGCTGTCCGATGACGTTCAAAGTGAGCGATGCAGACAGCCGGAGCCTGATTTTAAATGCCAACGGGGGCTCGCTGTCAAAGACGCAAAACATCAAAACACAGAAGCGCACCGTCACTTACAAAAAGAAGTATGGGGAGCTGCCCACTCCTGTGCGCAAAGGCTACACATTTAAAGGCTGGTACACGGGCAAATCCGGCGGCAGCAAGGTGACGTCATCGACAACCGTGCAGATTGCGAAGGGCAAGACGCAGACGCTTTACGCGCGCTGGTCGAAGATTACCGTAAAGAAAGCGTCGATCACAAAGCTTACGCCAAAATCCGGCAGCCTGACGGTGAAGTGGGCGAAGGTTTCCGGGGCAAAGGGCTATGAAGTTTTCGTGTCGACGAGTAAAAAATTTACGTCCGGCACGACAAAGAAAGGCAATGTCACAAGCGGCAGCAAGATTTCCGGAACGTTTAAAAATCTCAGAAGAAACACAAAATATTATGTGCGTGTGAGAGCGTACACAACGGATGCGCTCGGAAATAAGATTTACGGGAGCTACAGCACAGTAAAATCCATCAGGGTGAAGTAGGAAAGTCGCTCCTTTACCTTGCAATTTCCGGTGTTTTGTCATACAATCAATTTACATGTGTGCGGGGCGTTTTGTCCGGCGCATCGACGGCGTGACAGGTACATGCCGGATGAGATTTTAAAGAAAAGAGGTTTTTAAAATGGCAGAGAAATCATGCAGCAGCGCATCGAGCTGCGACAGAGAAAGCTGTGAGGGATGTCCGAGCAAGCAGAATCAGCAGAGCTTTCAGGTAGACGCAAACGCGTACTCCGAGATAAAAAATGTAATTGGCGTGGTGAGCGGCAAGGGCGGCGTCGGAAAATCGATGGTGACGGCTTCCCTGGCAAACATGCTGGCGGCAAAGGGCTACCGCGTGGGTATCCTGGACGCGGATATTACCGGACCGTCCATCCCGAAAATGTACGGGCTCCGCGGACCGGCGGTGGCGGACGACGAGGGGATTTATCCGATGATCACGGAAAACGACATCAAGGTCATTTCCATCAACCTTATGATGCCGGATGAGGAATCACCGGTAATCTGGAGAGGACCGGTCATCGCGGGCGTGGTAAAGCAGTTCTGGAGCGATGTAATCTGGGGCGAGCTGGATTATCTTCTGGTGGACATGCCGCCCGGAACCGGTGATGTGCCGCTGACGGTGTTCCAGTCCCTGCCGGTGGACGGCATCGTGATTGTTTCCTCGCCGCAGGAGCTGGTGCAGATGATTGTAAAGAAAGCCTACAATATGGCGAAAACCATGAATATTCCGGTGCTCGGCATCGTGGAGAATTATAGCTGGCTGGTATGTCCGGACTGCGGAAAGAAGATTTCCGTGTTTGGAGAGAGCCATATCGACGAAGTAGCAGCGGGTATGGGGCTGAAGGTGCTCGGCAAGATGCCGATCGACCCGCAGTTTGCGGCGCTGGCGGACGGAGGGTTTGCCAAAGCGCAGAATCCGTATCTGGAGGAGGCTTACCGGGCGCTTACGGCATCCGGAAAGTAAACAGAGTTTTTGTGTGCGGAAGATTTGAAAAATACGGGGCAGCGGGAAACCCCGGAGCGGCAGAAAAAACGGCTGCCCGGAAAATACAGGGCTGCGGGAGGCGGGTATGGCGAACAGACAATTATGGAAACCGGTGCTGCAGGCACTGAAAATAGCAATCGGAAGCAGCTTTGCCATCTGGCTTGCGCAGACGCTCGGTCTTTCCTTTGCAGCGTCCGCGGGCAGCATCGCCATGCTCACGATCGTCACGACGAAGTGGGAGACAGTGCGGCTGTCCGGTTTCCGTGTGATTACCTTCGCCATTGCGGTATTTATTGCCTGGCTTACCATTTCGCGGCTGAAAAGCGCCTGGATGGCATACGGTATTTTTCTGTTCGCCATGACATTGATTTGCGAAGCCTTTGGCTGGAGGGCGGCGCTTTCGGTAAATGCGGTGATCGGCACCCATTTCCTGGAGACGCGCGACTTCCGGCCGGAGGCAATCTGGAATGAATTCTGTCTTCTTCTGATTGGCATTTCCATTGCGCTGTTTCTGAACCTGTTCCACAACAACCGGGTGCATAAAAAAGACCTTATTCAGAATATGCGCTATACGGAGGAACGCCTTCAGATGATCATGGGTGAGATTGCCGCCTATCTTTCCTGCCGGGATATGCAGAGGGATGTCTGGGAGGATATTGTGGTGCTGGAGGGAAAGCTGCGCGGATTTATCCGGGATGCGCACGAGTACCAGGATAATACCTTCCATTCCCATCCGGGATATTATATTGATTATTTTGAAATGCGCCTGCAGCAGTGCGGGGTACTGCATAACCTGCATTATGAAATGAAAAAAATCCGTCACATGCCCGTGCAGGCGCAGGTAATTGCGCAGTTTGTGCTGGACACAGCGGATTATGTAACGGAAAAAAATATTCCCACAGTGCAGCTCGCAAAGCTGGACGATATTTTTCTGTCGATGAAGGAGGAACCGCTGCCGGTCAGCCGGGAAGAATTTGAGAGCCGCGCTCTGCTGTACCATATTCTGATGGATCTGGAGGAGTTCCTCGTATTTAAAAAGCGTTTTGTTGAGGATATGGATGACACCCGGCGCCGTCATTACTGGGAAAACGAGCAGTAGTGGCAGCAGCTTCTGCAAAGCGGGCGTTCCGGAAGCATCGAAACTCTGCCGGACGCGCAGCAGGGCGGATGCGCTACAGCCTGATGTACTGCAGGACGTGTGATACGTACTGCGGGTCGCCGTAGGTTTCCCAGCCAAGCTGCGCCTTCATCCTTTCGGAAAATTCCAGGGCGTTTTCCTCGGAATAGCCGCCGTAATTTTCCAGTGCCCACCCGGCGTAATCGTTGCCGAAGTTGTACTCCTGCAGGGCGAGCTTCAGCGCGTTTGTATCGGAAATGCTTTTGCACTCCGCCATGTCCAGGCAGTAGGCAAAGGTCTCGACGCCCACGCGGATGGAGTAAGCGGCATCGGCGATGCTGCCCGGCGTGTTGGGGTATTCCGTGTTAAAGGGACTCTCTGAGCACTGCAGAACGTCTGTTCCCTGTCCGGAGCTTTCCTGCTGCATCATCGCCAGCAGCAGGTTGGAATATTCGGAAATGCCGAATTCCCTGCACTGTGCGGCGACCGCGTCAGAATATTGCAGGACGTCGGAATTGACGCCCACCAGTCTGCCGCTGCTTTCCCGGTGGTGTGTGATGCGGGGCAGGATCAGCGTGAGAAAAAGGATGACAAACAGCGCCGCGCATCCGAGAAGGATGCGCTGTTTTGCCACCTGCTTCCTGCGAAGCTCAGATGCCGCAGAAGAGGAGGCTTTGCTCCTGGCAGAACGCTTTCCCGTTCGGCGGGCGGCACTGGAGGCAGTTTTGCCATTCGTTTTTTCTTTTGTTTTTTCCTTTGGATGTTCTTTACTTTTTCCGGCTGCTTTTTTCGTCTTTGCAGCCGTTTTCTTCTGTATGGTCATAAGTTTTCCTTTGTTACTTTTTTCATATTGGAGTTGTATTTTCTGTCTGAAATCATTATAATCGAAGGAGAGGCGGCTGTAAACGAAAGGTTTTCTTAACTTGCGCCAATGTTACCGGGAAGTTGTTGTGAACGCAGTGCACGGTAACGGGGGCTGTTGCGGCGCAGGCATAGCAGAATGTCCGCTGATAAAATAATCAAGGGGGATAAGCCTAATGAAGCAGAATCAGATAGCAGAGGCGCTGGAGAAAAGCAGCGCTGCGGAATTGTTTGCCGATTTATACGGAAAAGACAATGTGCAGGAGAACATGGAGCGTTACCGTTACCTTGCGGCGGGATTTGTAAAAAATTTCGGGGACGTGGATTTTGAACTGTTTTCCTCACCGGGACGCACGGAAATCGGGGGCAATCATACCGACCACAATCATGGAAAGGTGCTTGCGGGCAGCGTAAACCAGGACTGCATCTGCGCGGCGCGTAAAAACGATTCCAATCAGATACGTATTATCAGCGAGACCTTCCATCAGGATTTCACGATTGATTTGGACAAGCTGGAGTCGGATGGAAAAACGACCGGCACAGTGCCGCTGATAAAGGGCATTCTGGCAGGCTTTAAGGAGAGAGGCTTCGCTGTCGGCGGTTTTGACGCTTTTACTACCAGCAATGTTATCAGCGCGGCGGGTGTCAGCTCATCTGCTTCCTTCGAAATGCTGATTTGCTCGATTCTGAATTATTTCTTTAATGATAATCAGATGAATGTCATAAATTATGCGCACGCGGGACGTTATGCGGAGAATGTTTACTGGAAAAAAGCATCGGGGTTGCTGGATCAGATGGCATGTGCATGCGGCGGTGTGGTGACGATTGACTTTGCGGATAACGAAAATCCGAAGGTAGAAAAGATAGATTTCAGTCTGGACGAGATTGGCTGCGACCTTCTGATTGTGAACACCGGAAAGGGACATGCCAATATGAGCGACGAGTATTCCGCTGTTCCGGTGGAAATGAAAAAGGTGGCTGCGTATTTTGGAAAAGAGGTTCTTGCGGAAGTTCCGTATGAAAAATTACTGGAAAATATTCCGCAGCTCCGCGGGGCGCTCGGCGACCGCTGCGTGATGCGCGCGCTGCATTTTTATAACGAAAATACCCGCGTAGACGAGGAAGTGGCGGCGCTGAAGGAAAAACGCTACGACGATTTCCTGCGTCTGGTTTGCGAATCCGGCGATTCCTCCTGGAAATGGCTGCAGAACTGCTACTGCATCGAGACTCCGCAGGAGCAGGCCATCTGTGTGGCGCTTGCGCTGACAGAGCTGTACCGCAAGGGCATCAAAAAAAGCGCCTGCCGTATTCATGGCGGCGGCTTTGCCGGGGTAATCATGGTAATCCTTCCGAAGGAATACACCGCGGACTTCACAAAATATATCGAAGAAAAGCTGAACGACAAATGCGTTTATAAAATGACTATCCGCAAATACGGCGCCATTCATATGGAGCTGTAAAGATGGGACTGCCCTTCTCAGAAAGGGGCTCAGAAGAAACAGAGAAAATTACAGATGAAACCGGCGCGGCAAAGGCTGCGCCGGTTTTTCAGAAATTATGTCCTCTGGCGGGATTTCCTTCCCTCATACAGCACATAGGCGAGCGTATAGCACGCCATGATACCGGATACCGTGGGCGCGATGCGGCCGAGCATTCCAAGATTATCACCAAAGTATTTCGCAAACAGATAAACCAGCGGGATGCGCAGAAGCAGTGCGCCGGCGCTGCTGCTTATCATGGTCCAGACGGTTTTCTGGCGGCCGTTCAGGTAGCCGTTCAGGCAGAATACAATGGTGACAAGCAGGTAGTCATAGCTGTTGGAGCGAAAGAACGGCACACCGGCGGCGATGACCTGCTCATCGTCAGAAAATACGCGAATCATCGACTGCGGGGAAAGCTGCGCCCAGAGCCAGAACAAAAAGGCGGCGCACAATGCGAAGGACAATCCGTACCAGAGCGACCTGCGCGCGCGCTCCGGCTTTCCTGCGCCGATATTGTGAGCGGTGATGGCGGCAAGCGCATTGGCGACAGAGGTGCCGGACAGCATGGCGAACACATCATATTTGCTGGAAATGCCAACCACCGCCGCCGCGTAGACGCCGCAGCCGTTCATAACCGTCATCAGATATAAAAAGGAAATGCGTATCATCAGCTCCTGGAAAGAAATCGGGATGCCGACAACCGCCAGCTCCCGGACAAGCGCGGGAACCGGACGGAAGCTCTTTAGCTTAAAATCAAAAATAAAGCTGGATTTTTTCAGATAAATAATGGCGCAGACCATGCTGACCGCCTGGGAAATCACTGTGGCAAGCGCGGTTCCGCTGACGCCAAGTCCCATATACTTTACAAAAACAAAATCCAGAAAAATATTGAGCGCGCAGGCGACTGCCACAAAAATCATCGGGCGTGTGGAATCTCCATAGCCGCGCAGGATGGCGCTGATGGCGTTGTAGCCGCAGACGAAAAGATTGCCGGCGGCACAGATTGCAACATATTGCATGGTCAGCTCAAAGGATTCCGCCGGTGTGGAGAGCAGCTCAAGCAGCGGGCGCTCAAACGCCAGCATCAGTATGGTCAGAAGTATGGCGACCAGGGCAAACACAGTCAGTGTGGTGCCGATGGTCTGCGCGGCACGCCGGTAATTTTTCTGTCCCATATACTGCCCGATAATTACCGTGCTTCCGAGCGTAAGCCCGGTGACAAGACTGGTGACGATCTGCGTCACCTGCGTTCCGGTGGAGACCGCCGCCACGCTGGCGGCATCACAGTATTTTCCGATTACAAATAAATCCACTGCGCCGTACAGTGACTGCAGAATATTTGCAATCAGAAAAGGAATTGCAAATACCAGCAGTGTTTTCAAAATGTTTCCTTCTGTCAGTTGATTCTGTGTTTTTTCCATTTCCTGCTCCTCCTTCGCTCCAATTTTATACTCTACAATAATTGTAAAGTCAAGAAATATTTGAAATATTTGAAACGGAAATAAACATTGATATTTCGCAGCGATTTCACTATAATAATGATAGACAACTGCGGCGGAGCTGCCGCAAATAAATTGACAGGAGAGATTGGTATGGAAAAATTGATGCAGGAGTTCAGAGAAGATATGGCAGAATTCCGGGATATAACAGAAAAATTCTATGCAAAAGAAGTGAGCATGAAGGAATATAAAGGCTTTTCCGGCGGTTTCGGCAGCTATGCGCAGAAGGGCGGAGAAGCGAGCATGCTCAGATTGCGGATGCCGGGCGGAAGACTGACAAAAGAGAAGCTGAAATTCGTGGCAGATGCGATTGCAGAGTATGGTGTAGAGAAAGCCCACTTTACGACCTGCCAGACAATCCAGTTTCATAATCTGGGCGCAGAGGCGGTCTGTGGAATCATGGAAAAGGCGCTGGATGTCGGAATCGTCACCAGAGGAGGCGGCGGAGATTTCCCGCGAAACGTGATGGTATCCCCGCTTTCCGGGGTAGAGCAGGGCGAGTATTTTGACGTGCTGCCCTATGCGGAGGCGGCGTCCGATTATCTGATGGGCTTCATCAAGACCGTGAAGATGCCGAGAAAGCTGAAGGTGGGCTTTTCCAACTCTCCGGCGAACGAAACGCACGCCACCTTCCGCGACCTTGGATTTGTGGCGAAAGCGGACGGTACTTTTGATGTATACAGTGCGGGCGGTCTTGGTAACAATCCGCGCATGGGCGTGAAGGTGGCGGAGCAGGTGCCGCCGACCGAAATTCTGTATTATATCAAAGCGATGGTGAACACCTTCGTGGCGCACGGCAATTACGAGAACCGCGGCAAAGCCAGGACCCGCTACATGCAGGAGAGCCTGGGCGTGGACGGTTACAAGGCGGCTTACCTGGAAAAGCTGGCGGAAGTGAAGAAGAGTGAAAAGCTTGATATTGACGTGACGGCGGAAGCGGTCGCAAAGAGCGGAAACGGCACGACAGTTTCGGATAAGCGTGTGACAGCCCAGAAGCAGGACGGGCTTTATGCGGTTGCTTACCATCCCATCGGCGGCATTCCGGCAGTGACAAAATTCGCACAGCTTTATGAGACAATTAAGGATATGGAAGCAGTCGAGGTGCGTATTGCGCCGGATGAGACGATTTACATCATCAATCTGAACGGTGACGAGGCGAAGGCGGTTCTGGCAGTGACGGACGACGGCGCACAGAATCTTTTTGAGACATCCGTATCCTGTATCGGCGCAACCATCTGCCAGATCGGGCTGCGTGATTCCCAGGGAGCGCTGAGGCAGATTATTGACGAAGTGAGAAAGCACGACTTTGCGGACGGCGTACTGCCCAGGATCCACATTTCGGGCTGTACCTCCTCCTGTGGTACGCATCAGATTGGAACGCTTGGCTTCCACGGCGGCGCAAAGCGCGTGGACGGCGTACTGGAACCGGCGTTCACTTTCCATGTAAATGGAAGCGACACGGAAGGTGAGGAGCGCTTTGGTGAGCAGTGGGGCATGATGCTCCAGAAGGACATGCCGGCATTCTTCGTGGAGCTTGGACAGACTATCCAGGCGGAAGGAACGACGTTTGATGCGTGGTTTGCGAAAAAGCCGGAGGCGCTGAAAGAAATTGCCGGGAAGTATTTATATTGAAAAAGACCTGATAAAGAATTGAAGAGAGAACGAAAGACCCCGATGTGTCTGCATCGGGGTCTTTTGTACAGACTTTATGGAATGAGCAACCATGTGATAATCGCCGTCAGAATCTTTTGTTGTCTCCATATCCTGCGCTCCTTTCATGGTATCCTGCAGGTAACTATGGCACAATTTTGTGCTTACTTTACGAAATGGCAATACCGTCTTATTATAGGAGCGTAAGGAGGGAAAAGCAATGAAAAAAGTGATTGAATTTTTAAAGGAGAATCCTGTCCAGTATCTGGCAACCGTAGGACGTGATGGAAAGGCAAAGTGTCGTCCGTTCATGTTTTCCGGGGAAATGGACGGAAAGCTGTGGTTCTGTACCAACAACACAAAGGAGGTTTTCTGGGATATGCAGGAAAATCCCTGGATTGAAATTTCTGTTTCCAGCCCGTCCTATGCATGGATTCGTCTGCACGGCAGAGCGGTGTTTGAAAACAACATGGCGGCAAAGGAAATGTGCATGGAAAATCCGATTGTCAGAGGGCAGTACCAGACCGCAGACAATCCGGTCTTTGAGGTGTTCTATCTGGAGGAGCCTCATGGCGTAATCGCGGATTTCTCCGGCAATCCGCCTTATGAATTTTAAGAAAATGCCGGTTTATCCGGCGGCAGCTTAAAGCTTCCGGGGAAAGGAGTGACAGAGGTGACACACGAAGAAAAGCGGGAATATCTGATAAAAGAACTGCTTGCGGAGCTGCCGCAGCAGGGAGAGGTGCGGATACCGGCGGATGAGAGCGGGCAAAAAAGGCTTCTCAGAAGTCTGATGAATATCCGCCCTCCCCGTCCGGCAGGCGACCGTTTTCTTGCGGTCCAGGACGAATATTTAAGCGAAGAAGTGATGGAAAAAGGAGTGACTGACAGCGCTACGCTGCCGGTATCTCCTCTGGATGCCCGCCTGGTATTGTGGCGCGGCGATATCACCACATTAAAGTCTGACGCCATTGTAAATGCCGCCAACAGTGCTTTGCGGGGCTGCTTCATACCCTGTCACTCCTGCGTGGATAATATTATTCACAGTGTCAGCGGCATACAGCTTCGTCTGGCGTGCGATGAGATTACGAACAGGCAGGGGTACGAAGAACCGGCAGGCAGGGCCAAAATTACGCCCGCCTATAATCTCCCGTGCCGCTACGTGCTTCATACCGTGGGACCGGTGGTGACGGGAATGCTCACGGAAACACACAAAAAGCAGCTTGCAGGCTGCTACCGGTCGTGCCTGCAGCTTGCCGCTGATAAAGGACTGAAAAGTATTGCATTCTGCTGTATTTCCACGGGAGAGTTTCATTTTCCGCAGAAAAAAGCGGCGGAAATTGCCGTGCGGACAGTTACAGATTTTCTGCAGACAGACACACAGATAGAAAAGGTGATATTCAATGTTTTCAAGCAGGAAGATTATGACATCTACAAAAAATTGCTCGGATGATATCCGCCGCATAAAGGAGCTTTTGCAAAATGCGGATGCGGTAATTATCGGAGCCGGCGCCGGATTGTCCACATCGGCAGGGTTTACTTACACAGGCAGACGCTTTGAGGAAAATTTTCCGGATTTCATAAAAAAATATGGCATCCGTGATATGTACTCCGGAGGCTTCTATCCCTTTGAAAGCCCCGAAGAATACTGGGCGTACTGGTCAAGATATGTCTTTATCAACCGCTATCTCGACAGGGATAACGGGACATATGAAAGATTGTACGGGCTTGTGAAGGATAAGGATTATTTTGTGCTTACGACGAACGTTGACCACCAGTTCCAGAAGGCAGGCTTTGACAAGCAGCGGCTGTTTTACACGCAGGGTGATTACGGCCTGTTTCAGTGCAGTGTGCCCTGTCATAATGCAACTTATGATAATGAAAAGGTTATCCGCGGCATGGTAGAGCAGCAGGCGGATGAGAAGGTGCCAACGGAGCTGATTCCCCGCTGTCCCGTCTGTGGAAAGCCAATGACGATGAATCTGAGGGCGGACAGTACCTTTGTCCAGGATGACGGCTGGTATCGTGCAGGTGAACGCTATTCCGACTTTCTGCGCAGGCACAGCGGTCTTAAAATGCTGCTTCTGGAGCTTGGCGTTGGCATGAATACACCGGGGATAATTAAGTATCCGTTCTGGCAGATGACGGCGGAGAATAAGGAGGCGGTTTATGTCTGCATCAATAAAGGGCAGGCTTACGCGCCAAAAGAAATCGCAGACCGCTCCATCTGCATCAACGGGGATATCGGAGAAATATTGCAGCAATTATAAGACAGAAAATATTATTCTACATCTGAAAACAGCATTTCTTTGGATGTTTATGATTTCACTCAATTACAGGAATAATGGAAATATCATATCAAATCGGGTCATAATCGAGTCAGCTATATTGACTCGATTGACCCGATTTGATATAATATATCCAACGAATGCATAAAGGAGCTGGCGCTATGTTTTTTCGGGAGAGTGAAACCGTAGAGCTGAAGGAAGCTGTCGTAGATGATATAAAAAAGGAAATCATTGCTTTTGCGAACTGTGATGGCGGCAAACTGTATATTGGCATCCGGGATGATGGCACAGTAGCCGGACTTGATGATCCTGACGGTGTTTCTTTGCAGATCAGCAATATGGTAAGGGATGCAATTAAGCCCGATGTGACGATGTTTCTGCATTATAAAACAATAGAGGAAGATGGCAAAGAAATTGTCGCGGTGGAAGTTCAGCGTGGAACGGACCGCCCCTATTATATTGCTAAAAAGGGGATGCGTCCGGAGGGCGTATATGTCAGACAGGGATATTCTTCTGTTCCTGCCACCGACACGGCGATCCGCCGTATGATTAAGGAAACGGATGGAGACCGTTTTGAGGCTATGCGCTGCTTAAATCAGGAACTCACCTTTGAAGCTGCAAAAAAGGAATTTGCTCTTCGGAAAGTGGAGTTTGGCTTACAGCAAATGCGTACTTTGAAGCTGATTGACCACGATAATCTTTATACCAACTTAGGTCTGCTTCTGTCCGAACAATGCGTCCATACGATTAAAGTCGCTGTTTTTCAGGGAACAGATCAGACAATTTTTAAGGATCGCCGGGAATTTGCCGGGTCGCTGATGCAGCAAATGAATGAGGTTTATGATTATATTGACTTTCGTAATCAAACCCGTGCAACCATAGAAAAGCTGTATAGAATTGATGTTAGGGATTACCCGGAAATCGCCGTCAGGGAAGCATTGCTGAATCTGCTGGTTCACCGGGATTATTCCTTTAGCGCAAGTTCGCTTATCAGTATTTATGCTGACCGGATTGAATTTGTATCTATTGGCGGACTGATGCCGGGAATTGACCTGGAGGATATTATGGTAGGCATTTCGGTATGCAGAAATCAGGACCTTGCGAACGTATTCTACCGGTTACATCTGATTGAGGCTTACGGTACTGGAATGGGAAAGATTATGAGGGCATATAAAGATGTGGAAGAAAAGCCTTCGATTGAAACAACCAAAAATGCCTTTAAAATCATACTGCCTAACATTAATGCGAAATATGAAACGGGAAAGGTATCTGCACCGAAAGCAGAATCAATCAAAGGCTCTGTTGCCGGGACCGAAAAAAGCCTGGGCAATGAAGAAAGGGTCTTGGAATATGCCCGCTCTCATGGCGCTATTACAAGAAATGATGTAATCAAATTGCTTGAAGTAAGCACGTCTACCGCTTCCAGAGTTCTTAGGAAAATGGTAAAAAGCAACCTGCTAAAGCAGAATGGAAAAGCAAGAAACACCAATTACACTGTTATTAAATAATAAAATGATGCGTAATAAATATTACACACCGGGGGATATCGGAGAAATATTGCAGCAATTATGAGCCTGGTAAAAGGAAAGGAGATTTCTGATGAAAGAGCGGAAAGAAGTGCTGGATTTTGGTCTGACGTTTCCGGAGGTATATGTGGACGCGCCGTTTCATGATGAAAACTGGGTGCTTCTGCGCTACCGCAGAAACAAAAAAGCATTTGCGTGGACATATGAAAGAAACGGTCACATATGGGTGAATGTAAAGGTGGACCCGCAGTGGCGCGATTTCTGGAGAGAAGCTTATCCATCTGTGCTGCCGGGATATCATCAGAACAAGGAGCACTGGAACTCCATTATTCTGGACGGGACTGTTCCGGATGAAGAAATCCGCAGGATGATTGCGGAGAGCTACGATTTGATTACCGGGAAGCGCCCGCAAGCGGAGGGCAGAACGTGAAAGAAAACAAATATTCCTGGGCGAAAAAGTGACCAAATATCACAGAACACTGACGACATATCTGGAAACGCTGCTGAAAAACGGATTTACGCTCCAGCATGTCATAGAACCGCAGCCGCCAGAGGAAATGATGGACCTTGCCGGGATGAGGGACGAAATGCGCCGCCCAATGATGCTGTTGGTGTCAGCGAAAAAGAAATAACAGAAAACAGGTCCGGATGGCTCCAAAAGCTATATCTGGCAGTGCATTTCCACGGTACCAATGTTAAGCGGGTAACGGGATACTTGGAATGCCAGAATACCGAAAGATAATCAGCCAAAATGCCGAAAAATTTACTGCCAAATTACCGAAAAAATAAATGCCAAAATGCCGAAAAATGGAGGCATGGAATCCGGATCTCCGCTCGAAAACAGCTATTCGGATCGCCCCGGTATTTTGCGGACCCGTCTATTGCGGCTGTGCCGTTTCTTTGCTCCCATTCTGGCATCTGGTCCAGCCGCCCATCAGACGCCGGATATTTCTTTATTTTCATTTTCATCGGCTTCAAGCAGTGTAGATATAGAACAGCTTAAAACTTTAGAAATATATAATAGTTCAAAGTCCGGAATAACCCGGTCGCCTGTTTCAATCCTGCTGATAGCTTTCTGATTGATATTTAGTCCGGCAAGTTGCAGTTTTGCGGCAAGCTGTTCCTGAGACAGATTCGATTTTTTACGAAGCTCCCGGATCTTACATCCGGAAGCATTATATTTTCCGTTTTTGTATGGATATAATTTCATAATGCAGCCCCTTTTGTGCGTTCTTATATGTGTCCTGTGTATGGCGCATATTTTTTTGCTTTTTACGCCTGTTTTTTTATTTCTGTTCATTTTTTCATATTTCCCATATTTCCTTCCATTTTTACCTCAAAGATGGGTATTTTTTATTGACACTAACATGCGAAAACGTATATAATTATCCCAAAGATGACTAAAAAGCGTTTTTTGTTAAAAATGTTGTAAATTAATAAGTTACTATGTAAACAGGAGAGGATTTAGGTTTGTGCAGATTTGTGGATATTCACAGCCATATTCTGCCGGGAGTTGACGATGGTTCGCCGAATATGGAGGTTTCCATGAAGATGCTTTCTATGGCATATGACGAGGGGATCCGGCATCTTTTTCTTACGCCTCATTATGTCCGGGGAGAAAACCAGTACCGGCCGGAAGACCTGGACCAGCTTTTTGCAAAGCTGCAGGCAAAGGCAGGAGAATCATTCAGGGAGCTGCATCTTTATCTGGGGAATGAAGTGTATTATACGCCGGGAGTAGCGGAGGATATACGCAAAGGGAAAATACATACGATGTGCGGCACAAGGTATCTTCTTGTGGAATTTGATACTTCTGCCAGCTACAGGGAAATTTACCGGGCGGTGAGAGAACTGAGGCAGATGCGGCTTTTTCCGGTCATTGCGCATGTAGAGAGGTACCAGAGTCTTAAAGGAAAGCCGGAGCTTTTTCTGGAACTGAAGGAGCTGGATGCCTGCTTTCAATTAAACGCTGGCGGTGTGCTCGGAAATTCACTCCATCCACATACGCGATGGTGCAGGAAACTGGTTGAAAACGGGATGATTACATTTCTCGGTACGGATGCACATGATATGCAGTACAGGACTCCGGCAATCCGGAAGGCTGCGACATGGATGACCGGACACATTTCTGGAGAATACCAGAGCAGTCTGTTCCGGGAGAATGCGGGGGCGCTTATAAGAAATCAATATATCTGAGAAAAATTCAGATAATAAAGAGAGAGCAGGACAAGAAGCAGATGGAACTAATAAATAATAATCCGGGATTAAAAAATGATGAAATCAGAATAAATCTGATTGAGCTCTTTTATGCGCTGCTGCATAAAATGAAGGTCATTATTTTTGCGGTCATTTTAGGCGCGGCAGCAGCTTTTACCGTGACGAAAATACTGATTACACCGATGTACAGCTCATCAAGCATGATTTATATCGTCGGAGATTCTCTGGACGTCTCTTTTCTTGTAAATATGGAGGTAGGAACGGCACTTACAGCAGACTATCAGATGATTGCGACAAGCCGTCCGGTTGTGGATCAGGTAATTGAAAATCTGGAACTGGATATGACGTACGAAAATCTGGAAAAGGCGATCGAGGTGACGAATACAACGGACACACATATTCTGAAGATAACCGTTTCCGATTCAGACGCGGAGCGTGCGAAGCGGATCGTCGACGAGCTTACAGTCATCCTGATTGATACAGCGGCAGAAGTCATGGATTCGGCGAAACCCAATATTATCCAGAATGGATATGTCAGCCAGTATCCGGACAGCCCAAGTATTATGAAAAATACGTTTTTGGGAGCTCTGGCGGGATTTATTATTTCCTGTGTGTCTGTCATTTCCGCATTTATAATGAATGACACGATTAATACGGAGGAAGATATAGAAAAATATCTCGGACTGAATATGCTGGGCGTTATTCCGAAGAGTGAGAAAGATGACCATATACCGGATTCCGGAGGAAAAAAGACGAGGAAGAAAAAGCATCAGGGGGCGTCAGTATGCAGATTGCATTTGAAAAATTAAGAACAATGGATTCTGTATCGCGTGAGGCATATAAGGCGCTGCGGACAAATATTACTTTTTGCGGGGAAGATATAAAAGCAATCGCGATCACAAGCTCCATGCCGAACGAGGGAAAATCTACGGTGGCGTTTTCTCTTGCACAGGCATTTGCGGAAGATAACAAGCAGGTCCTTCTGATTGATGCGGATAATCGAAAGTCGACTCTGGAGTACCGATATGGTGTAGACCGCACGGTGAAGGGGCTCAGTCATTTCCTGGCGGGAACGGCAGAGCTGCGGGATGTACTTTGTCAGACGAATATACCATATTTCCATATTATTCTTTCCGGTGCGGCTGCGCCGAATCCGAGTGAGCTTCTCGGAAATGGAAAGTTTTCCGCACTTCTGGATGGCGCGCGGGAGGTATATGATTATATTTTTGTGGATTCTCCGCCGATTGGAAGTGTAATTGACGCCGCTGTTGTTGCAAAGCAATGTGATGGTGTTGTCTATGTAGTGGAAAGCGGTGTCACCAGCTATCATCTCGCAAAGCGCGGGAAGGAGCAGATTGAAAAAAGCGGGTGCCGTATCCTGGGGGCAGTGTTAAACAAGGTGGAGCGAAAGAGCAAAGGCTACGGATATGGAAGGTACTACGGAGACTATTATAAAAAATAACAGAAAAAACATGAGGACAATCATTCTTTCGGAAGCATCTGAGGGGAGAGAAAATGTACAAAAAGAGCACGTCCGAATGGCTGAAGCATTGGGATTTTATGATGGTTGACGTAGTGTGTATGGAGGCGGCATTTGCTATAGCATATCTGGCACGTAATGGGACATGGGAGATACATTGCGATATGTATAAAATCATGGTGGGATACATATGCATGGCCAGTCTTTGTGCCGGCTTTTTTACGGAAAACTATAGAGACGTGCTGCACCGGGGATACTGGAAGGAATTTAAGGCTGCGGCGCTTCACGTGTTTGCGGCAGAAATCAGCCTGTTTCTTTATATGTTTATTTTGAAGGCTTCGTTCCGGGCTTTCAGAGCAGCTCTGATGCTGTTTTCCTGTACGGCGGTGTTGTTCGTATATGCAGGAAGACTGCTGCTGAAAAAGTGGCGGAAAAGTCATCCGCGGGCTGTGAAAGGAAAGAGGTCGGTTATGCTGTTGTGCGAAGAGAGTAATTACCAGACGCTGGCCGGCGATTTCCTGGGGGATCCTTTCAGCGAATTTCGGGTTGCCTGTATTGCACTTATTCATTCATCTGAAAATAAAAAAGGCTCATTTCGTGGGATTCCGGTCATTATCGGAGAAAAAGCGGCGTTGTCCTATATATTATCAGACTGGATCGATGAAGTTTTTATCAGTTTATCAGGAAAGCGTTCGGTTTCGGAAGATTTTGCCGGACAATGCAGGCTGATGGGGGTGACGCTTCATACCAGTCTGGCGAAAACAGCTGATCTTGCGGCAGGTCAGTTTGTAGAAGAGATAGAGGGATATACCGTTTTATCGGACAGTGTCAGCATAGCGACGCCTGTGCAGATTTTTTTGAAACGCTGTCTGGATATAGCCGGAGGCATTGTGGGCTGTCTGATTACGGGGATTCTTTTCCTGGTTATGGGACCTGCAATCTATGTGAAATCTCCCGGTCCTGTTTTTTTCCGGCAGGAACGGGTGGGGAAAAATGGAAGAAGATTTTATATGTATAAGTTCCGGAGTATGTATATGGATGCTGAAGAGCGAAAGCAGGAATTTATGGAGAAAAATAATATAAAAGACGGCAGAATGTTTAAGCTGCATAATGATCCGAGAATCATTAAAGGAGTCGGGAAATTTATCCGGGAATATTCCATCGATGAATTTCCGCAGTTCTGGAATGTGTTAAAAGGCGATATGAGCCTTGTAGGGACAAGACCGCCCACTGTTGACGAATGGGAGAAATACGAAGCAAAACACCGGGGACGTCTTGCAATCAGACCGGGAATCACCGGGATGTGGCAGGTACATGGGAGAAGCGATATTACAGATTTTAATGAGGTGGTCAGACTGGACAAGGAATATATTGCCAGATGGAGCATAGGGCTCGATTTTAAGATTCTTTTTCAGACGATAGGAGTTGTTCTGAAAAAGAAAGGCGCGAGCTAAAGAAATTTCAGAGAAAGGTGAAAGCAGAAAATCCGGGGCAGGGGATGCGTAATGCGAAACAAATCAGATAAATTAAATATTGCGATGCTGGGACAAAAACGCATTCCGTCAAGGGAGGGCGGGATTGAAATTGTTGTAGAAGAGCTGTCCACAAGAATGGTGCAGACCGGGCATTCTGTCACCTGCTACAACCGCCTGGGACATCTTATCAGCGGCAAAGAATTTGACGGGGATTCTCCGGAAGAATATAAGGGAATAAAGCTGAGAGAGGTCTTTACCATCCAGCGCAGGGGCTTTGCCGCAGTGACATCTTCCCTGTCCGGTGCAATCCATGCGGCTGCCGGCAGGTATGATGTAGTTCATTTTCACGCAGAGGGTTCCTGCGTGATGCTGTGGCTTCCACGGCTTCTGGGAAAGAGATGCATTGTAACGGTTCATGGTCTGGACTGGCAGCGGGCAAAATGGAAGGGCTTTGCCAGAAGGTATATAAAATTTGGAGAAAAAATGGCAGTAAAATATGCGGATGAAATCATTGTGCTTTCGGAAAGCGCCCGGCGTTATTTCTGGAATACCTACGGAAGAAAGACTGTCTTTATCCCCAACGGGGTGAACAGACCGGCAGTTCGCGCGGCGGAGCGGATAAAAGAAGTATATGGGCTGGATAAAGACAGCTATATTCTGTTTCTTGGACGGCTGGTGCCCGAAAAGGGTATCGTCTGTCTGATAGAAGCATTCCGGAACGTCCACACCGATAAAAAGCTGGTTATTGCCGGAGGAAGCTCCGATACAGCTGAATTCGTGCAGCATTTAAAAACACTTGCGAAAGGAGACAAACGGATTCTTTTCACGGGTTTCGTGCAGGGAAGAATACTGGAAGAGCTATATAGCAATGCATATGTTTACTGCCTGCCCTCTGAACTGGAGGGAATGTCACTGAGCCTTCTGGAAGCGATGAGCTACGGGAATTGCTGTCTTGTCTCCGATATCGCAGAATGCACGGAGGTTGTAGAGGATAAGGCACTGGTATTTAAGAAGGCGGATATCTCCGATCTGCGTCAGAAGCTCCAGTATGTCTGTAGTCATGGGGAAACGGTGCGGAAGCTGAAAGACCAGGCGTCAGATTATATTTGCAGGAAATATAACTGGGATGATGTGACCCGGCGGACATTGGAGCTATATCAGAAGCAGATGAAATGAGAAAACGGTAAAGAAGAATGATGGCAAAACGGACAGCCGGCAGCCGGAACCAGGTTAAAGGAGGATAAAGATGCGGATATTGATGATAAACAAATTCCTTTACCAAAATGGCGGCAGTGAAACATATGTCTTTAAGCTTGGAGAATACATAAGCAGCCAGGGACATGAGGTCCAGTATTTTGGAATGGAACATGAGGGACGCTGCGTTGGGAATGCTGTCAATGCTTATACGGAAAATATGGATTTTCATGACGGAGCAAAGCTGTCCGGAATATTATATCCGCTGAAAACAATCTATTCTGCCGGGGCGCGGAGAAAATTAAGAATGGTTCTGGAAGACTTTAAGCCGCAAATCCTTCATCTTAACAATTTCAATTATCAGCTGACTCCCAGCATTATTCTGGAAATTCAGAAGTGGCGTAAAGAGGGAAACAGATGCCGTATCGTTTTTACGGCGCATGACTATCAGCTGGTGTGCCCGAACCATATGTGCAGAAATCCGGATACGGGTGAAAATTGTGAAAAGTGTCTGGGCGGACATTTCTGGAACTGTGTCAGGGGGAAATGCATACATGGCAGTATGGCAAAATCGGTTATTGGTACAATGGAAGCTGTTTTCTGGAAAATGAATGGCGCTTACCGGTATATCGATACGATCATTTGCTGCTCAGAGTTTTTGAAGGAGAAAATGGACAGCAATCCTCTTTTTGCCAGGAAGACAGTGATGATGCATAACTTTGTGGACCATGTGAAGCGAAATGACGCAGAGAAAAAAGATTACGTTTTATACTTTGGAAGATTCAGCAAAGAAAAGGGCATCGGGACTCTGCTCAGGGTCTGTAGAGAGCTGCCGGAGATCCCATTTGTTTTTGCAGGCGCCGGGCCGCTGGAAGAGGAAATTGACGGGACTGGCAATATTAAAAATATGGGCTTTCAGCGTGCAGAGGCGCTGGAAAAGCTTATCCGGGAAGCCAGATTTTCTGTTTATCCGTCTGAATGGTATGAAAACTGTCCTTTTTCCGTGATGGAGAGCCAGATGTATGGGACGCCTGTTATCGGGGCAGATATCGGCGGTATTCCGGAGCTGATTGAGACTGGAAGGACCGGCGAATTGTTTGAAAGCGGCAACGCTGCTGAACTAAAAAGAAAAATCCGGGAGCTGTGGAATGACAGGGACAGGCAGAAGCAGTATAGCAGGAACTGCCGGAACATCCGCTTTGATGATATTGAGGAATATACGAAAAAACTGATGCGGATTTACAGAGGAGAGAATCCATATACAATGTAAAAACAGAGGGCGTTGCTGCAAAAGGAGATGCAACTTATGACGAAGAAAAATTGCGGTGCAAAAAAATTAAACGGTACGGTCATTGTCACATATCGCTGCAATGCCCGCTGCTCTATGTGCAACCGCTATAAAGAGCCATCCAGACCGGAGGAAGAAATCAGTATCGAAACGATAAAGAAGCTTCCAAAGATGTATTTTACTAATATCACAGGAGGCGAACCTTTTATCCGCACGGATTTAAAGGATATCGTGCGCGAGTTGTACAAGAAGAGCGATCGCATTGTTATTTCCACCAATGGCTTTTTTTCTGACCGGATCATAGACCTGTGCAGGGAATTTCCGCAGATTGGCATCCGCATCTCTATTGAGGGACTGGAACAGACAAACAACGAGATACGCGGTCTGAAGAACGGCTATCAGCGCGGATATAACACTTTGCGGACATTGCGCAGAATGGGAATGAAGGATGTCGGCTTCGGCATGACGGTCCAGGACAGGAATGCGCCGGAGCTTGTGCCGCTTTATAAGATTTCAGAAGAAATGGGAATGGAATTTGCAACGGCAAGTCTTCATAACAGCTTTTACTTTGTGGAAACAGAGAATATCATTCATGACCGTCCAATGGTGGCGGAGAACTTTGAGAAGCTTATCAATGAATTGCTCAGAAGCCGCAGCCCGAAGAAATGGTTCAGAGCCTATTTTAATCACGGGCTGATTAACTATATCTACGGGCAGAAGAGACTTCTCCCCTGCGACATGAGCTTTGATACGTTTTTTATTGACCCCTATGGCGATGTTATGCCCTGCAACGGTACTGCGGATAAAGAAGTTATGGGAAATCTGAACCGGCAGACCTGGGATGAGCTGTGGAACAGTCCGGAGGCGGAGCGCGTACGGGCAAAGGTACGGCGCTGTGACCGGAACTGCTGGATGATTGGAAGCGTAAGTCCGGCTATGCATAAATATATCTGGAAGCCTGCAGCATGGGTGACTGTCCATAAGGCAAAGGCTTTGCTTGGCAGACATCCATATAGTATGTATGAAAACAAAATCTGCAGGGACTACCGGGACGGAAAAGTTACGAAGGAAACGTTAGATAGCTGCAGTACCTGCGATAGAAATGCCGGAGTGGAAAACATATGATAATAATAAATAATTTCCCTGAAAAATTGTTTTATATTTTCTGGGGGATTTTAATGGCGGGGAAGGGACTTGGGTATACTGCTGCGGATGCAGCTTATCAATATATGTGCTGGGTAGCAATCGTTTTTGCCTTTCTGAAATTGATAAATACAGATTATACCAGAAATGAAATCTGGATTTGTATTTTTCTAAACGTCCTTGGCATATTGATATGGCTTTTTTCAGGAAGTACAACGGCTTTGCTGACGACGGTTGCAATTACTTCTATGAAGAATATAAATTATACAATAGTTTTAAAAATAGGATTCTGGATTCGGGGACCGATGTTTTTTATACGCACAGCAATGGCACTTATGGGAATTATTGATATACAGAAGCAGTATTTTTTCGAATCTTCCGGCAATATACGGGTTCGATATGGACTGGGATACGGACAGCCAAACGCTGCACATTTCTGTCTGTTTGTGGCGATTGTTTTATGTGTTCTGGTCTACAATTACCGCATGAAATTATGGCATTATGTTGCTCTGCTTTTCTATAATTATTTTATTTTTTACTATACAAACAGCCGGACGGGATTTCTGATGACCACGATATTTCTTATTCTGTGCTGGCTGATATCAACAAATGGGATACTCAGCCGTATACTTTGGAAGGGAATCCGGGCAATGTCGGATAAGGCATTTATTATCACAACCGTAGTCAGCTTTACCGCATCGGTTCTGTTTTGGAAAATTGACTTTCTACGCAGCTTTGGAACCTTTTCATCCCGGTTTCGGACAGCCATAGATGTAATTAATAATAACAATCTGAATTTGTTTGGAACAAGGGGAATATCTACGGATCTTGGTATGATTAACTTTTTATATGGAGATGGATGTATTTTTCTTCTGTTATTTCTTGCCGGATATTATTTCCTCTTGAAACGGTACAGCACGAGAGATAATGTTCTCTTTATGATTGCATGCTGTTGTTATGCAGTGTATTGCCTTAGTGAAGCCTATGCGGATTCCGTGCTTATGAATATGACGCTGTTAGCTTTTGGATATTTGTTATATCCGCCGGACCCAATACAGGAGAGAAAGGATTCCGGCTTTATAAATTGTCGGGACTGATTGTTAATGTAAAAGCCGTTTATGAGGATTCTTTGGGAGAAGGATAATAAGGTATGAATGATAAAAGGACTATTACGATTGTGACACCGACTTTTAATCGGAAACAAACTTTATTTGCCTTGTATCAATCACTTGCTGTTCAGACCTGCAGGGATTTTGAGTGGCTCGTTATCGATGACGGAAGTACGGATGGAACCAAGGCACAGATAAAACAGTGGCAGAATGAGGCGGACTTTGCGATTTATTATCTCTATAAGGAAAATGGCGGAAAACATACAGCACTAAATACAGGGATTAAAACGGTTGAAACGGAACTGATTTTTATTGTTGATTCGGATGACTGTCTGACATCTGATGCAATCGAAACCATAGCGTGTTATCATAGCCGCTATAGTGAAAAACGTAGCCTGTGCGGATACGTCTTCCTGCGTAAAATGCCGGACGGAAAGATTAACGGAAAGACATTTAGACCAAATGAAAAGATTTCCAACTATATTGAGGAAAGAATCAATGCGGATGACATAATGGCAGACAAAGCGGAGGTTTTTTTTACAAAATGTCTAAAAGAATATCCTTTTCCGGAGTATCCGGGGGAAAGGTTTCTGGGGGAAGATATTATCTGGATTCGTATGGCGCGCAAATACGATATGGTGTATATAAATGAAGCAATTTATGTAAGCAGCTATCATGAAGATGGGCTTACCAATAACAGAAGAATGCATAATATAAAGTCTCCGGTTGGATGTATGCATCGGGCTGAAGAATTCCTAAAACGGGATATTAAGCTGAAATATCGGATAAAGGGGGCACTTCAGTATATTATTTACGGGAAGTTTGCGGGTTACAGTATTGGCAGACTGCTGAAGGAGAATGACTATAAAGCACTGATTTTGTTATGTACATTTCCCGGAATATTGATATATCACATATGGAAATGACGTAATAAGCAGATTCTGCCCGGCGGGTTGTCCGGGAATTAGTTTGGTGTAGAGGTGAGAATATAGTGGGACGGCTTATTTTGCAGCAAATATTGAAAATATTCTGGCTGCTTCCGATAAAAAGAAACCGTGTGGTATTCAGAAGTACGCAGGGTACAAAATATAACTGTAATCCGAAATATATTTGCGAGTATTTACTTGCACATTATGCTGATAAGCTCGAAATTGCATGGATTTTTGATAATCCGGATACGTTTGGATTTTTGGAGAAAAAAGGCATAAAAGTATTTGCACAAAAGTCAGTCCGGGGGCTGGTATATATTATTACTGCAAAATTCATGATTGATAATTATGGCGTGCAGTCGTACATACCGGTGAGAAAAGAGCAGGTGATTATTAATACGTGGCATGGTGGAGGCTCTTATAAAAAGCCATATATTAACCATACGAAAAGGCATAAAAAATACATTGAAAAAATGGAACGAGAAACTACAGTATTTCTTTCGAGCTGTCAGCGTTTTACAGACTGCAATCTTAAAAGAGTAAAAGAAATGTCTCCTCAAAAAATTCTGGAAAGCGGGATGCCGAGAAATGACTTGTTTTTTCATGAAAGAAATGACATAGAGAGCAGGGTAAAAGAAAAACTTGGTATTCCTATAGAAAAAAGAATGGTACTTTATGCGCCTACTTTCAGAGATGAAGCTTCGGATGAAAATTATCAAATTGATGTTGAAAAAGTTTTGACGAGTTGTGAGAAAAGATTTGACGGAGAATTTGTTTTTGTAGTCCGATATCACAGATTTGCGCACCCGGAAAAAACAGCCGGTGACAAGCTGGTTATTAACGCAAATGAGTATGATGATATGCAGGAATTGATTTATGCTTCAGATGTAGTCATTACAGACTATTCTTCGCTGATATGGGATGCTTCTCTGGTGTATAAACCGTGCTTTATTTATGCGACGGACCTGCCGAAATATTTGTCTGACCGTAATTTTTATACGCCAATATCTGAATGGCCATTTCCTCTGGCTGAGAATTTAGATGTACTGCTTTCGAATATTGAGCAATTTGATGAAAAAATATACAGAGAAAATGTGGACAGGCATCATAAAGATTTGGGAAGTTTCGAAAATGGCACTGCAGGTAAACAGGTTGCAGAATATATGCTGTCACAGCTTTAGTATAGTAATTTGGGCAGAGAAACATAAACAGTTTTATAATTTTTGCTGTTGTGGATTGATTTTATGTTCGAAGAGCGATTTTGAAGGGAGAGAACGATGGAGTCTGAGACACATTCAGAGTTTGAAATGAAAAAAGGAATCGTTTCAGTTGTGGTACCGGTTTATAATGTGGAAAAATATTTGGATAGATGTATGATAAGCATTGTCAATCAGACATATCACAATTTAGAGATAATTCTGATTGACGATGGCTCTACGGATAGCAGCTCGTGTAAATGCGATGAATGGGCAGTAAGGGACAGCAGGATTAAGGTCATTCATAAGGAAAATGCAGGAGCAGGAATGGCAAGGAATACCGGAATCGATCATGCAGCAGGAGAATATATCTGTTTCTTCGACAGTGATGATTATGTAGCCCTTGATGCAATTGAAAAGGCGTATCATTGGATTTCACATTATAAGGCAGATATTGTTCACTTTGGCTGTTATAACATAGATCTGGACGGAAGGGTAAAAAACAGAGATATTCCGGAAACGGATAAGATATTGTATCAGGGAGACGAAATCCTAAAATATATCTTACCGAATATGATTGGAGCAGATTTGAAAACGGGAAAGAAAAGATTGCTGGCGATGGTACCGTGGAGATGTATGTATTCCATGACGACAATCCGGAGAAATCATTGGAGATTTGTTTCAGAAAAGGAATATATTTCCGAGGATGCCTATTCCCAATTGTTGCTTTATAAAAATGTAACAAGGGTAGCAGTGCTTCCAGAAGCGCTGTACTACTACTGTGAAAACAGGACGTCGCTCACTCACGTATATATTGAGAACAAGTATGAAAGAATAAAGACCTGGTATGAAGCGTGTCTCAGAGTTTGCGATGAATTTGGCTACGGAGAAGAAGTAACAGGACGAATGCCTGACCGATTTGTAAATATGACAATCAGAACAATAAAAACCATTGCGCATGCAGACGGTGATAAACGGGAAAAGAGAGAAGAAATCAATACCATACTGCAGGACCGTAAGTTTTATGAAATTGTCTCTGATATAAACATAAAGTATCAGACGAAGCAGCAGAAAGCACTGCTTTTTGCAATCAAATATCGGTTGTATAGGATAGCATGGCTGATGGTTAGGCTGAAAATCTAGATAAATTTACGGAAAGCATTAAATCAGATTTTGAAGGGAGAAGGTCATGAGTATAGCAGATAAAGTATGTATTTTGTCACGACAGAAAATTGACAATATGGGAGCTGTCCTTCAGGCGTATGCATTAAAGAAAATACTAGAAAGCATGGGCTGCGAAGTAGAGTTCCTTGACGTACAACCAAACGATGAAGAAAATAAGCTGCGCAATAACCGCTGTCTGGACTATTCGACAGAGGGGGAGCTGCAGGGACGCCGGGGGCTGCGGGGGAAGCTCAGAAAAGTAGATAAATACTTTATTAACCGGATAAACATAAAATGCAGAACAATGGCAAGTAAAAATTATTATGCTGATTTTCGAAAAAATTATTTGAATATCGGAAAAACCAGTGCACACTATGATCTTTGTGTCATCGGAAGTGACTGTGTTTTCGATTGCATGGGTATAAGAGGATTTACGACACAGTTATTCGGCAATGTAAAAGAAGCGGAAAAAGTGATCACTTATGCTGCATCATGCGGAGCTACCCGGTTACAGGATTTGCCCGAAGGAGTCGCTTCAAAAATCAGAGAATCCTTTGGCAGAATTAGTGCGTTTTCTGTCAGGGATAAGAACACCCATGAGTTTGTGGCAAAATTTACAAATAAAAGAATAAATGAAAATCTTGACCCCGTATTGATTTATGACTTTGATTCTGAAGCTGGACAGGCTGACATGCCGGAAGTTCCGGAGCGGTATTGCATTGTTTATTCTTTCTATAACCGTTTTAACAGTCAGAAAGAGGCGGAAACAATAAAAGATTTTTGCAGCAGGCATAAGCTGACGCCCGTAACGGTTGGTGCTCCGCAATATTGGATTAACCGGCATATTGTATGCTCCCCGTTTCAATGTCTGAAGTTATTCCAGAAAGCCGATTTCGTAATAACCGATACTTTTCACGGAACCGTTTTTTCTGCAAAGTATGCAGATAAATTTGCCGTTCTTACAAGAGAAAGTAATTACAATAAGCTGTCCGATCTGATCACAAGATTGGGGATAGAAAAACATTGGATGCAGGATATCAGCGAGCTGGAAGCTAAGTATTTGGTCAAAAAGGATATGGAGCATATTCATAGGGTTATTGAGGCGGGAAAGGAAGCGGCAGCCGCTTACCTGCGGGAAAATATTACGATGGAGAAAACAGTATGAAGACGGTATGCAAAGAGAATATGTGTGCCGGATGCATGGCATGTATCGAAAAATGTAAGGTAAATGCGATTACGATGGTGGATGATTTGTATGCCTATAATGCGGTGATAGACGAAAAAGCATGTATAGGCTGTGGCGCATGTGAGCGTGTATGTCCCAATGTTTTTCTGGCAGAGAAAAAGCCGCCAATCGCGTGGCATCAGGGATGGGCACGACAGGAAATGAGGAAAAATTCCTCATCTGGCGGAGTGGCTTCGGCGATTATTAAACAGTTCGTTAAAAATGGCGGCTATGTCGCTGCGTGTCTTTTCGATAAGGGAGAGTTTGTTTTTCAGCTTACAAATGATTTGAATGAGACGGAAATGTTTGCGGGTTCTAAATATGTCAAAAGCAATCCTGTAAACATATACGGGACAGTAGAGGAGAAACTGAATGCCGGGGAACGTGTATTGTTTATCGGCTTGCCCTGCCAGGTTGCGGCTGTGAAAAAAAGCACAGGGAATCCCGGAAATTTATATACGATAGATTTAATCTGTCACGGCACACCTTCTCCGAAGCTATTGGACATGTTTCTAAAAGAGAAGCGCGTTGATATGAAAACTATTAAAAAAATAAGCTTTAGGGAAAAAAGATCTTTTGGTCTGCGGATCAGAGAGAAGAAGCTGGCGCCGACCGGATTGCGGGATATGTATACGCACGCATTTCTGAGAGGACTGGACTATACGGAAAACTGTTATTCCTGTCAATATGCCAGATGGAATCGTGTTTCTGACATTACGCTGGGAGATTCCTGGGGTAGTGAACTGGAAACGGAAGAGCAGGCAAAGGGAATATCGCTTATTCTTTGTCAGACGGCAAAAGGAAGAGAACTGGTTTCCCGGACGGAGATTACGACAAAACCGGTGGATATTGAAAAAGCAATTCGGTCTAATCAGCAATTAATCAGACCGACTGAGATGCATAAAAACAGGAGAGTATTTTTTAAATATATTGATAAGGGATTTCATAAGGCAATTAAAAAATGTAGTCCTAAATTTTATTATAAGAAAAAGCTCAAAGCGATTCTGGTAACTTTACGATTGATGAAAGGCAACGAAAATTAGTCAGATATTTTTCTATGAATAGATACGCATATTTGTTAAAAAACATTGGACTTTTGGCACTGAGCAGCTTTGCAACCAAACTGATGAGCCTCTTTCTGGTTCCTTTATATACGAATATTTTAACTACAGCTGAATATGGCACCTATGACCTCTTTTCTGCAACCGTAAGTGTACTGGAAACGGTTCTGACATTAAATATACAGGCGGCAGTTTTAAGATTTGCGCTGGAAAAAGATGCGAACCGGAAGGCAATCGTTTCTGTCTCAATGAAATGTTTTTTTGCTGGCTGCGTAATTGCTCTTTTGGGAATTGGAGTCAATGGCATGCTGCATCTGAGCGAAGCTGGAGAGGACTATGCAGTACTTTTCTTTTTCATGTTTTTTGTACGTGCTTTATCGGAGATTGTTCTTGCTTATACGCGCGGTATAGACAGAATTGCGGATTTATCCATATCAAGCGTGATTGCTTCTATTGTTACAATAGGATGCAATATTGTATTTCTGGCTGTTTTTCAGTGGGGACTGACCGGTTATTTTCTGGCTAATATTTTTGGCCCGCTTTTTCAGTGCCTGTATTTATTGAGAAAGACACGTATGCTTGGAGAAATGCGTCTGAGGCAAAGCTATAGAAGTGAATCGAAAAATATGCTTCGTTACAGTGTGCCATTGATTGCTAATACTATTTCATGGTGGGTCAATGTTTCTTTTGACCGTTATGTTATTCTTCTTTTTTGTGGAGTTTCGGAAAACGGTATTTATTCTGTTGCATCGAAAATACCTACTATTTTGAACACGATACGAATCGTTTTTGAACAGGCATGGAAGCTTTCAGCGATAATGGACTTTGATTCAGACGATAAATCAGGTTTTTTCTCAAATACATATAAAGCATATAATTGCGCAATGGTAATATTATGCTCCATGATTATCATGCTGGACCGGGTTCTGGCAAAGTTTTTGTATGCAAAGGATTTCTACGCGGCATGGAGATATGTGCCGTGGCTGACGATTGCGGTCGTGTTTAATGCATTATCAGGATATATCGGGGGCATTTTTTCGGCAGAAAAGGCTTCCGGGATGTACGCCGGGTCAACAACCATCGGAGCAGTTTTAAACATTGTATTAAATATTGCTGCTATTCCGCTTATCGGCACGCTTGGAGCGGCTGTTTCCACAACTATTTGCTATGCCGTTGTCTGGGCATTCCAACTGCACCACTTAAAGGAATATATCAAACTGAATATCAATATTAAACGTGATGTGATTACCTATTTTTTGCTGGTTGTCCAATCTATTATACTGCTGCTTCTTGAAAAAGACAGTTGGCTTTATATTGTGGAAGCCGGTCTGTTTGGACTGATTTTTTTGCTTTATTTGAAAGATATTATGGACTTGGGAGCAAAAGTAAAAAATAAAATTGACGAATGGCGAAAAAGAGGGACAAGACCATTATGAAAGCAATTCAGTTAAAAAATGGACCAGTAGTAAAGAGAAACTCAAGTATTGAACTTTTAAAAATTGTTGCTATTGTCAGGAGTGTTTTTAGCCACTCAACAGGAGGATAAGTCCTGGAGGCGGACGATGCATCCGCACCGATGCCGGAAGGCAGCGACGGCGCGGTCTGCACGCTGGTAATCTCCGGGGAGGGAACGCAGAGCTTTCCGGTAATCCGTTTTCCGGGGGTGGGCATTTAACGTTACACGATCAGCCAGCAGGGCGGTTATCGTTGCGGCCGCAATCCTGGCAAAAAAGAAGCTGACGGCAGGAAATGGTGGTAAGAATTATGGCGGGAAAGAGTAAAAACTTGGTTGGACAGCGGTTCGGCCATCTGACCGTTCTGGAAAAGACGCCGGAGAGGTTCTGCGGCTATGTGGTCTGGCGCTGCCGCTGCGACTGCGGACGGGAGACGCTGGCGAACACAAAGTATCTGCAGCGGGGCACGGCAACGGACTGCGGCTGTATCTTAAAAAATGCCCCGCGGGGCAGGAACACCGCCGCCGACCTCACCGGACAGCAGTTCGGACATCTGACGGTGGAGTCGCGCGCTGAGAACCGTCGCAGGAATATGTACTGGAACTGCCGCTGCGACTGCGGCAATACGAAAATCGTATCGTTGTACAGCTTGAAGTCTGGAAAGACGACGAGCTGCGGTTGCGAAAACCTCTGGATGCATCACATGAAGGACGATCTTGCTGGTCAGCGGTTTGGGCGGCTGGTGGCGCTGGCGCCAACAAAAGAGAAAAGCAAAAAATCGTCGGTGTACTGGCACTGCCGCTGTGATTGCGGGAAAGAAGTGGAGGTCACGCGGGATGCCCTTCTCAGCGGCGTGCAGAAAAGCTGCGGCTGCCTGCGCCGGGAGGTGCAGGACGGCATCCGGAACCGTCTGACACGGGTGGACGGCACCTGCATCGAATGGCTGGAAAAGCGGAAATACCGCAGCGACAATACCAGCGGTTTCCGCGGCGTGAACAAGACTGAACGGGGCAGCTACCGGGTGAATATCGGCTTTAAAGGAAGCCGGTTTTACCTGGGAAAATACAAGAATTTTGACGAGGCGGTGCGGGCACGGCTGGAGGCGGAGGAAATGATTTACGGTGGTTTTGTGAAGAGCTACCGCCTGTGGAGTGAAAAGGCGCAGGCAGATGTCGAATGGGCGCAGCAGAACCCGCTTGTCTTTGAGGTGGTAAAGGAGAAGGACGGGCTGCGTGTGATAACGAGCGTCAGTG